>USPF01000042.1 GCA_900556555.1 uncultured Blautia sp.
GGTACATCCTTTCACCGCTATAAATTTATTAATGAAATAATCCAGGTCTTTATATCCCACCTTATCGGCAATCTGATAAATTTTATCATCTGTATGCAAAAGATATTCTGCTGCCTTTTCAATTCTGTAGTTGTTTAAATATTCTTTAAAGGATATCCCATACTGTTTTCGGAACATCTGCCCTAAATATGCGCTATTTACAAAATACTTTTTGCTGAATTCTTTTAAGGTAATGTTTTCCTGATAATGCTCTCGTATTTCTTTTTCCACACATCCTAAAACTCCGTGAGATGTATTTTTCCTAAGTTCTCCCAAGTATTCTCCATACTCCTGCATAAAACGACAGAAATTCTCCTGCCCTCCTCTTAAAGCGCTGTTTTCAAAAACATTCCTCCGTATATACTGGATAATTTCATCCTGATTCAGACTTTCATCCTCCCCAAGCCCTAAATGCGCCAGATTTACAAGCAAATAATTCATATTCATCTGGGTCATTTCCAAATCTACATTCTGCTGGTTTAACTCCTGGTATACGATTCTTCCCTTTTCCAAAATCTTCTCTGCATTATTTTCTTCCACAGCTTTTAATAGTTCTTCAATACTATTTTTATTAATGATTTTCCCACTTGTTTCTTTTCTTTCTTCTGAATAATATAAAATACTCTTATCCACCTGAAAAACATGAAAACTCCGTGCCAGAATTGCAGTACGGAAAGATTCTGAAATATCCTCAATAGAACTGACAGCATCTCCTACATAACTTCTCACCTTCACTGGCAAGTCTACTGCAATACCTTCCAGAAACTCTTTCAAATAGGCCTCTTCTTCCATTCCATTATCTACTGCAATCCCTACATCATACAAAAATCCAATATCCAGCCATTCCTTACGTCCCACAATATCCATAAATACCAGATCTTCTTTTTCTGAACCCAGGTATTTCCTGCAATTCTGAAAAACTACTTTCTGATAGGTACGCATATCCTGAAAATCTAGAACTTCTTCTTTTTCTTCTAATTCTATATGAATATAACGGATTCTATTGGAAAAGGAAACTTTTTTGTGAATATAATCTAGAGCTTCTTTATCTGCACGGCCTAATAACAAAGCCTGTATATATCTGACAAAATAAGCTCTTCCCATTTTCTTCTTTTCCGTTTCCTGCTTTTTTTGCGTCTTATATAAAAGGCTTACTTTTTCTAAAAGAGCAAAGAGCTGCTGCCTCTGAATAGGTTTTAAAATATAATCTGTACATTTATATTTAATTGCCTGTTGCGCATAGGAAAAGTCTCCATATCCACTTAAAATCACAAAAAATGCATCTGAAAGCTCTTCCTCCCTGATTTTTTTCAAAAGTGTTATTCCATCCATTACTGGCATCTTAATATCTGACAAAATCAAGTCTACAGGTGCATCCTGTAAAAACTCCACTGCTTCCTGCCCGTTATAAACAATTCCTGCAATTTCATAGCCACAGCTTTCCCACTCTATAAGCATAGAAAGCCCCTGTGCAATATATTGTTCATCTTCAACTAGTAAAACTTTTAGCATTTCTTTTCTATCTCCTATTTTAAAACATGAAGCGGGATTGAAATAGTTACGATTGTTCCCACATGCTCTTCACTCTCTAACACAAATTTTACCTGACCCTCTGTATACATTTTCAACCTGAGACAAGCATTCACCATTCCTACACTTCCCTTCTGCTTTAACATTTCGATGCTTGCGTGTTCCATTTTCTCCTTAAGAATAGAAAGATATTCTTCTGGCATTCCACTTCCTGTATCTTCTATTTCCATGTATAACTCTTCTTGTTTCTGAGATACCCTTACAAAAATCCAGCATTGCGCCGCCTTATCCTCTATACCATGTACACAAGCATTTTCTACAAAAGTTACCAAAGAAAGTTTCGGAATTTTATAATCTTCGCACCCTTCTTCCACCTCAATGGTATAAGACAAACGATTTCCAAATCTGTATTTCTGCAGTTTTAGATATGCCTCCACAAACTTTCGCTCCTCCTGAATCGGTAGCAAATCCGTTCCCCACTCTACGTATTGACGTTCCATGATAGAAAGTTGTTCTATCATCTCTGCTGTCTCATACTCCTGCTTTAACACGCTCCGCATTCTTATATTTTCCAGAACATTAAACAAAAAGTGCGGATTAATCTGTCCATGCAAAGCCAAAAGTTCTGCTTTTTGTCTCGCAATATTAATCTCCTGCTGTTTCAATCTGCTTTTATATACGGTTTCAATTAAATCATTATTTTCCTGAACCATACTGTTATAATTTCTCATAAGAACAGCAATTTCATCCGTCCCCTGAATACCCTGAATTTTCTCCAGTTTTCCCTGTCCTCTGTAATTAATAGTTCTATTCAAAATCTCCAATCTTTCGGTAAAGGTTCTACGCAGCGCCTGCATAAACACACATGGTATCAAAATATTAAACAGAATCAACAATACAACTGTCAGCCAATGCTGTAAAATTCCCCGAAAAAAATGATTCTTTTTTGGAATTGCATAGATATCTAGATCTTGTCCAAACAAATGAAAAGATTCTATATATTCTCCTTTTTTTCTGTTTACACCTATAATTTTTTCAAAATCCTGTTGTCGATTCAGTTTACGGCTGTTAGAAAAGATAATTTTTCCATCCTTACATACATAGACCCTATCTTCATAGTTAGCCATAATCAGATTTTGATTAATTTGTGTATAATCTAAATCAATTTTTAACAGTTTCTGATAAGGATCTCTTTTATAACGATCCAACTTTCGTACAAAAGATGCTTTTCTCGGCAGCTTCAGGTTGGTTGTTCCAGAAGCCTCAAAGTAAAAATACATCTGCATTTCCTGTCCGGAAGCTAAAAATTCCTCATACCAGGCTTTTCCCTTAATACTTTCCATCTTCCAGAATCTGCCTCCATTTACCACCGTTGGATTATCTGTATACATGGTAATAATCGCATTACTAGTTCCCAGTGAACTATCAAATAAGGAATCTTTTAAAAGCTCCTGATATTGATTATAGTAGTCCAGTTCTGAAGAAAATTCTTTATTTAGAAATTCATTAATATACTTGTTAAAGTAAATATTTTCTGACAAGGCTGCTGCCTCATCTGCTGCACTATTCATCATATATTCTACAGATTTTACCATATTTTTAAGTCGCACTTCCCTGGCTTCTTTTTCATCATGAATAAACATTCCACAAATCACTGTATCTGTAAGAACCAATGGAAGCATGACACAATAAAAATACAGCAGAAAAATCTTTCTCTTTATCTTTAAATTATTCAAATACACATCTAACTTTTCTCTGATCCTTTTCACATGCTATTTCCCCCTGTAAACCTCCAAAAGTTTCTTCAGCATTTGAATTTCTTCTTTTATCTCTTTTCCTTCGTCAGTGTCTCCAACCATGATTCGGTCTGCTTCTGTCTCGAACATCGTAGAGGTAGACTCAATATCTTTGTTTTCTTCCAGGACTTTTTCCACACTTTCAAAAGGCTGATGTGCCTTAATCCGCATTCCATGAGAATTATAAATCAAGGTATATCCGGCAATTCCTGTGGTCTTATGATATGCTTGACTAAATCCGCCGTCAATCACAATAAGTTTTCCGTTGGCACGCACCGGCTCTTCTCCTTCTACTGTTTTTACTGGAGTATGTCCGTTAATAATATGAGATAAAGGTGAAAATAATCCAAATTCCCTGAGAATCATATTGCAGGTCTTTTCCGTATGATAAAACTTATAATAAGGATCTGTCGGCTCTTTCCAGGCCGTTTTATCCTGAATAAAAGTACGTTCAAAAGTTTTAATATTTCTTCCGCAGAGCGGAGACTTTTTCCCAGTCCAAAGATACCACATGAAATCCAGACCATCTTGTCCTGCTTCCCCTTTTCGTACTTCTCTTACAACCCGCTCCGCATAATCCAGATATTCCTTACCCATATAAATATTTCTATCAATTTCAATCCCATCAAAATTCCCTTGATCATCTAAAGGAATACAGCCATGATAAAGAAGATTTTCATTATAGCGTTTATACATACATCCTTTTTCAAAAAGGAAATCCATATGCTTTTGCAGGCGATGACTGTTTAAAAAAGAAAATTTTAAGTCCTGAATAACTTTTTGTTCTTCTTCTGTAAGCTCATAAGGATGTTCCCTGTCCACAGTAGGAAAATCCGTATCCTTCATAGCATAAGTCATCTGCTGGGAAACCACGGTTTTATTTTCATAATCAATTTTATCCAGAAGAAGACGGTCCTGCATATTATACTCCGGATGACGCAATATAATCTGACCCTCCAGTTTAAATAAAATAATGGACAAGGCTTTCTGAGCCGCCTCCATAATATCTAACTCCGGATATGTCTTCTCTCCAAACAGTACTAATGAACGCAGACTGATACCATAACCGCTTTCCAGAATCTGAATATTATTGTACTTCATATTATTTTTTACTACGGTTGCAATGCTGGCTTCATTTCCGCAGGCTGCTCCCATCCACAAAATATCGTGATTTCCCCATTCAATGTCAAGAGAGTGGTACTCCATCAGCAAATCCATGATTTTATCTGCATCACCGCCCCTGTCAAAGATATCGCCTACAATATGGAGATGGTCCACAGCCAGGTGCTTGATCAATTCTGCAAGGGCTACAATGAATTCTTCTGAATTCTCGATTCCGATAATGGTATCTAAAATCTGTCTGTGATACCGGATTTGATTATCATCCTCATCCGGCATAAAATGCAGAAGCTCATCAATAATATCCCCAAATTCCTTTGGAAGTGCCTTCCGTACTTTTGACCTTGTATATTTTGAGGATACCGTCTTTGCGATTTCCAGCAGATAATTCAGCATCAGGCGGTACCAGTCCTCTGACAATTCATTCAGGTTTCTTTTCCGGTTCATCACTTCTCTTGGATAGTAGATCAGGGTGCAGATTTCTTTTTGTTCCCGCACACTCAGGGTTTCAGAAAACAGCATCCGCACCTTTTCCCGGATAACACCGGAACAGTTATTCATAATGTGAAGAAAGGCTTCGTATTCCCCGTGAATATCACTCATAAAATGCTCTGTGCCTTTGGGAAGGTTGATAATCGCTGTAAGATTAATAATCTCCCTGCATACTGCCTGTTTGGTTGGATATTTTTCTTTTAGCAGCTTCATCCAGATATCTCTGTCTCTCATTGATTCCTATGCCCTCATTCTTTCCAAATCATATCCCGGTTAATTTCTTTCAGAGAAAATGCCCCGCACATTTTCATGGTATCGATCAGTTCTGCACCGTATTTCTCTATCAGAGCTGCCACGCCTTCCTGTGCACCCCCGTAAACAGCCGTTACAAACGGCCTGGCTGCCAGTACCGCATCTGCTCCCATGGCAAGTGCTTTAAACACATCGATTCCTGTGCGGATTCCGCCGTCTACCAGAATCTTCATCTCCTTACCCACTGCTTTTACAATGGAAGGCAGCACTTCTGCTGTAGACGGGCACTGATCTAAAACTCTTCCTCCGTGATTGGATACCACGATTCCCTGCACACCTGCTTCCAATGCTCTCTGTGCCGCTTTTGGTGTCATGATTCCCTTTAATAGAAAAGGAATTTCTGCCATTTTTACGATTTCCTTTAATTCCTCCACAGATTTTGACCCTGCTGGAGGATTCAGATTCTGCAAAAACGGAAGTCCTGCTGCGTCAATATCCATTGCTACTGCGAAGGCTCCTGATTTTTTTACCAATTCCATTTTCTCCCTGATTGTATTCATGTCCCATGGTTTCACAGTGGGAATGCCCATTCCACCCAGACGGCCAATGGCTACTGCTGCCTCTGTCATAACCTGGGGATTTGTGCCATCCCCCGTAAATGCCGCAATTCCATGCTTGGCACAGGCTTCCACCAGAATCTCATTGTATTCCAAATCTGTATAGTTCTCTCCGTAATGCAGTTTCACTGCACCTACAGGCCCTGCAAAAACAGGATACCGGAATGTTTTTCCAAACAATTCTAATTCCGTATTTACCGGTTTCTGCTGGCAGATGGTATCCATGTTAATACAGATTTCCTGCCATTTTGCATAATTTCTGGCTGCCACAGTACCGTTTCCCTTTGCACCAGGTCCCGGAATGGTATTCTTACATGCAAGCCCGTTGCAAACGTTACACGCTTTACAATATGGACCAATATTTCCCCTTGCTTTCTCTGTCACTTCCTGAAAATTCATATTCTTTTCTCCTCTGTCCCTATATTTCTATGCACCATTTTACAACGATTCCGTGGAATTATCAAATCTTACCCAATACTTTCTTCCAGCCTGGATAAGTCTCTGGAACACATGGCAAGAAGAATACAAAGGCAAAAAAGTGCAATATTAAACAGGAATGGAAAACCTGGGTTCAGCTCAAACATCCATCCAATCAGGCTTCCAAATGGCACGGAAATACCAATCATTAATACATTGTATAATGCATAAATTCTGGAACGTTCCTTTTGGTCTACATAATGAGCCATAAGAGCATCCTTTCTTGGAATAATAACTGCATAAGCCGCTGCTTCCAGAACCGTATAGCCCATCACCAATAGCAGATTTTTCTCTGGTGTAAGCAAAAGAAGCAGATGGCTTGCTATGTACATGAGAAATCCCACCAGAAAAGAAACTTTCATTCTAAGTTTCTGAAAAAGGTTCTGCAGCCCAATGACAAAGGCAAGCATAACCAGAGTACGGATAACCGGAAACACAGCCACCAGTTCATCTGATAAATGAATCTTTTCTGTGACATACAGGGAAAAGAAATTCGTAGTGGCAATCTGGATAATATTGGTAAGCGCCATAAAATACACCACCAGCCGCATTTTCCCGGATTTTACCATGGTAAGAAATACCCTTCCGTATCCTTTCATCATGGAGAAATAAGAAAGATTCTTTGTTTCCTCCATCCGCTTTTTCCCTACCTGTGTCTCACCGCCAAAATAGTAAAGCAGCAAAAACTTCGCCAGCATGGAAATGGCTGCAATGAAATACAGCCAGCGCATGACAGAAACTACATCATATGTCCCTACTAAAATCACAGCCAGCGGTGAGAAAAACACAGATAACATCCCGCACATCTGAATCAAGGTAAAGGCATTGGTAATATGTTTTGGAGGGCAGTCTTCAATAAACAGGCAGTTCCAGGATGTGTTTGTAATCTGGAAAGCTGCGTTTACCGCCGCTGCTGCCAGAAACCACCAGAAATTCTGAGAAGCTGCCCAGATCAGGCAGGGAACGGTCCAGCCCAGGGTATCAAAAATCACCGTAGCCTTTCTTCTCCCCATTTTATCGGTAATGACACCGCCAATCAGGGCGAAAAACATCTGCAAAATAAATCCAACCGTAACCGTAGTGCCGATTTCCACACTGCTAAGACCCAGTTTCCGCATATAAAGTGTCTGGAATGGTATAAACAGGGAATAAGGGATGAACCAAAGGGGTTCCGTACAAATAGACCATTTAGGATTTCCTTTTAACTCCCGGAAGGTCTGTACCAATACATGGTTTTTTAGTTGCTGTAACATGTCCTTTTCTCCTTTGAAGTATAACTTCTATTTTTCTTTCACAACTTCCATGGCCTTCTGAAGCTGATTGTCTTCCTCATGGGTCAGTGTGGTCTTCTGCTCCAGGCCTTCGGTGAGCTCCACCTCTACATCCGGTGTAATCCCTGTTCCGTGGATACATCTGCCCTTTGGCGTGTAATATTTTGCTGTGGTAGTCTTCACTGCACTTCCATCTGAGAGCGGAATCACACTCTGTACAATTCCTTTTCCAAAAGTGGTGGTTCCCACCAAAGTGCCCACTTCGTAGTCCTGAATGGCACCGGCAAAGATTTCGGAAGCACTGGCACTGTTTCCATTTACCAGAACAGCCAGCGGCATATCTAGTTTATGTTTTCCATCACTTTTTATCTCTTCTTTATTGCCATCTTTATCCTCTGTATATACGATCAGGCCCTCCGGCAGCATATCATTGAGGATATCACATACAGATGTAAGCAGACCGCCCGGATTTCCTCTCAGATCAATAATCAGCCTCTCCATTCCCTGTTTTTTCAGGGTCTGGAATGCTTCTAAATACTGAGGCTCTGTTTGTTCCGTAAATTCATATAATGCAATATATCCTATCTGATCCTCCAGCATTTCAAAATCTACTACAGGAATATTTACTTCTTCCAGTGGGATATCAAATTCCAGATAATCTGCTTCTCCATCTCTTGCAATGGTAAGGTGGGCAATCTCGTCTTCAGAAGCCTTGATTTCATCTACCACCTCACTCAGCTCTTTTCCCACGATGCTCTCCCCGTTCACAGCTACCAGAATATCTTCCGGCTGCAGGCCGGCCTTGGCTCCCGGTGCTGTTTCATAACAGCGCACGACCTTCACAGTCCCGGTTTCCATATGCATCTGCATCACCACACCGATTCCTTTATAAGACCCTGTGGTTTCTGTATTTAAGTCTTCATATTCCTCACTTGTATAGTATGCAGAATATGGGTCTCCAAGACTGGCCATGAGCCCCTTGTACATCATGGACTCCATCAGCTCCTTATCCACTTCCCCTGTGAATTTTTTATCCACAATCCGCTCGATGAGCTTGGCTTTTTCCACAAAATCATCTGTGACTGCTCCCTGATTTCTCTCATTGGACTGGATCACATCATACGCCTTGATTCCCACTGCGCCCACACACACGGTAAGGAGGATTCCCAGCATAAATCCCTTGATAAATTTTTTCCGTTCCATTTTGTCTGCTCCTTATTCATAATAAGGCTGCTGCATAATATGCAGCAGCCTTATCTATTTGTATTATACTCTTAAATGTTTTCTAATAGAGAAGATACTTCCAAAAAGACCGATTCCCACACCAAGTCCGATACCTACCGGCAGCAGGAACTGGAATACTGTCCACACATCCAGGAACTGAAGGAAGTTCCCAAGAACACTAAATTTAGAAACAATATATCCAATTGCCTTATCATACATAATATAAAGGGCACCCAGTGGAAGTGCTGCACCAATTGCACCTAAAAGAATACCTTCAATGACAAATGGTGACCTTACGAAAAAGTCTGTGGCACCAATGAGCTTCATAATACCAATTTCTTCCTGCCTGATGGAAATACCCATGGTAATGGTATTGCTGATAAGGAAAAAGGCTACTGCAAGCAAAATCAGAATAATGATCACAGATACATAAGCAATCAACTTATTAAAGGAAGATAATGTATCTGCTGCCTGTTTAGACTGCTCTACTTTCCGGACTCCATCCAGTCCTTCAATAAACTTTACCAGATCAGACTGTTTTTCTACATTCTTCAGATACACATTATAGCGGGCAGAGTTTGCAAGAGGATTTTCTTTGAATCCTTCTGCGATTTCTTCGTCTTCCCCTTCCAGATAAATGTCTTTATATTCTTCCCATGCCTCGTCAGCAGAAATATATTCCATGTTGGATACTTCTGCACGTTTCTCAATCTGAGAACCAATCTGGTCAATCTGCTCTTGTTTCGTGCCGTTTTCAAAGTAAACAATAACTGCAACCCCTTCTTCTGCTGAATGCACAATATAACGGAAGTTCATCAGCAGGGAAAGAAACAGTCCGAATAAAAAGATACATGCAGACATGGTTGCAATAGATGCCAGGGAAAATCTCAGATTGTTCCAGATGTTTTTAAATCCCTGTTTTAATATGTATGCAATGGTACTAATTCTCATTCAGATATTCACCTTCTTGTTCGTCGCTTACGATGACGCCTTTCTTCATTGTGATAACACGCTTTTTAAACGCATTTACAATTTCTCTGTTGTGAGTAACCACAAGAACTGTAGTTCCTCTCTGGTTGATTTCCTCCAGAAGTTTCATAATTTCAAAAGAGTTCTGGGGGTCAAGGTTTCCTGTAGGCTCGTCTGCAAGAAGAATGTTTGGCCTGTTTACCAATGCTCTTGCAAGTGCTACCCTCTGCTGTTCACCACCGGAAAGCTGGTCTGGTTTTGATTTATATTTCTCTGCCAGCCCTACCAGTGTCAGCATCTCAGGCACACGCTTCTTGATGATTCTGGTGGGCCGCTGGATAACACGCTGGGCAAAAGCAACATTTTCATATACATTTCTGTCTTTTAAAAGCCGGAAATCCTGGAACACAACACCTACTCCCCTGCGGTATTTTGCAACTTTTCTCCGGCGCAGTTTATTCAGTTCCTGTCCATTTACGGTAATCGTGCCGCTGGTAGGATCCAGTTCTTTCAGAAGCAGTTTAATCAGGGTTGATTTCCCGGAACCGCTGTTTCCTACAATAAACACGAATTCACCCTTCTCTACGTGAAGATTCATATGGTCAATGGCTGGCTGGCCCTTGCTGTATGATTTACTCACGTCTTTTAAATCGATCATAATAACCTCCTGTTTTCGTCAACAATCAAAAAGATTCTAATAATCCAGTGTCTCCATATATTTCATATACTTCACTACCATCAGGGCAATCTTAAAGGTAATGGCATCTTCAAAGACACGCAGATCAAGCCCAGTGCTCTTCTGGAGTTTATCCAGTCTGTACACCAGAGTATTTCTGTGTATAAAAAGCTGTCTGGAAGTTTCTGAGACATTCAGGCTGTTCTCAAAAAACTTATTAATCGTGGTCAGTGTTTCTTCATCAAAATCATCCGGTGAATGATTATCAAAGATTTCACGGATAAACATTTTACACAGCGGAATAGGAAGCTGGTAAATCAGACGGCCGATTCCCAGGGAACTGTATGCGATCACATCTCTGTCCCCAAAGAAGATTTTACCTACATCCAGTGCCATCTTCGCTTCTTTGTAAGAACGTGACACTTCTTTTAATTCTTTTACAATGGTTCCGTAGGCAATGTGGGTCTTTCCGTCTTTTTCCACACCTAAAGTAGTTAAAATGCTGTTTGCTGTTTTTTCTAACTGGGCATAAGTATCTGTCGGTGCCACTTCTTTGACGATGATAATACTCTTCTCATCTACCGCAGTGACGAAATCTCCTGCCTTACCACCCAGCAGGTTCTTAATATTTTCCAGTGAACCATAGTCTTTATCCTGGTTCGTTTCCAGAATATAAACTACTCTCTTGACATCCACCTCAATATGAAGTTTTTTTGCTCTGTTATGAATATCCACCAAAAGCAGATTGTCCAGTAATAAGTTCTTGATAAAATTATCCTTATTAAATCTTTCTTTGTACGCAGTAAGAAGCCCCTGAATCTGGAATACTACTAATTTCCCCAGTGTATATGCGTCATCTGCTGTGCTGTCCATAATCAGGATATATTCCAGCTGATGATTGTCATAAATCTTAAAATACTGGTTTCCTCTCACTACCTGGCTGTCTGCCTGAGAATTAGCAAATGCTGCTGCCTCTTCCTGATCGCATACACTTGTGGCAAATGTAGACGCCAATACTTTACCTTCCATATCTGTAATGCACAAATCTGTCCTTGAAATTCCTTTCAGCCCGTCAAGGGTACTTTGGAGTATCTGGTTTGATATCATGTTTTCTCCTTCTTTCATTATATAGTTTTTCATCTGTTATCTAGTTACAAAATCCCATAAAAACAAAAACCCTACTGTATATTTTAATACAAAATCGGGAAAAAGAAAAGAGAAAACCTAAAATATTACATCTTTTTTTCAAAAATGTAATACTTTATTCATATTTCTCTCTCTAATTGTTTCATTAAATATCTCCCGACCACTGGTGAAAAACCGGAAATTTTGCGGATATAAGCGAAATCCTTCCCAAAAATTTTCTTTTCTGCGGTCAGATCCTTTTCTTCTCCCGCAAAAACACCCAGAACACAAACGCCCTGGTTTCTGAGTTTTCGCACCTCAAATGCCGTATCCGACACTGCATAATTTCCATGATATGGTTTTGGATTTCTTGCATTTGGCCGGTTAATGATCACATCATAGGGTCTTCCATCGCTAAGCACGATTAAAATCTTATGTTCTTCTTCACGCTCTAAAAGCCCATGTCCTGCCGCTTTCACAGCAAGCCCGTCGCGGTTATTGGAAGAGGTCACATATTCAAAAATATTTCCGTTTTCATTTCTTGGTGCATCATAGTTCCTGAATTCATGAAGAATTGTGTAATCCCAAAAAGTACAAAAACTCATGACTCTGTGAGGAATCCCCACATTACTCAGAGCTTCACTTAAAATATATGCCTGAATCGCCACCTGTCCCTGTCTGGAACGCTGGGAACCACTGGCATCTAAAAGCACGTCCACCACAAATCTGCTGGAATCCTGGTAAAGCTGCCTGCTGAAAAATTGTCCTTCTGCTGTTCTTCCCACTCTCCAAAGCCGTGCCGGGAGAATGGTTCCCCTGTCTGACAATACCTCTTCTGTTTCATCACGCATGACCAGCGTTTTTTTCAGCATATCTGTAAGAATCCTGATATTATTTTTAACGATTCTGTGGTTATCATAATATTCATGGAGGTTTTTATCTTTTTGCTTTCTTGCATATTCGTACTGATAATTTCTCAGCACCGGGTCTTTTAAAATACCTTTTGTGAAATAAAGGCTGCAGTCACTGTGTATGCCTCTGCACATGAGATAATTCATTCTTTTTTCTTCTGTTTCCGAAAGAAATGTTTTCCCGTAATTACGCTCTACATACGAATACATCTGTTCCAGGGCTTTTTGATCGACCACTACAATCTTTTTCCCCTGCTCTTTGCTTTCCTTTTCTTCCTTCTCCTGGAATGCTTCCATAGTGTCCAGGTTCGTCATCTGTTCTGTAATGTGGTCCAGATACGTCTCCATGGTACTTTCCAGAGCTTCTTCCTGCAAAAATTCTTTCCAGGAAAATTCTGCAAGATCTTCCATAGTCACTGCAAGAACCTGTTCCAGATTTCCATGCTGCCTCTCAAAATAAGGGTCTGCAATCTCATTATAGAGCCTGTCTGCGGTCCGTATCACTTCCATAGTATCAGAGGTATTCTCCAAGGCCCAGATGCTGTCCATCCAATTCTTCATCTGCTGGGTGGCTGCTCCTCTGCCATCTAAAATTTCCCGGAACAAGGCCAGTTTCAGCCTTCCAACGGTATTTTCCTGAAGCCTGTGGAATTCTGAATCCAAAATATCCTCGCAGGCCTTCCTTCTGATATTGGCAACGCCTTCCCTCTCTTTTATGATTTTACCGGACACAGCAAACTCAATACAGAGCTGGGCAATGGAAAGCAGCGGTGCCTCAGAAGCATGAAGATACATTTTTTTCACCAGGTACATAGAAAAGGCTTCCCGGTCAAAATATCTGGCAAAGGCACCCTGTTTGATTCCATCGTATAATGCTGCGTATTCTGATCTGGCAAATGCTTTCAAATCCGGCTTGAACTCTAAGGCATAGTCCCCGCTCACAGTCCACATGAGATTCTTAATTCTGCTTTCCAGTTCCAGTTCTAATTCTCCCATATGTTCTTTTAATCCTCAAATACATCTTCCGGTGTCCATGTCTTGGGAATCCTGGTCATGACTACATCCTGGATGATTTCTTTTTCAAAGACATCAAAACTCTTGTTCACCACACCCATTTTCACTGCAAATGCCGGTGATAAACCTCTGTGTATGGATTTTAATGCTCCCAGAATTCCTCGAAGATCCAGGGCTTTTGTTGTAATCTCACCATTTCTTGCCTTTAACTGTAAGTCCATAAACAATCCGATCCACTGTTTTAATGAACTTTCCTTCAGTCCCGGAAATTTTGACTGAAAAATAAACCTCAGGGTATCTTCATCCTGGGGCGGCATATCAATCACAAGGAATCTGGACACCAGAGCCTCATTTAATTCTTTAGTTCCGGCATATCCATAATTCATAGTCCCGATAAATCTGGAAGCTGGATGCATATCAATCTTATCATATCCCGGCACATCAATGCAGCGGCGGTAATCCAAGGATGCGTGCAGGACAGATACTGCATCATTTTTTGCCATATTGATCTCATCTAAAATACCGAAGCCTCCGTACTGGGCACAGCGGTAAATACTTCCTTTTCTAAGCTGCACTTCATTATTCACGAAAGTATCTGTCCCGATCAAATCGCCGCTGTTGGTATTCACATGAAAGGACACATTATAAACAGGTCTTCCAAATATCCATGCAAGATTTTCTGCCAGCACGTTTTTTCCGGTAGCTTTTGCCCCGGTAAGCAGAAGATTTTCTCCTTCCAGCAGGGCTGCTATGGCCATCTCCAAAACTTCTTTTCCATAAAACAGCATATCCGGCTCACTCACTCTGGATAATTCTACTTCCTCCACAGCATATTCTTTCCGGAACAGCTCTACATCCCTGATCAATCCCTCTTGAACCTTCTGTTCCTTTAGAAATTCTAATGTATGATCCATAATTTCTCTCCATCTCTAAAAAGCTCTATAAAAACAGCAGGGGCTGCTGCATAAACAAATTTAAGTTTAGCAACAGCCCTCCTTCTTTAAACCTCAAACAGCAAATCTCCATAGGACGGCATCGGCCATATTTCTTTATCTACGATCATTTCCAGTTCATCCACCGGTTTTCTCAATGCTTCCATAGCCGGAACAACCTGGCGGCGGTAATAAAATGCCTTATCCTTTCCATCTTCCATCGCATAGGCAGTCTCTGTAACTTCTTTCAAACGGTCAGATGCTTCTTTTGTTTCTTTTAATAAAACAGAAGTTTCCTGTAAAAGCCCAGTCTGTACCTCCACGTCTAAAACACCTGCTGCAACAACTGCATTGATAGAATCAGCCAGTTGTCTTGTATAACGGATGACCGCAGGAATAATCTGTTTTCCTGCTATATCCAGCATGGTTCTGGCTTCAATATTAATAGCCTTTCCATATGCTTCGTATTTGATTTCCTGTCTGGATTCTAATTCTGCTCTTGTAAGGACACCAAATTCTTCAAACAGACTTACTGTTTTCTCCATGGTAAGAGCTTCCAGGCTCTCTACCATACAGGTAAGGTTCGGCAGTCCTCTTCTATCGGCTTCTTTTACCCATTCATCTGAATATCCATTTCCGTTAAACACGATTCTCTGATGCTTAGTAAAATTCTTTTTCATCAAATCATGAACTGCGATTTCAAAATTATCTGCTTTTTCCAGCTCATCACAGGCTTCCTTGAATGCCTGGGCAACAATGGTATTTAATACCACATTAGCCGGAGCAATGGAATCCCTGGAACCAACCATACGGAATTCAAATTTATTTCCTGTAAATGCAAAAGGTGATGTCCTGTTTCTGTCTGCGGTATCCCTCATAAACTCCGGAATTGCTTTTACACCGGTGTCAAGAACTTCTCTTTCAATACTATGATCCGCTGTACCTGTGGTGATCAGCTGATTCATAACATCGGTAAGCTGTTCTCCTAAAAATACGGAAATAATAGCAGGCGGTGCTTCACTTGCCCCCAGACGGTGGTCATTTCCAACATCTGCTGCTGATTCACGAAGCAATTCTGCATGTTCATCAACCGCCTTCAAGATACAGCTCAAGACTAAAAGGAACTGAATATTGTCATGCGGTGTATTTCCCGGCTCTAAAAGATTATAGCCTGTATCTGTAGTTAGAGACCAGTTGTTGTGTTTTCCAGAACCGTTCACACCTGCAAATGGTTTCTCATGAAGCAGACACTTCATACCATGCTGGGAAGCAACTCTTTTCAAGGTCTGCATCACAATCTGATTATGATCCACTTCCACATTTGCTTCTGCATATATCGGAGCAAGTTCGTGCTGTGCCGGAGCTGCCTCATTATGCTGGGTCTTAGATGTCACACCTAACTTCCACAGTTCTTCATTTACATGTTTCATATAAGCAGAAACACGCTGGCGGATAGTTCCAAGATAATGATCATCTAATTCCTGGCCTTTCGGCGGCATTGCACCGAATAAGGTACGGCCTGTGAATACCAGGTCTTTTCTTTTGCTGAACATTTCTTCGCTTACCAGAAAATATTCCTGCTCTGCACCAACAGAGGGGATTACCCTCTTAGCAGTAGTATCTCCGAACAGGCGGAGCAGACGCAGTGCCTGGGTGTTAATGGCCTGCATGGAGCGAAGAAGTGGTGTCTTCTGATCTAATGCCTCTCCTGTATAAGAACAAAAAGCAGTAGGAATACATAACGTAGCTCCTGCGGCATCATGACGCACAAAAGCCGGTGATGTACAATCCCACGCTGTATATCCTCTTGCCTCAAAAGTAGCACGAAGCCCTCCTGATGGGAAGGAAGAAGCGTCTGGTTCCCCTGTGATCAGTTCTTTTCCCGAAAAACTCATCAGCACCTTTCCATTTGGAAGAGGGGCAGTAATAAATGAATCATGCTTTTCTGCTGTCACTCCTGTAAGAGGCTGAAACCAGTGAGTATAATGGGTAGCACCTTTCTCAATTGCCCATTCCTTCATCTCATGAGCAATTACATCTGCCATCTCCAGAGACAAATCTTTTCCCTCTAATATGGTCTGTTTCAAATCTTTGTAAACCTTTTTGGGAAGACGCTGCTGCATGACAGAATCATTAAATACATCCTCACCAAAAATCTCAGATACGTTAATATATTCACTCATATCTTTGTTCCTTTCTCCTATGCTCTCCTAGACCCCAGTCCAATGTGCTTATTGCTGTGAAACTGTTATAAAGATACCGCAAAAAAGCCTATAATGCAAGTTTTTTTTGTCATCCATTCCACCAGATGCCTGCTGCCAGAACCATCAGGCAGACACCGCTAAGCCAGGATAAATCCTTTTTAAAAGCAGCTGCAAAACAGGCTCCTATCTTCCATCCTGCTTCCATCATGAGGATTCCGCACAGAAAAGAGCCTGCCACAAGAATCCATTCCCCTGTCTGTACCAGTCCTGTCCCGATTCCTATTGCAAGACTATCAGCAGATAACGCAAATGCCATGACTGCGGCTTCTGTCCATGTAAGCTTCCTCTTTCTGCTTTGCTCCCTGCTTTTTTCTGACGGAAACAGCACATTGAAAATCCGGTAAATTCCCATTCCTGCCAATACTCCTGTACACACTACAGAAGTCAGAATTTCCGGCAAAAAACAAGAAAGGAAATTCCCTGTAAAAACTGCGATTCCCAAAAGAGAACTCATAATCAGATTCATTCCCACAACTTTTAAAAAAGGTATCTGCACTTTTTGCACACCATATGCAAAACTGACCACAAAAGAGTCTGTGGTCAGCACAAAAATCAATAACATCCCCTGAATCAGTTTCATTGTGTCCATTGCACACCTTCACTCATCTGTTTTTATTATCATATGAATCAAGGTGCTCAATGGTTTCTCACATTCTATTCCGGGGTGTGAATCAATGGCACTGCTTCATTTTTAGGAAGCATGATCTGGACTGCATGCTTCAGATTCTGAATCTGGACTTCCCGGTGTTCCCCTCCGTATTCACCATCAAGAGTCCACGGAACCTCCTCCTCACATTGTATATCCAAGGTTGCAGTTTTAAAAACCTCTATCATTTTTGTATCACTGGTTCCTACTAAAGATGCAATAATCTCATTTAATTCAATAATATTTTTTGGTCTCCGGATCAGCATGACTTCAAACACACCGTCATCCAGCATGACATCTGGGCCTGTAAGATGTTTAAACCCTCCCACAGAGGTCGTATTGCTTACCATTCCGAAAATAAATTCACCGTCAAATTCATCCTCATCTCCCTTCACCTGAAGATGATAGGACTTAATATTAAATAGTCTTTGTGTTCCTTCCAGGATATAGGCTGCATGCCCCAGAATATTCTTTAAATCCTGGTTTGTCTCATAAGAAACATCTGTAAATAATCCAAAGGCTGCAATATAGACAAAAATATCATCGTTAAATTTTCCTGCATCAAAGGCATGTGGTACACCCTCTACAATATCTGTAGCTGCCTGAAGCATATTTTTGGAAATATGAAGACTATTGGCAAAATCATTGGTACTTCCTGCCGGTATATAACCTATAGGCTGTGTGTATCCAGCCATAAGCATACCTGTAACGACTTCATCCAGTGTTCCGTCTCCTCCGCTGGCTACCACCAGGTCATAAGCTCCTGCCCTCTTTTTTGTTTCTTTCAGCCCATCCATGTAAGCCTGGGTTGGATGAACAGTAACCTCATAACCACCTTTTACAAAAATATCCAGAATATCCACCAAACGGTTTTTTATACTTCCTTTGCCTGATCTCGGATTGAAAATAAAAAGCATTTTCTTGCCCATCTCTCTACCTCCTCTTTTCAGCCGGAAACAAAGCACCCGGGAACAGGCCAAAGCCTTCCCGGGCGTAATTTACATGTTATCGTGACTCTTAGACTAACTCTAATAATACTTCCATTGCTGCGTCACCTTTACGTGGTCCAATCTTAACGATTCTTGTGTAACCACCGTTACGTCCTACGTATTTTGGTGCAATTTCTGTAAATAATTTTTCTACTAAGTCAACTTCTTTTGTATTTTTCTTTTTGCCGGCTGCTGCTGCTGGAACTTCTGTTACAGGGTAAAGAACTTTCAGCATCTGTCTTCTGGCATGTAATCTGGAAGGAGCATCCTTCTTGATTTCTTTCTGTACTTCATCGTATACAGTAACTTTCTTGCCGTCTACAACTTCTTTTACTCTCTTGCCTTCAGCATCTTTACGAGCAACTTTAGCTGTAACAGTAACTGTTTCGAAATTGTCTTTTTCACGAACAGCCATAGCAATCAGACCTTCAGCAATTTTGCGAACTTCTTTTGCTTTTGTTTCTGTAGTAACGATTTTTCCATGATACAGTAAGTTTGTTACCTGGTTTCTAAGTAACGCTTTTCTCTGGTCAGATGTTCTGCCCAATTTTCTATATTTTGCCATTTTAAACTTCCTCCATTTGTGGAACAATGCGCCACGCTCTCTTCGGTCTTACTGACGCATTGCTGTTTGCCCATAAATTGTTTATTCTTCGCTTGGATTTAACTGTAAACCTAATTCTTTCAGTTTTGCCAGAACCTCTTCCAGGGATTTACGTCCTAAGTTACGAACTTTCATCATATCCTCAGAAGTACGGTTGCACAGCTCTTCTACGGTATTGATACCAGCACGTTTTAAGCAGTTGTAGGAACGAACAGACAGTTCTAACTCGTCAATGTTCATCTCCAGAACTTTTTCTTTTTCATTGTTTTCTTTCTCGATCATGACTTCAGCAGTCTTTGCACTCTCAGAAAGATCAATGAAGAGGCTTAAATGCTCGCTCAGTACCTTTGCAGCCAGGCTCACTGCCTCGTCTGCATCCAGTGTTCCGTTTGTATAAATATCCAGTGTCAGCTTGTCATAGTCTGTAACCTGTCCAACACGGGTATTTTCAACGGCCATATTTACACGCTCAATTGGTGTATAAATTGAATCTACAGCGATCATGCCGATTGGCATATCATCTGTTTTTCCTTTGTCGGCACTTACATATCCACGGCCCTTGGTAATTGTCAGCTCTGCATTGAACTTGCAGTCTGCACCGCCGTTTAAGGTAGCAATTACCTGATTTGGATTCAGAACTTCTAAATCCTGATCAACCTGGATGTCTGCACCTGTGACAACACCTTCGCCCTCAAACTCGATATATGCAGTTTTCGGCTCGTTGCTGTCGCTCATGTTCTTGATTGCCAGGTTTTTCAGATTCATGATGATTTCTGTCACATCTTCTTTTACACCTGGAATAGAACTGAATTCATGGAGAACACCGTCAATTTTTACCTGGCTTACAGCAGCTCCCGGCAGAGAAGAAAGCATAATTCTTCTTAAAGAGTTGCCAAGTGTAATACCATAACCTCTTTCCAGTGGTTCTACCACGAATTTCCCATATCTCTTATCATCAGACATTTCTGTGATTTGAATTTTGGGTTTGTTAAAATCGAACATGCAAAGCCCTCCTTGCTACGTGCACCATTCACTTATATAACTTTATTATTTAGAATATAACTCGACGATTAACACTTCGTTTACTGGAACGTCGATTTCTTCTCTTGTAGGAAGTGCTTTTACTTCGCCTTTTAAAGCTTCCTGGTCAATATCCAGCCATGCTGGAACCAGACGTCCGCCGGTTACTTCCAGGATATCTTTGTATCTCTGGGAACCTTTGCATTTTTCTTTGATTTCGATTACATCGCCAGCTTTTACTAAGTAAGATGGGATGTTAACCTGTTTTCCGTTTACCATTACATGTTTGTGGTCAACGATCTGTCTTGCTTCTTTTCTTGTTCTTGCAAGACCCATACGGAAGATTACGTTGTCTAAACGTGTTTCCAGCATGATCATTAAGTTTTCACCAGTCTGTCCTGGTTTCTGGTCTGCTTTTTTGTAGTAGTTACGGAAAGGTTTTTCCAGAACGCCGTAGATAAATTTAGCTTTCTGTTTTTCTCTTAACTGAAGTCCGTATTCGGACATTTTTCTGTTTGCTCTTTTTAACTGTCTGGTAGATTTTTTGTCAATTCCTAAATATACAGGATCAAGACCAAGGGATCTACATCTTTTCAGAACTGGTACTCTATTTACTGCCATGATTATTTGACCTCCTAATTAGACTCTTCTACGTTTTGGTGGACGGCATCCATTGTGTGGAACTGGAGTTACGTCTTTGATGCTTGTAACTTCAATACCGCATGCTGCCAGTGCACGGATTGCTGCTTCTCTTCCTGAACCAGGTCCTTTTACAAAAACGTCAACAGTCTTCAGACCATGAATGATTGCTGCTTTTGCAGCTGTTTCTGCAGCCATCTGTGCTGCATATGGAGTAGATTTCCTTGAACCTTTAAATCCCAGACCACCGGCACTTGCCCATGATAAAGCATTTCCTTCAGCATCTGTCAATGTAACGATTGTGTTATTGAAAGAAGACTGGATATGTGCCTGTCCGCGTTCAACGTTTTTCTTAACACGCTTTTTTGTCACTTTTTTTGTAACTTTAGCCATTTTTAAACTAACCTACTTTCTCTAATATTCAAACTTTTAATAGTAATTTACAATTTCAAGATTATGCTGCTTTATTATTTCTTCTTGTTAGCAACAGTTCTCTTAGGACCTTTTCTTGTTCTTGCGTTTGTTTTTGTTTTCTGTCCGCGAACAGGAAGTCCTTTACGATGACGGATTCCTCTGTAGC
>USPF01000043.1 GCA_900556555.1 uncultured Blautia sp.
GAAGAGTGTTATGATTCCTTTATTACTTTCTGCACCGAACAGGTAAAAGAAATCAATAAAAAACGAAATTCCAGATTCGCAAAATACAAAGTAAAGAAGTGATTGCATGAATCTGTTTTACGAGGAATTCCCGGACAGTATAGAGATATCCGGGCAGAAAATCCGTATTGTTACAGATTTTCGGGAATACATAAAATTGCTTGATATGCTAAAGGATGATGAATTGTCTGAACAGGATAAAATTTATATTTTATGCGAATATTTCCTTGACGATGTTCCTGATCTGGAAGAAGCCATCGGGCAACTTTGCTTGTTTGTAGCCATGAAAACAGAAAAGAATAAGGAAGAATCAGAGAGCGGAGAGCCGGACAGATGCAAACCGCTCTTTTCTTATTCGATAGATTTTCCATATATTCTCTCTGGATTCCTAAGGGACTATCGTATTGATTTATGCGAAATTAAATATATGCATTGGTGGAAATTCCGAATGTTGTTTGATGGTCTTTCTGATGATACAGAGATAAAACAGAGGATTATGTACCGGTCAATTGATTTGAACACGGTAAAAGATAAAGAAGAACAGAAGAGAATAAGAAAAATACAGAGTGCTATTCAACTTCCAGAAGAAATGCTGTCTGATTATGAAATTGGAGAGATATTTGCGTGAGAAAATTTGAAAAACCGCCTTTAGAAAGGAAGTGGTTCCGGTGCAAGTATTGCGGAGCCAAGCTTGCTATTTATGATAATACGGCACGTCTTGAAGGTGGTATTTATATCAAGTGCCGTATGTGTAAAAAAGAAAATGAGATAAAGAAATAAACACCGAAGTGAGCCTATGAGCCTGTGTTTATCCAAGAAAGAAGGGATAAGTATGGGTTACGATGGTTCATTAAAATTTGATACCGAGATTTCTGAAAAAGGATTTAATTCTGGGGTAAAGAAGCTTGGCAGTATTGCTAAAGGTGGTCTTGCTGTAATTGGCGGGGCTGCTACTGGTGTTGCAACCGCTTTCGGTGTGATGACAAAGAAAGCGTTAGATTCCTATGCGAGCCTTGAGCAGAATATAGGTGGCGTAGAGACACTATTTAAGAATAGTGCTCAGAGCGTGATTGACAACGCAAAAACGGCATATAAGACAGCCGGTCTTTCTGCAAATGCCTACATGGAAACAGTTACAAGTTTTTCAGCGTCATTATTGCAATCTCTCGGAAATGATACAAAAAAAGCTGCTGAGTATGCCGACAGTGCCATTATAGATATGTCCGATAACGCAAACAAGATGGGAACGTCCATGGAGTCAATCCAAAATGCGTACCAGGGGTTTGCGAAGCAGAATTACAGCATGCTTGATAACCTAAAGCTAGGATATGGCGGAACCTCTGCTGAAATGTATAGGCTTTTACAAGATGCAGCACAACTTAATGAAGAATTTGCAAATACAGCTAAGTTCTCTATTGACTCTAAAGGGCACTTAGAAGCGAATTTTGCGGATATCACAAAAGCAATTCATATTGTGCAGACGGAGATGGGCATAACTGGAACAACAGCGAAAGAAGCTTCTGAAACCATATCCGGCTCAGTTTCTGCAATGAAGGGTGCCTTTGATAACTTCCTGAACGGAACTGGTTCACCAAAAGAACTGGCAGAGACAATGGTTACTGCTGGGAAAAATGTTATCAAAGGATTATCAGAAATTGTTCCTAGACTCTTGGAAACTTTACCTGAGGTTAAGAATTTAATCCAGGAAAATCTTGTACAAGCCTTCTCTGCTGATACTGTGCAGAGAATGGTAGAGTCAGGGAAGAACATTGTAATGTCTTTACTTACCGGGATGCTTGACTCAGTTTCAAACATCCTGCCAGTAGCCTTGAGCTTAATACAATTCATAGCAGAGGCTATCACTACAAATGTTCCGATTCTGCTCCAAAAAGGGTATGAAATTCTACAGAATTTAATAAATGGATTTGTAGAAGCAATTCCAGAGGCATTGCCGAAGATTTTGGATTTCATACAGGGTATTGGAGATAAAATATCAGAAGCGGCTCCGGGTTTGATACAAAAAGGTTTCGAATTACTGCAAAAACTGGTTGAAGGTATCGTTACCGCAATTCCTATTCTGATTGCAAAGGTACCGCAGATCATAACTACATTTGCCAATGTAATAAATGATAATTTCCCGACCATCTTAGCAAAAGGTGTGCAGCTTCTTGGACAACTTGCTCTTGGAATCTTACAGGCAGTTCCAGACTTGATTTCCCATATCCCGGATATTGTACAAGCTATTGTCGCAGTGTTCACAGCATACAACTGGGCTGCACTCGGAAAAAATATTATTACATTTTTTAAAAATGGCATTACATCCATGATTTCCGCTGTTACATCAGCAGCGAAAAATGTACAAAACGGGATTGTAAATACAATCAAAAATCTCCCGAGTACGCTTTCTAATCTCGGGAAGAATGCGGTTTCGAAATTAGCAAATGCGATTGCAAGCGGTATAAGTAACATTGTTGGAAAAGCAAAGAATATTGTTTCTGGAATCAAGAACGCATTTACAAGTTTTAGTTGGGGAAGTATTGGAAGCAATATAATAAAAGGCATTGCAAATGGAATTGCCGGTGCTGTTGGCGGACTTGTAAATGCTGCTATCAATGCAGCCAAATCCGCATTTAATGCAGCCAAAAAGGCACTCGGTATTCATTCCCCGTCAAGATTATTCAGGGACAAAATCGGTAAGATGATGGCTCTTGGTATGGGAATTGGATTTGAGAAGAATATACCTGTAGACGATATGCGAAAAAGTCTGAGCGACCCACTGAAAAAGATAAAGAGAACAGCACTTGATGTTACGATGAACACACCTAGCGGAGTAAATAGAGCAGCAACTTCGGAATCAGTACACGGAAATCCAAACACAGATGATGATACACCAATTATTATCAACAATACATTCGAAGTAGATGGAACACCTTTGATTTCTAAAACAACGAAGGCTGTAATTAAGAAAATTGATTCTGGCCAGAAAGATAGAAAGATAACGAAAGGAAGATAAGAGATGAAAAGAGATTTTTGGTTTATGGCAGAAAACAAAACAAGCTCAGTTATGGGGCTGAGATTCCTTGCTTATCCAGTATTTCAATATGGCACAGAAAAGATAGAAGAAATAGAAATACCAGGGAGAGCTGGGTGTTTAACAAAAAGAACCGGGATATATTCAGATACAATCATAGAAAATGAATTGGAGTTTGCAACGCAGAATATTGCCCTGAACGAATTAAAAAGATTGGAAATAGAACGTTGGCTCAAAAGTATTAAAAAGGTCACTTATTCTGATATGAAAAATTATTATTTCCGAGTAAAAAAGGTAGAAGTTGAGTTTAAAAGAAAGTACGGTTTCTGGGGGAATGTAAAAGTTGTATTTACATGCGACCCAGGGCTTTATACTGTCAATGGACTGGAAGAGCTGTTACTAAAGACAGGGGAGAAGTTAAAGAATCCACACGGAACATCTGCACCAATTTACAAGATTTTGGGTGAGGGAATGTGCACGCTGACAGTAAATGGAAAATCAGTAACCGCAAACATCGGGCAGAATCTCACAATTAATACTGAAAGAATGCTATGCTACAGAACGGACGGAACTATGCAAAATGCAGCAATGACAGGAAAATACGAAAATCTCTATCTGAAAGAGGGAGAAAATACAATCTCGTTTAGCAGTGGATTCCAAGTTTTTGTAGTTCCGAATTGGAGGGTGATTTTGTGATAGAGGCTTATAGGACGGATAATACCGATTACACAAAGAATGGTGATATGCCATTGCTGCCGATAAATGCAAAGGTAAATGTAGAGTTAAACGGAACTTGGGTTTTGGAGTTGGAACACCCTATAGATGACGAAGGTAGATGGAAATATTTAGAAGAAGAGGCGGTGGTAAAATGTCCTTCTTTTAATGGAGACCAGCTTTTTAGAATAAAGTCTATAGAAAAGAACGATGATTCTGTATTTGTAAAAGCCTACCCCATTTTCTTCGATTCCAAAAACGATTGTTTCCTTACAAATATCCGGCCAACCGGTAAAAACGGCCAGGAAGCATTAAACATTATGCTTGCACCGAACAATAAATACTCTGCACAGTCAGATATTGCAAAGAGCACAACAGCATACTACGAATACATGAACCTGATGGAAGCCATCAACGGAGATAATGCCAACAGCTTCCTGAACCGCTGGGGCGGTGAAATACTGTACGATAACTTCAAAATTATCGTCAATGAGCGTGTCGGCGGTGACTATGGCGTAGAGCTGCGGTATGGAAAGAACATTCCGGCCAACGGAATCACGGAAACGGTAGATATGTCTGAGGTGGTAACAAGAATCTATCCGAAGTCCTACAATGGCTATAAGCTGTCCGGAAACGGATATGTAGATAGCCCTATCCTTTCTAATTATCCTACGGTCAAAGCAGCAACAATGAAATTCGATAACATCAAAATGCGTGAGGATGCCCAGGAAGATGATGAGGAAAAAGGAATCATTATCTGCGATACGCAAGCTGATCTGGACAAAGCACTTACCGAAGCGTGCAAGAAACAGTTTAAATCCGGCCTGGACAAGCCAAAGGTGACCATAGAAGCTGATATGGTCCTTTTGCAAAATACAGACCAGTACAAGGACTACAAAATCCTGGAGACCGTCTTCCTGGGAGATACCATTCATTGTCGGCACGATAAGTTAGGAATTATTTCCGATGCAAGAGTAGTCGGATTAGAGTATGACTGCATCTTAAATAGAGTCACATCCGTTGTTCTGGGACAATTCCAGAGTAATTACATAGACAATATTGCCTCCAGCATAGACAAGATAGATTCTGTCATAGATTCAGACGGCGATATCATGGCAGAGCGTATTAAAGGACTCTTGAACGGAATGAACACACAGCTCCGGTTGCAGTCTACCGTAGCGAAAAAAGTCAAAGGCCGGGCGTTTACGGTAGAGGATTTAGATCCTGATAGCACACTGTATGGATGCATGACATGGGGAACGCAAGGCTTTCAGATTGCAAACAGGCGTACAGCGGATAATCGAGACTGGGACTGGAGAACCGCAGCAACAGCAAAGGGATTTGTTGCGGATGCAATCGTAACAGGTACCTTAGCAGACAGAACAGGGACGAACTACTGGGATTTAGACAAAGGAATATTTAAAATAGCATCAAAAAGCCTTTCTGTCGATGGACAGAGCGTTGAGCAGATAGCTCAGGCGGAAACAGAGAAGAAATTAATCAAATACGCAGAGAGTGTTACGAAAAGTCTGCAAAACCTTCAGGAGCAGGTAGATGGGCAAGTGGAGGATTGGTATTACGATTATGAACCGACCATAAACAATCTTCCGGCATCTGAGTGGACTACCCAGGAAGAAAAAGAAAAGCATATTGGAGATAGATTTTTCTGGAAATCTAAAGGATATGCCTACCGATTCATGCAGGATAATACAGAATGGAAATGGGTCTTGCTAAAGGATACCGATATTACAACAGCCCTTAAAAATGCTGCGGATGCGAAAGATATTGCAGATGGAAAAAGAAGAACCTTTTTACAGCAGCCAGTTCCTCCTTACGATGTTGGAGACTTGTGGATGGATGGAACCAATATCCTGGCATGCGTAATTCCGAAGGTAAAAGATGGAATCTATGCAGCTAGTGACTGGTCTAAGTTAAACAAATATCCAACGAAGACAGAAGTTGAAACCTTAATACAGGCCACAGAAAAAGAGATTTTAATTACTGCGAAACAAAACGCAAAAGACTATGTAGACGGGAAACTGGTGAATTATTCTACTTCCGCACAAATAAAAGTAGAAACAGACCAGATTAAGCAGACGGTAAGCAAAAAAGTGGATGGCAATAAGATAATTTCCTTTATTAACCAGAGCCCCGAAACAGTTAAGATTCTGGCCAGTAAACTAGAATTAACCGGCTATGCTACATTCTATGCCCTTGGCACAGCAGGACAAACCGTCATAAATGGTGCGAATATCTCAACTGGAAATATTAACTGTGACAGATTAAATGGCGGAACGATTCGGGGGCAGAAGATAGTCGGCGGTACAATGAATGGTACATTTGTTTCTGGTGGTCGAGTATCGGCGAATGGGTTGGAAGTGTACGGGGACACTGGAATTGGACAGCCGTACATCGATTTCCACAGAGATGCCAGTGCGAACGATTATTCTGCGAGAATCCTGGAACAAAGTGCAGGGAACTTAATCGTGTACAATAAAATCGCAAATGTTTCAGATCGACGATTAAAAAAGGATATTGTAGAGCTAGATGATAGGTTTTTGAACTTATTTGAATTTTTAACACCAAAGCAATACCGGTTTAAAAACGGGGATGAAATGTTGAATCTTGGGTTTATTGCACAGGAGCTGGACGAGGCAATGGAATGGATAGGAATTACGGACAAGCCAATCATCATTAGACCAAGCGAGCCAGAGCCTAAGACAGGAGATTGGTTTTATGCACTCAATTACGATGATTTTATAGCGATTCTATGGAAGAAAATACAGCAAATCGAAAGGAGACTTAAGAATGGCACAGCAGCTTAACTTGTGTACTGAAATCGAAGAAACCAGATGTGAGATTGTGACAGCTATTAATTCCATCAATGCAAGAAGAGGTCTTCCGGCCTATCTGTTAGATGGGATACTGTCCTCTATTCTGGCAGAAGTAAGAAACCAGAAAAGTGCAGAAATGATTATTGCTATTAACCATGAAGAAAATGAAGAGGAAGGTGAAGAACATGCTGAAACAGAAAATCAATCTCAGGATGGCGAATCAGGATGCGGCTCCGATTGTGAACCTGGTGCAGAATGATACCGGGAGAGAAATTGAATATACCATTTTAGATTTCGACATCCCGGCAGGAGCTACCTCAAAATTGTGGCTGATTAAGCCGTCCAATAAGATTTCAAGTTGTGATGGTGTAATATCTGGAAATGTGGTCACCGTTGCTCTGACAGACCAGGTGGTTGCAGAGAATGGTATGTGCGTTGCACAATTAAAAATCACAAAAAATGGAAAGACATTAAGTAGCTTTACGATGCACTTTAATTTCGAAGAGGATGCATCCACAAACGGAATTATTAGCCAGGAAGAAATAAAGTTGGTTGAAACCTTTATTACCGAACAGAAGAAAAAATTGGATGCCTACATTGCCGAAAAGACACAGGATATTGAGAAGTTAAAGACGGATGTCGGAACGCTTTCTAACGATTTAACCACCCTGAGAAATGACCACAACACCGACATAGAATCTCTGGAGCAGAACAGTACTCCTCCGATTATCTTAACTGCAACAGGAGAATCTATTACACTAGAAGATTCTGCTGAGAGGCGTGTTCAGGGACTTAGAATCTTTGGAAAAAGTGAGCAAAATGGTGTTCCGTCACCAGATGATCCGATTCCGATTGTGAACATTGGAGAGAACGGAGAGATTAAAATATTTGTACATTCCACACAGTTATTTGATGCAAGCAAATTACCTACCAAGTCTGCTGGCGGTGCTACTGTTACAAATAATGGTGATGGCAGCTTTACGATTAGTGGCAGTGGTACGCTCACAAACAGAATACAAATAAGTTACAGAATCGAGCATGAAGATTTTGTTAAATTGTTTCATGCTGGAAATGTTAAGGTTACCTGGGCTATGAATGAAGGGTTCTATTTCGAAATTCAAGTTCTTAGCAGTAGTGTTGGTAATTTATATATAAGACATGGAACCACTGCTGATATAACTAAGCAAATAGAAGCTCCAGATTCTTACTGTGCTGTTATGCTTATTGGCAATAGTGGGGTAAATATTCCAAATATAACAATAAAACCAATGATTTATCAAGATGGAGACGGCACTTGGGAACCATACAAGCCGTTACAATCCCTTTCTCTCCAAACCCCAAATGGATTACCGGGTATTCCGATTTCATCAGGCGGAAATTACACGGATGCGAATGGCCAGCAATGGATATGTGATGAGATTGATTTGAAACGTGGAAAGTATGTGAAGAGAGTTGATAAGATTGAGGCAAACGGTACTACTATTAAATTTGTAGCTTCGGGAGGATTTTGGAATTTACCGCAAGGAAGTGCGAAAGGAATAATTTACGACAAAATATTATCAAATATCTCTACAAGATTCGCAGCTAATCTAACATATAAATTTATTTTCTGCGGAGAAAAAACTCTTGCAGAGTATTTTACAACAATAGATGAGTTTAATAATTATTGTTTGAGAAAATACAATGAAGGAAATCCAGTTGTTTTTTATTATGCAATAAGCTCAATCGAAAGAGATTTAACACCAGAAGAAATCCAGGAATACAAAGCACTCCACACAAACTACCAAACCACGGTAATTTTCAACGATGAAAACGCTGGAATGGAAGTATCCTATATCGCAGACACCAAGAACTACATAGATAAGAAATTTAAGGAGCTTAATCAGGCAATTGTAAACACGCAGATTGCATTGCTGTAAGAAAGGAGAATGATATCATGTACGAAATTGTAAAAAATGTAATTATGTCTGGAAGTTTTAAATTAGAAGACATGAGCAAGAAAATCGACACCCTCTGGGTACAGGGAGATTTGACAGAAGAGCAGCGGACAGAACTGATTGCTCTTATGAAAGAGCACTTAAACCCTGAGACAGAGATGCCAGAAGCATTACAGATGTGCCGGGCATTAAAAGAAGAGGTAGAATCCCTGAAAGAAAGAGTAACTAAACTGGAAAACGGTGGAGTTGCCCCAGAACCACCAGCAGGAATTGAAGTACCTACATGGGAACCTTGGGATGGAATTTCTGACCGCTACCAATATGGTTCCGTGGTCACAATCGACCAGAAGTATTACATTTCCTGCCACCAGGGCCAGAACACTTGGATGCCTGGAAGTATGGGAACAGAAGGACTCTGGAAGGAAATATCCAAAGAGGATGCAGAAGCAGTTATCCAGGGAACAAAGACACCGGAGCAGGTTATTAACGGGCAGTAAAAGAAAGCTACATATAGTTTAGCAAACAGGAAAGGAAAATACATATGGAAATCAGAGCAAGACCTTAATGGTCTTATTTTTATATAAAAAACGAAGAGAGGAAAGTGAGGATATGAAGAAAATGAATTATACAGATGCGATTATTGACGGATACAATGCAGCAGTTGGTGCAATTGTAGCAGTGCTGTCTTACATCCTAGGAGAACACTGGGTATTGTTTGTAGCCTTCCTCCTGCTCAATGTGGCAGATTGGATTACAGGATGGATGAAAAGCCGCATGGCAGGGAAAGAAAACTCTATGAAGGGCTGGAAAGGTGTTTTGAAGAAGCTGGGATACTGGCTCATGATTATGGTAGCGTTTGGAGCAGGTGCTGTATTCATTGAAATAGGAAAGACTATAGGGATTGACCTGGGGATTACAACACTCCTGGGATGGTTCGTTCTGGCCAGTTTGTTAATAAACGAAATCAGATCCATCTTAGAAAATTTTGTAGAAGCTGGATTTAATGTACCTAGAATATTAATCAAAGGCTTAGAAGTAGCAGATAAAGTTGTGAATAAGGATAACCAGGAGGGCAAATAAAGCCCTCCATTTTGTTGCGCCGGCGCAACCGGCGGCAGAAAGGAAGAATATATGAGCATGAATGGAATTGATATTAGTAGCTGGCAGAAAGGAATTAACTTAAATGTAGTTCCTTGTGATTTTGTAATTGTAAAAGCCACCGGAGGAACCGGATATGTAAATCCAGATTTCACAAGAGCCATGAACCAGGCAGTTAATGCCGGAAAGAAAGTGGGAGTATACCACTACGCAAGAGAGGAAGGATGCAAAGGAAGTGCTGTAGCAGAAGCAGACTTTTTTGTGAAAACTGTCCAGGAGTATATCGGAAAAGCAATTCTGGTATTAGACTGGGAGGAAGAACTTTCCCTTGGTGTTGCCTGGGCAAAAGAATTTTTAGACAGGGTATATCAGAAAACAGGCGTTAAAGCATTTCTGTATACAAGCGCATCCGTTACAAGAGAATACGATTGGACATCCGTAGCACAGGCAGGATACCCACTGTGGATGGCGCAATATCCAAATGCAAAACCACAGAACGGATATCGGGACAAACCATGGACAGACGGAAAAGGCTATGGAGCATTTAAGAGCCTTGCTATCCACCAGTACAGCAGTACAGGTAGATTACCGGGCTATAACGGAAATCTGGATGTAAACAAAGCTTACATGGATGCAGCAGCCTGGGATAAATATGCAGGAACAGCAGAGCAGAAACCAGCCCCAGCCCCTACACCTGTACAGCCATCTGGCAACCAGATTGTAAAGGATGGACAGGTTCACGCACGCAATTTCGCTGTCCCGGGACTCAATGCCGATGGCATTAGAGGAGCAAATACTATCAAAGCCGGTATTAAAGTATTGCAGCAAGCTATGAACCTGGATTATCACGCTGGATTAGTTGTAGACGGAATCTGGGGAGCCAAATCTGAACGTGCATTAGGTAGACATACGGTTCGCAGAGGAGAAAAACAGTATATGGTTACTGCTTTACAAGATTTGCTGATGTTAAAAGGGTATAATCCTGGTGGCTTAGAGAATCCTGGTATCTTCGGTGCCGGTACGGAGGCTGCCGTGAGAAAGTATCAGGCAGATCACGGACTTACCGTGGATGGTATCGCAGGGTATAATACATTTAAGTCTCTGATTCAGTAATAAAAAATCCTCCCAGACTGGCAATCTGGGAGGGAATATTGTATCATCTTATTTACCTGTGTGGTATGTGTTTTTTTGTTTATATGTTGTTGAAATTGGGTCATCCAGCCAGGACACTGTATTTTTTGTCCATCACAGTATTGGGTGAGAATAGGCTGCCGTACGCCAGGTCTTGATAGATAGTTATCAAAAAGCTCATCTACAATTCTGGAAATACTTTCAAAGATATTCCTGCCGTGAATCCATTTGTGATCAAAAGCTGTGGAAGAAGTGATGGTAAAATCATAGCCTTTGTTCCGGTACCATTCCGTGTAAACCCTGTTCAAAGTAAATGACATGATTGCCAGCACATTTGCACGTATCGTGTCATCTGGCCAGGTGGCATAAATTTCACTGCTTGCTACATTTTTGATGTAGTCACGATAACGTACATAATAATCCCGGGCAGAAGTATTGGTGGGGGCACCATCATGAACCACCACATATTCAGGAATCACGACTCTGCTCAGTACGATTTCTCCGGAAGTATCCATGGGTTTGATTTCATCTTCTGGTATTTTCTCAGGATAATTTCCAAAGAGCGTATGTGCGGGAATTACAATATTTTCAAAATTATTCTGTGGCGTAGCGGGATTCAAAACCGCACGCTGAATCGATGTACTGTCTGGTAAAATCTCGGAACCAGAAATGTCCAAGTCTTCAAATCCTTCTTTTGAGATACGGAAAGTATATTCTGAGTAAGGCTGAGATTCGGAGGGTTCCATGCTGTATTCCAGTGGAGGTGCAGGTAGTGTGAGTTCGGGAATCTGACCATTGGCATCTGTCTGAGCGACTTCAATAATAGAATCAGGGTCTCCTGTGTAAGAAATGGTTACAGAAGCATTCTCAACGGGTTGGCTGCGCAATGCAGAAATCACCTGCAGACGAAGTTTTCCTTCATCCGGTCGGTCTGTCTGTGCAGCTTTCAAAGATGGCACATACATATCATACCTCGTAAAAATTCCTTGCTTTACCTTATGCAGAAAAAGAAAAAAAGTGAAAAAAATTCTTTGACTTGTAGATATTGTTGAAAAAAACTCCAATTAGAGGTAAAATACTATTTAGAATATTCCTATCATCATATATGCAGCGACAGAACAGAGTGAGAGAGAAGCTGTCAGATTAAAGGTAACAGAGCCCTTTTCTGCACAGCTCTTTTTTCGCATCTGAAGGGATAGGGAAGATCATGTGGGAGGAAAAACATTATGGGAAAATATGTGATGGCATTGGATGCGGGGACTACCAGCAACCGCTGTATTTTATTCAATAAAAAGGGAGAAATCGTCAGTTCTGCACAAAAGGAGTTTACCCAGTATTTTCCACAGCCGGGCTGGGTGGAACACGATGCAAATGAAATCTGGTCTAACCAGCTGGGCGTGGCAGTGGAAGCCATGCAGAAAGTGGGAGCAGAGGCGTCAGATATTGCCGCTATTGGGATTACCAATCAGAGAGAGACTGCAATCGTGTGGGACAAGAACACAGGAGAGCCGATCTATCATGCCATTGTGTGGCAGTGCCGGAGAACTTCTGAATATTGTGATACCCTGAAAGAAAAAGGGCTGACAGAAATGTTCCGCAAGAAGACAGGGCTCATTATAGATGCCTATTTTTCAGGAACAAAAGTAAAATGGATTCTGGATCATGTGAAGGGTGCCAGAGAAAGAGCAAAAAATGGAGAGCTTTTATTCGGAACCGTGGAGACATGGCTAATCTGGAAAATGACGAAAGGTACTGTCCATGTAACAGATTATTCCAATGCATCCAGAACGCTTCTGTATAACATTAATACCCTGGAGTGGGATAAAGATATTCTTAAAGAACTGGATATTCCAGAGTCTATGCTGCCACAAGTGAAGCCATCCAGCTGTGTCTATGGCGTCACAGACAGCAGTTTTTTCGGTGGTGAGATTCCCATTGCAGGGGCAGCGGGAGACCAGCAGTCTGCATTGTTTGGACAAACCTGTTTTTCAGAAGGAGATGCAAAAAACACTTATGGTACAGGCTGTTTCCTTTTGATGAATACAGGAGAGAAACCTGTGTTTTCCAAGAACGGGCTGGTGACTACCATTGCATGGGGGCTTGATGGAAAAGTGAATTATGCCCTGGAGGGTTCTGTCTTTGTGGCAGGAGCGGTCATACAGTGGCTGAGAGATGAACTCAGGCTTATTGATTCGGCAGAAGATTCTGAATATATGGCAAGAAAAGTAAAGGATACCAATGGATGTTATGTGGTTCCGGCATTTACAGGACTGGGAGCACCTTACTGGGATCAGTATGCAAGGGGAACCATTGTTGGGCTGACAAGAGGTGTGAATAAATGCCATATTATCCGTGCTTCTCTGGAGTCCATGGCTTATCAGGTGCAAGATGTGATTGAAGCCATGCGTGCTGATTCTGGAATTGAATTAAATTCTTTGAAAGTAGACGGTGGTGCCAGTGCCAATAATTTTATTATGCAGACACAGGCGGATATGATCCAGGTACCGGTAAAACGGCCAGTCTGCGTGGAAACCACCGCTATGGGTGCTGCTTATCTGGCAGGTCTTGCCGTTGGATACTGGAACAGCAAAGAAGAAATCATAGAAAACTGGAGCATTGACCGGGTATTTCAACCAGAGATCACGAAAGAAGAGCGGGACAAGAAGGCAAAAGGCTGGAAAAAAGCAGTGAAATGTGCTTACGGATGGGCCAGAGAAGAATAGAAAAGAAAGAAGAGGTTAACATGTTTGGAGAAAACCACGCACACATTTTTATGAATGCGGTGAATTATAAAAAAGCAGTAAAATGCCATGAGCAGGGAGTGGATGAACAGATTATCCGTTCGCATTTTCAGGCATATCAGGACAAGGGAATCACCTTTGTTCGGGATGGAGGGGATTACCTCCATGTGTCAGAAAAAGCCAGGGAGATTGCAGGAGAGTATGGGATTACATACCGCACCCCGTTGTTTGCCATTCACAAAAACGGACATTATGGAAAAATTGTGGGGCGTGGTTTTGACAACATGAAAGAATATGCTTCTTTGGTACAGAAAGTGAAATCCATGGGCGGTGATTTTATTAAGATTATGACCACCGGAATCATGGATTTCGATACGGATGGCTCTGTGACCGAGACAGCACTTTGCGGTCAGGAAGTAAAAGAAATGGTTCATATTGCCCATGAAGAAGGTCTGGCGGTAATGTCTCATACCAATGGAGCAGAAGCGGTGGCTGTTGCAGTGCTTGCCGGTGCAGACAGCATTGAGCATGGCAATTACGTGGATGAGGATACCTTAAAGCTTATGGCAGAATCTGAGGTAGTGTGGGTTCCTACCATTACGGTGGTGAAAAATATCATTGGCTACGGAAGATTTTCAGATGAAGTGCTGAATAAGATCTGGGATGCAGGAAGCAAAAATATCAGGATGGGTTATGAACTGGGAGTGAAAATGGCTCTTGGCAGCGATGCGGGTGCCTATCTGGTTCCTCACGGACAGGGGCTTTTGGATGAATGGGGCTGTTTTCAGGAAATTTTAGGTGACAAAGCAGATCTGGAAAAGCGTCTTCTGGAGGGAGAAGAAATCATTCGAAAAAAATTCAAAAAAAGGTATTGACGATTTAGAAAACTTTTGCTATAATTCGTTTTGTTGTGTGAAAGAATTAAATAGCAGATGCGGAAGTGCTGGAATTGGCAGACAGGCAAGACTAAGGATCTTGTGTTTGTATAGACGTGTGGGTTCAAGTCCCATCTCCCGCACTAAGTTAATCAAGCACTTATGTAAAAGTAAAAGAGATTTTATTTTTGCATAAGTGCTTATTTTATTGCATAGGGAATTGTTTCCTATGCAACAGGAGCAGAAAATAAAGGAGATTGATTATGTTAGAAATTGGATGTCATTTATCTTCCTCAAAAGGCTATGAAGCTATGGCAAAGGAAGCAGAGAAAATTCACGCAAATACTTTTCAGTTTTTTACCAGAAACCCAAGAGGAGCAAAAGCAAAGGAAATTAAGCAAGAGGATGTAGATGCTTTTCTCATAAGGGCAAAAAATCAAGGGATTGACAGAATTTTGGTACATGCCCCATACACCCTGAATGCCTGCTCGGCGGATGAAAGTATTCGAGAATTTGCAGTGAATACTATGAAAGACGATTTAAGGAGAATGGAATATACTCCGGGGAACTGTTATAACTTTCATCCGGGAAGCCATGTAAAACAAGGAGTGGAAGTGGGAATTCAGTATATTGCAGATATGTTAAACGAAATTCTTAATCCTAAGCAGAGCACAACGGTATTATTGGAAACTATGGCAGGAAAAGGAAGCGAAGTAGGAAGCCGTTTTGAAGAATTAAGAGAAATTATAGACAGAGTGGAATTAAAAGAGAAGCTGGGAGTTTGTTTGGATACCTGTCATGTATATGATGCAGGATATGATATTGCAGAGGATTTGGACGGAGTTTTGACGAAATTTGATAAAGTGATTGGATTGGACAGGCTAAAAGCAATTCATTTAAACGACAGTATGTACGGATTGGAAAGTCATAAGGACCGCCATGCGAAAATCGGCGAAGGAAAGCTGGGACTGGAAGCGATTGTAAGAGTAATCAATCATCCGGCGCTTCGAAAGCTGCCCTTTTATTTGGAAACTCCAAATGATTTAGAAGGATATGCGGGAGAAATCGCACTTTTAAGAAATTCCTATAAAGAATTGTAGAAAATTTGTAGAAATTTTCAAGAAGAAAAAGAGGAAATAGAAGAAATTTCGGAAATAATAAATATGAAGAGTTCTTTTGAAAGTATGCGGTATTACCGCAAGATGTTTTGCTGAAAGGTATTAGAAAGTCGGGTGACTGCCTATGAATATTCGTGAACAAATGGAAAAAAGAGAATTGGAGCTTTTAAGCCCTTACGCTTCTCACAGTATTCATTCGAAAGGAAGGGAAAGAGAGGAGCAGGAATGTGATATCCGCACAGTTTACCAGCGGGACAGAGACCGCATTGTGCATTGTAAAGCATTTCGGCGTATGAAGGATAAGACACAGGTATTTTTGTCTCCTCAGGGCGACCATTATCGAAATCGTCTGACCCATACCCTTGAGGTCTCTCAGACAGCCAGAACCATTGCAAAAGCTTTGTCTTTAAATGAAGATTTAGTAGAAGCCATTGCACTGGGACATGATTTAGGGCATACGCCCTTTGGTCATGCAGGAGAGAGAGCCTTAAACAGAGTTTGTCCTTTGGGATTTGCACATTATAAACAGAGTGTTCGGGTGGTGGAGCGTTTGGAGAAAAACGGTGAAGGGTTAAATCTTACATGGGAAGTGCGAGATGGAATTTTAAACCACAGAACCAGCGGAAAACCTCATACCTTAGAGGGTCAGGTAGTTCGTTACTGTGATAAGATTTCCTATATTCATCATGATATGGATGATGCCCAGAGAGCGGGAATTATTACAGAAGATGATATTCCCATTACCCTGCGTATGCTCTTAGGGGCTACTACAAGGGAAAGGCTGAATACATTTGTCCATAATATTGTAGAGAACAGTCAGGGAAAAGATAAGATTATGATGTCTCCGGACATTGAAGAAGGACTTCGGGATATCCGTGCTTTGATGTTTCAGGATGTTTATTTAAATCCTGCGGCAAAAAGTGAAGAAAAAAAGGCAGAACATGTAGTAGAAGAATTATATACATATTACAGTAAATATCCGGAAAAGATGTCAGAGGAATATCAAAAGCTTCTGCATCAGGACGAGCCAAAGGAAAGAGTAATATGTGACTATATATCAGGTATGACAGACCAGTATTCTCTGGAAAAGTTCCGTGAGCTTTTTATTCCCAAAGGCTGGAGCGTTCAGGGAAAGGGACAGTAGAAAAGAGGAAGTTGTATGTATTATTCAGATGATTTGATTGAGGAAGTCCGCTCAAAAAATGATATTGTGGACGTGATTTCGGATTATGTGAAATTGCAGAGAAAGGGAAGCTCTTATTTTGGGCTTTGCCCTTTTCATAATGAAAAATCTCCGTCCTTTTCAGTAAGCCCGGGAAAGCAGATGTACTATTGCTTTGGCTGCGGAGCAGGAGGCAACGTTTTTACCTTTATTATGGAATATGAGAATTACAGCTTTGTAGAGGCGTTGAAATATTTGGCGGACAGAGCAGGGGTACAGCTTCCTGAGGTTGAATATTCAAAAGAAGCAAAGGCAGCTTCGGATTTTAAATCCATGCTGTTGGAAATTCAGAAAAAAGCAGCTTCTTTTTATTACTATCAACTAAAACAGGAGAGCGGAAAGCCGGCATTGGATTATCTGAAAGGAAGACAGCTTTCTGAGGATACGATTAAAAAATTCGGATTGGGGTGTTCGCCCAGATATTCGGGCGCGTTGTATCAATATTTAAAGGGGCAGGGGTACTCTGATGAATTATTAAAAGAGTCCGGTCTTTTCAATATTGACGAGCGAAGAGGTATGCAGGACAAGTTTTGGAACCGTGTGATGTTTCCGATTATGGATGTAAATAATCGTGTGATTGGATTTGGTGGCAGAGTTATGGGAGATGCAAAACCCAAATATTTGAATTCTCCTGAAACGAAAATTTTTGATAAGAGTCGGAATTTATACGGCTTGAATATTGCCCGTACCTCCAGAAAACCGTACTTTATTATCTGCGAGGGCTATATGGATGTTATTGCCATGTACCAGGCAGGCTTTCACAATGCGGTGGCATCTCTCGGAACAGCGCTTACCTCAGGACATGCCAGTCTTATGAGTCGTTATACAAAGGAGGTTCTGCTGACTTATGACAGTGACGAGGCAGGACAAAAAGCAGCCCTTCGAGGTATTCCGATTTTAAAGGCGGCGGGAATTTCTCCGAGAGTGGTGAACCTTGCGCCGTATAAGGACCCGGATGAATTTATTAAGGCAGAAGGCAAGGAGGCTTTTGAAAAGCGTCTTGAGGAGGCAGAAAACTATTTTCTGTTTGAGATTAAGGTACTGGAAAAGCAATACCATTTATCTGACCCGGAGAGTAAAACACAGTTTTATCGGGAGATAGCCAGAAAACTTCTGGAATTTCCGGAAGAGCTGGAAAGAAACAACTATATTGAAAGTATTTCTGCCAGATATCAGATAAAATTTGAAGATTTAAGAAGAATGGTAAATAACATGGCGCTGTCAGGAACAGGCGTTGCGGTAAAGCCCAGAATGGAAGCTGTTTCAAAAAAGAAAGAGGGCAAGGAAGATGCAGGTCATACGGCGCAAAAGCTGATGCTGACATGGCTGAGCTCCTATCCTTCCATGTTTAAAACTATTGATGGATTGATAGAACCGGCAGATTTTACAACACCCTTGTATCATAAGGTTGCTGAAATAGTATTTGAACAGCACAAAGAAGGTGAGGTAAATCCTGCAAAATTATTAAATCGGTTTTCTGACGCAGAGGAGCAGAAGGAAATTACATCTCTGTTTCATGCTTCTCTTCATTTGGAAAGTGAGGAAGATGCAAAAAAGGCGGTGCTGGAAACGGTATGCAGACTAAAAAGAGACAGTATTGCATGGCAAAGCACCAATTTACCGCCTACGGACCTTTTCGGACTGCAAAGGATTGTAGAAGCCAGAAAGCGTCTGGAGGATTTGGAGAGAGGCAGAGTGACGCTGCATATTTCTTTTGATTGAGGAAATGATATATACGATTGTTAAGGAAGAATAAGTGAGAGGAAGGAACAGTTTATGGAAATGAACATGGCGAAATTCAGCGAAAAGCTCGGAGAGCTTATGGAGCTGGCGAAAAAGAAGAAAAATGTATTAGAATATCAGGAAATCAGTGATTTCTTTAAGGATTTTCCTCTGGAGCCGGAGCAGATGGATAAAGTATTTGATTTTCTGGAAGCAAACGGAATTGATATCCTGCGAATTCAGGACAACGATATGGACGACTTAATTATCAGTGACGATGATGATTTAAACCTCAGCGAGGAAGACGAAGTAGATATGGAAAATATCGACCTTTCTGTTCCGGAGGGGGTCAGCATTGAAGACCCTGTTCGTATGTATCTGAAAGAAATCGGTAAAGTTCCGCTTTTAAGTGCAGAGGAGGAGATTACACTTGCTCAGCGTATGGAAGAAGGAGACGAAAGTGCGAAAAAACGCCTTGCAGAGGCAAACCTTCGTCTGGTAGTAAGTATTGCGAAACGCTATGTGGGACGTGGTATGTTGTTTTTGGATTTAATTCAGGAAGGTAACCTGGGATTGATTAAAGCCGTTGAGAAATTTGATTATCGTAAAGGATATAAATTTTCTACCTATGCTACATGGTGGATACGTCAGGCGATTACAAGAGCTATTGCGGATCAGGCGAGAACTATTCGTATTCCGGTTCACATGGTAGAAACCATTAACAAGCTTATTCGTGTATCCCGTCAGCTTTTACAGGAGCTGGGAAGAGAACCTCATCCGGAGGAAATTGCAGAAGAGATGAATATGTCCGTAGAGCGTGTTCGTGAAATTCTCAAAATTTCTCAGGAACCGGTATCCTTGGAAACACCAATCGGTGAGGAAGAGGACAGCCATTTGGGCGATTTTATTCAGGATGATAATGTTCCTGTTCCGGCAGACGCAGCTGCATTTACCTTATTAAAAGAACAGCTTGTAGAGGTTTTAGGCACATTAACAGAAAGAGAACAGAAAGTTCTTCGCCTGCGCTTTGGTTTAGATGACGGAAGAGCAAGAACTCTGGAGGAAGTAGGAAAAGAATTTAACGTAACCAGAGAGCGTATCCGTCAGATTGAGGCAAAAGCGCTTAGAAAGCTTCGTCATCCAAGCCGCAGCCGTAAGCTGAAGGATTATCTGGATTAAGGATGGATGCAATGAAAGAAATACAGATTTCCAGAAGATTGCAAAGCGTTGCAGCCTTTGTACAGGAAGGAAAGCGATTGGCAGACGTAGGCTGCGACCATGGGTATATTCCAATTTATCTTTTGCAGAAAAAGAAAATAGAAAAAGCCATTGCTATGGATATTAATCAAGGTCCCCTTATGAGGGCGAAGGAGCACATTCAGGAATGGGGACTGGAAAATTACATAGATACTCGTTTATCTGACGGCGTTAAGGCTTTAAAACCAAATGAGGTTCAGAGCGTTGTAATTGCCGGTATGGGCGGTCCCCTTATGGAGAAAATTCTTACAGAAGGAAACGAGGTTCTGCAAACAGTAACAGAACTGGTTTTACAGCCTCAGTCCGAAATCGGACATTTCAGAAGGTTTCTCATTGAAAATGGATATGAAATTACTCATGAGGAAATGATTTTGGAAGACGGAAAATACTATCCGATTATGAGAGCTGTTCATGGCAAAGCAAAGGAACAGACAGAAGCGGAATATCTCTATGGAAAAAAACTTTTGCAGAACAGAAATCCCGTCTTAAAAGAGTTTTTAGACAGGGAACAGGTAAAAGCAGAGGAGCTTTTGGAAAAACTGAAAAATTCACAGACACCATCTGCAAAAGCAAGGATTTCCGAGTTGGAAAAGGAATGGAAAGATAGAAAAGAGGCTCTTACATATTATGAAGTGTAAAGATATTATTGCAAAAATAGAAGAAAAGTATCCGGTATCCTTTGCAGAGGGATGGGATAATTCAGGCTTTCTTGCGGGAGATGCTTCGTGGGAAGCAAAAAAGATTTTTCTTGCATTAGATGCCACAGATGAGGTCATAGACACAGCCATTCAATGTGGGGCTGATATGATTATTACCCATCACCCATTGATTTTTTCGGGAATGAAGAAAATTACTGCAGATGATTTTATCGGAAGACGGATTATTAAAATGGTACAGCATAAAATCTGTTATTATGCAATGCACACGAATTTTGATGTGTTGGGAATGGCAGAACTCAGTGCAGACTATTTACAGCTTTCGCACAGAGAAGTATTAGATGTTACTTACGAAGAAGACACACGCAAAGAAGGAATAGGGCGGTGCGGAGATTTGCCGGCTCCTATGACTTTAAGAGAGTGTGGAAAATTTGTAAAAGACCGGCTGTATCTTCCTTTTGTGCAAATTTACGGAAATGAAAATAAAATCATAGAAAAGCTTGCTATATGTACCGGTTCCGGAAAAAGCCTGATGAAGCAGGTATTGAAAAACGGTGTGCAGGCATACGTTACAGGAGATATGGATTATCATTCTTCCATTGATGCAGTGGCGCAAGGGATTTGCATTATAGATGCAGGACATTACGGGACAGAATATATTTTCATGGATTACATGGAAAGAGAGTTAACGGCAATGCTGCCGGATTTAGAAGTGGAAAAAATGCTGGATCACTGTCTTACCGCTTCCGAACGGTCCCGGCACTGCTGCCACACCG
>USPF01000044.1 GCA_900556555.1 uncultured Blautia sp.
TACGTGGGGGGGAAGCTGATCTCTGACGATGTGCCCGCCCCCCTGCTGGGCTGCCTGCGGTGTTTTGTGGCCTCATTTCCCCTGATGCTCATGGCCCGGAAGCACTTCGGCGTGAAGATCGACCGGGCGGACTGGAAATACTTTGCCGGGGTGGGGGTCATGGGCTATTTCCTCACTATCTTCCTCATCCAGCTGGGGATCTCCCTCACCGGGGCCTCTATGGCCTCCCTGGTCAACTCGGTGACACCAGTGGGGGTCACCATCTTCGCTGCCCTCCACCTGAAGGAAAAGATCACCCCCACCAAGGTGCTGTGTCTGGTGCTGGCACTGGTGGGCACCTTCGTCATCACCACCGGCGCCACCGGCCAGGGGGAGATGGCGGGCATCCTGGTGGTGCTGGCGGCAGTGGTCACCTGGAGCGTGGCCTCTGTCTTCATGCGCCAGCTCACCGCCAAGTATCCCCCCATTCTGGTCACAGCCTACGGCATGGTCATCAGTCTGATTTTCCACATCCCCACGGGGGTGGCGGCCGCGGTGCAGGCAGGGGGCACCGGCCTGAGCTCCGCCAACATCCTGGTGGTGCTCTATCTGGGGCTGGTGGGCTCCGGGCTGGCCCAGTACACCTGGACGGCCAGTCTGGCCGAGCTGCCTGCCAGCACCTGCTCCCTCTTTTACCCTCTCCAGCCCATGTTCTCTGCCCTGCTGGGCATGCTGCTGCTGAACGAGACCTTCACCCCCTCCTTCCTGGTGGGATTGGTGCTCATCTCCGCTGATGTCATCCTCAGCACCCTGGAGACCCGCAAGCTGGCAAAGCAGGCGCAGGCCGGGTCAGACCGATAAGATATGCTTTTTCTGTCCCGAACTGAAAAATATATTTGATTTTTTCATCGAATTATGGCATAATTGAATCAATATATTAAGATCCGGGACAGAAAGGGGGAGCGCCGTATGAATTTACGGCAGCTGCAATATTTCAAGACCATCGCCGAGCTGGAGCACTACACCCGGGCGGCGGAAAAGCTGTATGTCAGTCAGTCCAACCTGAGCCACTCCATTCAGGAGCTGGAGGACGAGCTGAATGTGGAATTTTTTGTTCGAAAGGGACGCAACATCAAACTGACCAAATATGGGGAGCTGTTCCTCCCCTATGTTTCCCAGGCCCTGAACCTGCTGGACACCGGAGTGGCCCGACTCCAGGATTATATCAACCCAAACAGCGGAACGGTGGTAATGGCCTGCTTTCCCTCCCTGGCGGAGTTCGCGCCTGAGCTGATCGTGCGCTATTTATCCGAGACCAACCGGGTGGGGGTGCGCCTCCAGTTCAACCAGGAGGCCACCTTCATGCAGCTGCGGGACAAGCTGCTGGCCGGGGAGATCGACCTGCTCTTCTGTACTAAAATCGACGACCCCCGGGTGGAAGGGGCCCTCATCGGTGAGCACCAGATCGTCCTGCTGGTCCCGGAGAGCCACCGGCTGGCTCAGCGGGAGTCGGTGGACCTGCGGGAGCTGGACGGGGAGCCCTTCATCTCTTTCGACAACAACTGCCAGCTGCGCTCCGTCACCGACGAGCTGTTCCGGAGCCTGGGCATCCAGCCCAAGATTACCATGGAGACAGCCCAGGACGTCATTATGTACGGCATGGTGGCCGCCAATCACGGCGTCGCTATCGTTCCCAGGCCCCTGGGCGGGACCCCCTACAATGTGAAGGTGCTGCCCATCGAAAACGAGATCCCCGCGCGGAAGCTGTATATCCAATGGAACAAGGAGCAGTATATGCCCCCCGCCGCCGAATATTTCCGGGATTTTATTATCCGCAGCGGCCTGATCTTCAACCACTTCTTGGAGCGGCACAATCTGAAAGAGGGCTCCTGAAGCGAAATGACCGGACAAAAGACTTGGCCGGCCTGTCCCACCTCGGACAGGCCGGCCTTTTTTGGCACATCCCATGCAGGAATTTGAACAATGAATGAAAACTAGCTATTTGACAAATAAGAGGGAATATACTATTCTTTGTATGGTAGTAGTAGACAGAAAAAAGAGAGATGCCCTGTGGCTGTTGCTGGAAAATAGCCAAAGCGGAAGGACCAAAAAATCCCCTTGATCTATGAATCGATTCCATAGGAAATGGGGGAGAGACCGCCGGGCAGAGACACTGTTTGGGAGAAGCGGGCGAAAGCCTGATAAGAGATTGCTGATCCAAAAAAATGATATGGAGGATTTCACACATGAGCAAGAAACTGGTATCTGACCTGTTGGTGGACTACCTGGAGCGCCGGGGCGTCACCAAGCTGTTCGGACTGTGCGGCCACACCGTCATCGGCATGCTGGACGCCCTGTCCCGCAGCAAGAAGATCGAGTACATCGGCATACGATCTTCTCCCCAAGAATTTTTGGTCTTATAGTAGATCGTTCCGTTCTGATCCTTTAACATTCCGGTGATGTGCATCAAGTGATCGTCCGTTGTCTGGCGGTTATTGAAGGTGAATTGACGTTTGTTGTCATCTACTCTCATTTCCGGTACGGGGGATTCGAAAGATTGCATTTTGCGTTCCCGATCTCTTGCGCTAAGTGTTGTCCACTTGTCAATCTCGGCATTGATCATCTCTTCTGGATTGTTTGTCGGGAGAATGGCCAATCCGTTCGGGTGGCTGAAACCGTTGTGGCTTACGTCACCGTCCCAACATACGGAGTATCCGTTTTTCAAGGCGTTGTTCATTACTTCCATGAGTTCATCGATCGGTAGATTGTAATAATGGGCATGCATCCAGTTGTCGGGAATTGTGAGTTCTACTTCTTCGTAGAAAGGATACATCTGGTAAGAAGTCAACTCCACGTAATCATTCAAGTTTAGATCTAGGGATGCTGCAAAACTTTGCGGGGTATACTCCTTACCTTCGTAAGTGAATGTTTCCGGGCTGTCACCCAAGTAAGCCTCGATATATCTCATGAAACCTTTTGTCCACACGGGAGTAATTTGCCGGTTCGGATTTTTGTTCACGGCGTCAAGGATTCCTTGCAAAGCAGTCACCATTTCTGCATGAATGTGGAAGTCTCGTCCGTATTGCAAACCGGTATATGCTTCTTCCGGAACAATTCCGTACTTTTTGATCATGTCTATTACGTCATGTGCTTGTCCACCCTCGCTGAAGTTTGTTTTCCCGTGGAATTGAACGTAACGTAATCCTTTCTCGAAGTAAGCGTTTTTAGCCACGTAAAGCTCTGCCAGATCATAGACCGGTTTGCCTTTGCGTAGTAATTCTGTTTCTAGGAATGAGAGAGTTGCGTAGTCCCAGCATGTTCCCACGCTTTGTTGATTCTTTACCGGGGTCGTTTTTAAGTCGACGATTGTTGTAAAGTTGTAACCGGAACGAGGTCCGCTTTTTTGTGCAAATGCGGCAGTACTGATGGAAACCAGCAGAACAACCATACATAAGAACGAGTGTTTTATCATATCTGAATTAATTTTGGTATTTTTACTTTGGTGGCGAAGTTAATTAAAATTTTGCATACACTAAAAATAATCTTTTATCTGCAAAACGAATGCTTTGTAGTGGATAATCTATATCTTTACCTTGTTTTTATGGACGTGGAGAGAAATGATACTTAAATATAAATTACTTTATTCATGAAAAAGACCGTTATATTACTTTTGAGTGTTACTGCGTTAGTAACATCTTGTAAGGATGGTGCTAAACCAGTGAACAATCCGTTGATGCAGAAGTTTGAAACCCCGTTTCAAGCTCCTCCTTTTGATAAGATAAAACTGGTGGATTACAAGCCGGCTTTCGAGGAAGGTATGAAACAGCATAAGGCTGAAATTGAGGCTATCGTGAATAACCCGGAAGAACCGACTTTCGAGAACACGATCGTGGCGCTTGACAAGGCCGGGGAGTTGTTGAACCGGACGTCTGCGATATTCTTCAACCTGTATGAAGCGATGAAGAATGACGAAATGCAGCAATTAGCCATGGAAATCAGTCCTGCCGTAACAGCCCATGGGGATGAGATTAACATGAATCCTAAATTGTTTGCCCGGATCAAGGCATTGTATGACAAACGAGAGACTTTAGGATTGGATGCTCTGGCTTTGCGTACGTTGAAACTGTATTACAATGATTTCGTGCGTGGTGGTGCGAATCTAAATGATGCAGATAAGGCCAAAATGATGCAAATTAATGGTGAATTGGCTAAATTGAGTTTGCAATATGGTGATAACCTGTTGAAAGAAACCAATGCTTTCACGTTGGTTGTTGATAACGAGAATGATTTGGTCGGACTTCCGGAGACTGCCATTGCCGCCGCTGCTGCCGAGGCTAAAGACCGGGGAATGGAAGGTAAGTGGGTTTTCACGGTTCAAAAGCCAAGTATGATTCCTTTCCTGACATATGCTCAAAATCGTGATTTGCGGGAGAAGTTGTACAAAGGGTATTACATGCGCGGGAATAATGACAATGCTAATGATAATAAGGCAGTGTTAGCGAAAATGGTGAACTTGAGAACGGAGAAAGCTAAGTTGCTGGGATTTGACACCTATGCTGCTTGCGTGGTAGACGTGAATATGGCCAAAACCCCGAAGGCTATCTATGATTTCATGGGACGCGTGTGGGAACCGGCATTGAAAGTTGCCAAACAGGAGTTGGCTGAAATGCAGGCTATTGCCACGAAAGAAGGGATGAAGTATAAACTGGAAAGTTGGGATTGGTGGTATTACGCGGAGAAATTGCGGAAACAAAAATATGATCTGGACGAATCCGAGATGGCTCCTTATCTGAAATTGGAAAACGTGCGGGATGGAATGTTTGCGGTTGCCAATAAATTGTATGGAATCACCATGCATAAAAGAACGGATATTCCGTTATATCACCCGCAAGTGGAGACTTACGAGGTGAAAGATGTTGACGGAACTTCTCTCGGAATTTTGTATTTGGATTATTATACTCGTGCTAGCAAGTCGGCAGGAGCGTGGATGACTGAATTCCGTCACTACACGAAAGTAAACGGACAGGAAGAAATGCCGTTAGTTTCCGTGGTTTATAATTTCTCTCCGGCCGTGGGGGATGCTCCCGTTTTGTTGAGCTGGGATGACACGGAAACGATGTTTCATGAATTCGGACACGCCTTGCACGGATTCTTTACTCGTGGCGATTACCAGCGGATTGCGGGTACTATTCCTCACGACATGGTAGAGTTACCTTCACAGGTGATGGAGAATTGGGCGAGCGAACCAGAAGTGTTGAAAATGTATGGAAAACATTACCAGACAGGTGAGACTATGCCGGATGCGTTAATCCAGAAAATACAGGAAAGTGGACATTTTAACCAGGGATTCGTGACGGTAGAATACGTGGCAGCAGCTTTACTGGATATGGATTGGTACTCTAATACAGAAGTGAAAGATTTTGACGTAAACGCTTTTGAGAAAGCCTCTATGGATAAATACGGTTTGATCAGAGAGATATTACCTCGCTATCGTTCCACGTATTTCTCTCATATATTCGATGGTGGCTACAGTGCCGGATATTACGTGTATCTCTGGGCCGAAGTACTGGATGCTGACGCATTCCAGGCTTTCAAGTCTTCCGGGGATATTTACAACAAAGAGCTGGCAGCCAAGTTTAGAAAATATGTTTTGTCTGAAGGAGGATATGCTGATCCCATGCAGCAGTATATCAAATTCCGCGGTCAGGAACCGTCGGAGGATCCTTTGTTGCATAAGAGAGGATTAAAATAACAGAAGAATCCGTAAAGTTCGTAAGGTTTATAAAGTTTATAAGGTCTATAAAGTTTGTGAATCCTTGGGGATGATTTGTTCTTGATGGCATTATTGCCGATGGAGTAGTCTGAAGGATACCCGTGGCTTTTGACTTTATGAACTTTATGGATTTTATAAACTTATTACGATGTGTGTGCGTGTATTTGTTCTTTTGCTTTGTCTATTATCGATACAGGGTGGAAGGCTGTTTGCAGGAAAAAGGAAATGTTTTCCAGAGATACTGAGAGTTGATTCATTGGTTCGGGAAGAAAAATGTGTTGTCGTAAAAGGAGTCGTGTGTGATGCGCAAGGCGAGGCGATAGTCGGGGTCAATATTATTGAAAAAGGAACGATGAACGGGGTAACTACTGATCGGAGAGGGAAATTCTCGCTTGAGGTAGATTTACATGGAACGTTGATTGTCTCTTTTGTTGGCTATCGGACTCGGATTATCCCGGTTGAAGGGAGAACCGATTTCGTTATTACGTTGGAGCATGATTATATTCTTTTGGACGACGTGATCGTGACGGCATTGGGATTGCAAAAGAAAGAATCGGCCTTGTCTTACGCTGCTATCCAAGTGGATAAGGATGAATTAATCCGGGTGAAAAATCCGAACATGATCGTGGCGTTGATGGGAAAAGTGGCCGGAATGCAAGTGAACCGGAGTTCTTCGGGAATGGGAGGGGCTGTGAAAGTCGTGATGCGAGGGAACCGATCCGTGGCTGGGAATAATCAACCGCTGTACGTGATTGACGGGGTACCCATGTTGAATGAAAGCAGTGAGCAACCTTACACGGCTATCGGGGGAACGGCTGATGCGGGAAATCGGGATGCCGGAGATGGGATTTCTAATTTGAATCCGGAAGATATCGAGAGTATTAGCATTTTGAAAGGAGCCCCTGCTGCGGCCCTTTACGGGACACAGGCTGCCAACGGGGTTATTTTGATTACTACGAAGAAGGGATTGGCCGGGAAACAAGAGGTTGCTTTCACTTCCAGTGTGGCTTTTGACAAGGCGATGATGTTGCCGAAGTTGCAGAATCATTACGGGATGAGTGATGAAATCGAGAGTTGGGGAGAACGAGAAAATATAACCACGGGTAACCCGATCCCCTCTTTTTTTCGAACGGGCGTGACAGCAATTCATTCTTTATCCTTTATGACAGGGAATGAACGTGTGCAAACTTATTTTTCGTATGCTAATACCATGGGAAAAGGGATTCTAGGAAAACATGAGTTGTCAAAACACAATATTAACTTCCGGGAAACAGCGACATTTTACGAGGGGCGTTTGAAAATAGACGGGAATGTGAATCTGTTGAGCCAGCACGTGAAAAATCGTCCTGTTCCGGGAGGATTCTACATGAATCCGTTAGTTGGTCTGTATCGCTTCCCCCGGGGAATGGATATAACCGAATATAAAGAACATTTTGAAGTATGGAATGAACGATGATTCCTCAAAAAGTCTCATGGCAACAAAGTCAATGTTTTTTTGTTGGCAATATAACTATCATAAGTTACAATGTCATCGCTTATTCATTAACCATAGTTTTAAATTTAAAGAGGTAAAACAAAATTGAAAGACAGAATCAGGACAATTCGGAAAAATGCCGGAATGACTCAGCAGAAGTTTGCTGAGAGATTAGGAGTTTCAAGAAATACCGTAGCCACTTATGAGACAAGTCCAAGAGTACCGATTGACGCTGTAATTGTTTCTATATGTAGGGAGTTTAGCGTCAGAGAAGAATGGCTGCGTACCGGGCAGGGTGACATCTATAAGGAAGCGACACCGGATTTGGAATTATCGAAATGGTTCGGACAAATATTAATGGAAGAAGAGTCTTCTTTTAAGAAAAGGTTTCTTCTGGCATTGACAACATTGAAAGAGGGCGAGTGGAAGGCTCTCGAACATCTTTCAGATGCCTTGTTCTGCAAGGCGGACAGGGCATAATTGAAAAAGAAAAACTTGACAAAGACCCGCTTCTATGGTAAGCTTGAACAGCGACAGTGGAAGTAGGTCTTTTTTTTGTGCCTAATTTGCCGCAGATGCGGTGGACTTAATACGAAAAGGAGGTCTTTGTCGCGGTAACAAGACGTTGCGTAGAGGCAGTTACGTGAAGCTGCCTGCGATAAAAGACACATGGAGGTGGAGAAGTCGTGCGCGTAAGAATCACATTGGCATGTACAGAATGTAAACAGCGTAATTACAACATGACAAAAGAAAAGAAAAATCATCCAGAGCGTATGGAGACAAAGAAATACTGTAAATTCTGCAGAACTCATACAATGCACAAAGAAACCAAATAATTCGGTTTAAGAGGTGAATTTGATGGAAGCAGAAAAAAAACAGAAAGCTCCAAAAAAAAGCTGGACAAAAGGACTTCAGGCTGAATTTAAGAAAATTAACTGGCCTGATAAGCAGACACTGGTGAAACAGACAGTTGCGGTAGTATCTATTACTGCTGTTCTGGGTGTTTTTATCGCTGTTGTTGACAGCGGGATTTTGCAGCTGCTTAACTTATTAATTAAATAAGGACAAGGTGAATACGATGTCAGAAGCAAATTGGTATGTTGTTCATACTTATTCAGGGTATGAAAACAAAGTAAAAGCCAACATTGACAAGACAATTGAAAACAGACACCTGGAGGACCAGATTTTAGAAGTCCGTGTACCTATGCAGGACGTTGTGGAACTGAAGAACGGTGAGAAAAAACAGGTTCAGAAGAAAATGTTCCCAGGATACGTTCTGATTCATATGGTAATGAATGACGACACATGGTATGTTGTAAGAAATACCCGGGGTGTTACAGGATTTGTTGGTCCGGGTTCCAAGCCGGTTCCTCTTACGGAACAGGAAATCGAAGCTCTTGGCATTTCCCTGGTTGGAGATGTAGAGATTGACTTCGTGGAAGGTGACAGTGTTGTTGTTACAGGCGGTGTTTGGAAAGATACTGTGGGCGTTGTTCAGAGTATTAATGAAGCAAAACAGATTGTAACAATTAATGTTGAGCTGTTTGGTCGCGAAACACCAGTAGAAATAAGTTTCGCTGAAGTAAAGAGTCTTTCATAAATATATCAGAAAGACCGGTAACAAGACGAAAGGGTCATAATGTCACATGGCTCGTGGGAGGGACATCCCCGCAATTACCACAATATAGGAGGTGCCGAAAATGGCAAAGAAAGTAACAGGTTATATTAAATTACAGATTCCTGCTGGAAAGGCTACACCAGCTCCACCGGTTGGTCCTGCTTTAGGTCAGCACGGAGTAAACATCGTACAGTTTACAAAAGAATTTAATGCAAAAACAGCAGATAAGGGAGATTTGATCATCCCTGTTGTTATTACAGTATATGCGGACAGAAGCTTCAGCTTCATCACAAAAACTCCGCCGGCAGCAGTTTTATTAAAGAAAGCTTGCAACATCAAATCTGGTTCAGGCGTTCCAAATAAAAACAAAGTTGCTACAATTTCCAAAGCAAAAATCCAGGAAATTGCAGAAATGAAAATGCCAGACTTAAATGCAGCATCCTTAGAAGCAGCTATGAGCATGATCGCTGGTACTGCAAGAAGTATGGGTATTAAAGTAGAAGAGTAAACTATCAACAAACGTGGGAGGGACATTCCCGCAATTACCACTAGGAGGTTATTTATATGAAACGCGGAAAAAAATACGCAGAGGCTGCAAAAGCAGTTGACCGTACAACTTTATATGATCCAGCAGAGGCAGTTTCTTTAGTAAAAAAGACAGCCGTAGCTAAATTTGACGAAACAATCGAAGCTCATATCAGAACAGGCTGTGATGGACGTCATGCAGAACAGCAGATTCGTGGTGCAGTAGTTCTGCCTCACGGAACAGGTAAAACTGTTCGTGTTTTAGTATTCGCTAAGAATGCAAAAGCTGACGAAGCTCTGGCAGCAGGTGCAGATTTCGTAGGAGCTGAGGAATTAATTCCAAAGATCCAGAACGAAGGATGGTTAGATTTCGACGTTGTTGTTGCTACACCGGATATGATGGGTGTTGTTGGACGTCTGGGACGTGTACTCGGACCTAAAGGCTTAATGCCAAACCCAAAAGCTGGTACTGTAACTATGGACGTTACAAAAGCTATCCAGGATATCAAAGCTGGTAAGATTGAATATCGTCTTGATAAAACAAACATCATTCACGTGCCAATCGGAAAAGCTTCTTTCACAGAGGAGCAGTTAGCGGACAACTTCCAGACGCTTATGGGAGCTATCAATAAGGCTAGACCAAGCGCATTAAAAGGTGTGTTCTTAAAGAGCGTATCTCTGGCTTCCACAATGGGACCAAGCGTAAAGGTTAACCCAATGAAAATAGCTCAGTAATAGATGAGAATATAGAGGCGGGAACTTCTTTTGGAAGTTCCCGCCTTCTGTATATTGTGGAAACAAACAGTGTGAGAAAATAGAAAGAGGTAGGTAAGATGCGTATAGGCAGAAAAAGCCCCAAAAAGGAAAGAAAGGCAATGACGGTTTCGCTCTATGGAAATATCCTCTTTGTGGTTTTGGAGCTTATTATGGCTATAATAACGAGTTCTCAGGCGGTGCTTCTAGATGCAGTCTATGACGGGATTGAATTTTGTATGCTGCTTCCTTCGGTTTTTTTGATTCCTTTACTCTATCAGCCAAGTAATGAGAAATATCCGTTTGGACATATGCAGTTAGAAACGGTTTTTGTCGTAGTAAAAGGCATTACTATGTCTGCAGTGACGATAGGGATGATTGCCAACAGTATTAATATATTGTTTCATGGAGGACGTCGTGTAGCGTTTGATGTGGTAGCCTGGTTTGAATTAGCTGGTATGCTCATCAGCATTATTGTAGCTCTTTATCTGAAACGTAAGAACCGGACTTTGAATTCTCCTATCATAGAAACAGAAATGCAGGGCTGGAAGATAGACAGTGTGATCTCTATGGGAATGACCCTGGCCTTTTTCCTTCCTATATTGGTTCCATTTGAGTGGTTCCAGAAATTAACGCCTTATCTGGACTCTATACTGGCCATTGTGCTGTCCCTTATCATGCTTCCTGAACCAATAGGTACGGTGGTATCGGGTATTCGGGATTTGCTTTTGATTTCGCCGGATGAAGAAACGATACAGGAGATAAGAGAAACTGTTGAGCCGGAATTGAAAGATTGTAGCTATTCAGAATTATATTTTGAGGTAGTGAAGACAGGGCGGAAGCTATGGATCAGTGCTTACATAAAGCTGGAAAAAGATGAGCTGTCAGTCCGAAGATTTAAGATGTATCAGAACCGCTGTATTGCGGCTTTGGTTCAGAAATATACGGACTTTTATTTTGAATTGCTGCCGGAGATTGAGTTTGATGAGGAAGAAATCAGGCAGCTTACAGAAGAGAATGTGGCAGATAAGGAAAATTGAAATGCGATAAAAGGGATGCCGGAAAATCAAGGGCTAATTAGGGTGTTGATTTTCCGGCAGTTTTTTTATTTTTGGTTGCGGAATTCGCTGGGTTGGATTCCGGTGTAAGATTTGAAGGCTCTGCTGAAATAAAATCCATCTTTATATCCTACCAGTTCTCCGATTTTCTGTATTTCCATTTCATGGTTGTCCAGGAGAAGCCGTTTAGCTTCGTTCATACGCAGGCGTGTCAGGTATTTGGATGGCGTTTCACCGGAATATTTTTTAAATATTTTTCCCAGATATTCCTGAGTAAAGCCAAATTTTTGGGCGAGTTCTCCGAAGAAAACCTCTTCTTTGTAATGGTCTTTTAAATATTTTTCCAGAAGTTCACAAATATTTTTCTGGTCTAAACGTCCGGAATCTGTACGCAAAGCATCTAATTCTCCCGCTTCAGATTGAATAGAGGTGAGAATTTTAGTGAGAGATTCTGACAGGGCTTCTAATGTTACGGGTTTTAATAAATAATCCTTAACCTGAAATTTGATTGCAGACTGGGCATAGGAAAAGTCATTGTATCCGCTTAAAATAACCACTTTAATATGAGGGTGATTTTTGTACAGATAATGAGCTAGTTCAAGACCGTCAAACTGTGGCATGCGAATATCCGTAATAACAAGATTTGGACATGTTTTTTCTATTATATCCCGTGCATCCAGCCCATTAGAAGCCTCTCCAGCAAGTGCAAAGGGAAGCTGGAGTGAGGAGATTTTTTTGATGATATTCTTTCTGATTAAGTGCTCGTCTTCTACAACAACATATTTATAGTTTTGGGTGCTCATGATAATATTCCTCCCTTGAGTGGTAAATAGGACCGCCTACAATAAAAATAGTTCTTCCTGGATAATCATTTGTTATTTTGAAAATTGCGTTTTCTCCATAAAGCAGCTTTAACCGGAGATAGACATTTTTCAATCCCATTCCGCCTATTTCCATAGATTTCAGTTCTTCGTTCATGTTTAGGTTTTTGTATAGATGTATTAATTCCTTCTTTTTTTCATTGCTCATGGTTCCGCCGTTGTCCTCTATTTCCAGAAACCAAGTTTCGTTTTTGACATATGAGCGAATCATTAAACGCCAAGGAGGACTGACACAAAAAGCGTATTTAAAAGCATTTTCTACAATTGGCTGAATCAAAAGTTTTGGAATCAGGAAAGATTCTGTTTCTTGTGCAATAGAAGTTTTATATTCGAACTCGTCGCCAAAACGAAACTTCATACATTTTAGATAGCGTTCTGTATAAAAAATTTCCTCTTCCAGAGGTACGATCATTTCCTGTCCGGATGTAATGTAACGGAAGTAATCACATAGAGCACCGCAGATTTTTACAATATCTTCGTTCATTTCTTCTTCAGCCATGATGCTGATATTCGTAAGACTGTTATAAAGAAAATGAGGGTTAATCAAGGATTGCGTAGCCTGGAGCTTTGCCCTTGTTTCTTCTGAACGGGACAGTAGAACTTCCTGTGAAGTGGAGCGAAGCTTTTCGTACATGTTGCGTATAGAGTCGCATAGAATAGAAAGTTCCCTGATGTTGCTGTCAGCAGAAGTAAGATTTACTTTTTCCTCAGATAAAACTCTGTTGATGGTTATTTTTCCTGTTGCTTTTGTGAGTTTTTCCAGAGGTTTTGTAAGCCTCTGTGAGATGAAAAAGCAAATTAACATTGTAAGTATGATAGAAACGCCTCCGATGAGAAAAACCATATTGCGATAATTGCGAAGGGGCAGATAAACAGCCTCTTGCTCCTTTGTTACAATTACAGTCCATCCATATTCGCTTAGAGATTCGTATGTAAGTAATACGGAGTTGTTATTGACTGTAGTAATTAACTCTCCGTTATTTGGTTTTAAATCAGAGTGCTGAATTTCGGAATAATAATCTTCTTCTCTTGATGTTGTGTATGGATAGACCATTTCTTGCCTTGAATTGTAAATCGTCACAGTGGTTCCGGGGTTGGATTGTTCAATCTGTGAAGCAAGAGAAAAAATAGTGTTGCAATCCTGAACAACTTCTACGATGCCTTCTGGCTTTCCGGCACTGTCCAAAAACATTCTGACAAGAGAAATGAATTTAGGGTTGCTGCTGCCTTCTGTGCTGGGGAGGTCTTCGTGATAGGATGGTTCAGTGAAATATTTATGCCCGTTTAGGTTCATTACTTCCTCGTACCACTCTATGGATTCAAGATCGACATTGGAAGTTCTCATCCAATATCCTGCTTCCACACAGGAGCCATCCATTGTGTAGAGTTTGATTTCTGAAGCAGACTGGTAGGCACCTATAATGGCTGTGACGATTTCGTTAATGGCTGTAACCTTTTCTCGGGAAGCTATCAGGGCTTCTGGGTTTGTTCCTGTCTGCCGGTACATGTAAGAAAATTCCTTGAAGTTATTTTTAATGGCATTGGAATAAACAATATTCATGGAGATGGTGGACATGTTATCTAGCTGTGTGGTAACGGCATTTGAAAGTGAAACACACAGGTTTTCGGAATCTTTTTTTGCCTCTGCTATGGTATTATTTTTGTAATATGTATAAGTAAAGGTAAAAAAGATACAAAGAAGAATCAAAATAAAAAAACCATAAATGGTAAATAGATACATTTTTTGAGAATATCGTTTTGGTGATTTTGCCATTTTCTTTCCTCCTTTTTCAAAAGTAAATTATACAGGATGGTTCAAAAAAATGCAAATTAGAGTTCTGTTTTGTCTATTTTGTGATAGCTGGTGTTGTGCTATTATGTATTTACACCAAAGGAAACGTGTTTTATCGATAAAATATAGACGTAATTTCTAAAAAACAAATGAATAGGAGCGAAATCATGAAAAAGAATATAGCGAAAATGTTAGGTTTATCTCTTGCAGCGGTTATGGCGGCAGGTTCTTTGGCAGCATGTGGATCGGATGGGAAAAGCGAGGAAGGGTCAGACGGAAAAAAGACGGTTACCTTAACATTCGGAAGTCATCAGAGCGGTCTTCCGACAACTGGTACTGTGCAGGATTTGGCGAAAGAATTTGAAAAAGAGACAGGAATCAAGATTGATTTCCAGATTTCACCAGATGCCCAGTGGAGAGATTTGATTAAGGTGAAATTAGACTCAGGGGAAGCACCGGATATTATTTGTGCAGATACACCAATTAACCTGGCATCCAGTTTGCATGTGGATCAGTATTGTGTGGATTTGTCAGATCAGGAGTGGGTAGATAGAATGGAAGAAAGTGCCCGTTCCGCAGTCAGTGTAGATGATAAGACTTATGGTATTACCTTCCCGGGTGCGAAAATGTATTTTTACCTGTATAACAAAGATATTTTTGAAGAATTAAATCTTGAAGTTCCTACGAACTATGATGAATTTAAAGATGTATGTCAGACGATTTTAGATGCAGGTATTACACCAATCTATGAAGCGACAACAAATGGATGGCATCAGGTGCTTCCTCTGTTTGAAACAGGTGGATTGTGGCTGGCAGATGATCCTGAAATCTATGATAAATTAAATGCCAACGAAGTGGATCTGGATGAAATCCCTCATCTTCTTACTATTATTAAACAGCTTAAAGAATGTGCAGAAGCAGGATATTTTGGAGATGATTATCTGAGCAATGCATGGGAAAATTCAAAGGAAGCAATGGCTACAGAGAAATGTGCAATGACAATTGCAGAGCTTGGATTCCGTGGAGAAGTAGAAGCTGATTATCCAGAATTTAAAGCAACAGAAAAACTTGGAGCGTTTGTTATGCCGTGGGGAGATAATACAGCGATTGGTGTAAATCCTGCAAGTAATGCGTACTTCATTAACAAAGAAAGTGAACATATAGAAGAGGCAAAACAGTTCTTTGAATTTCTTGCAAGACCTGAAAATCTTCAGAAACGTCTGGAGGGACAGACAAATTTAAGTGCACTTTGCTGGCCAGAGATTGAAAGTAAGTATTCAGAAGAAGACCAGGCTTTAATTGATTCTCTGGAAAAAGCAAATGTTGTACAGACTTCTGTAAACTATATTGACAGTCAATGGATGGATGTAGGAAAAGACTTGGAGGCAATGTACACAGGAGCTTCTACACCGGAAGATGTATTAAAAACCATTATGGATCGCCGTACAGAACAGGCTGAATTACAGAAAGACCCAGGCTGGACAAAGTAAAGATAGAAGGTAAACAGTGAAAGGAGAGGTGTCTGAGGCGGAAGTGCTTTTAGGCACCTTCTTTTCTTCAAAAGTTCAGAGGCTTTATAGAGATTCAGGAGGTTGTATATGAACAGAAAAAAATTGTATCCGTGGTATTTTGCAGCGGGAGCCGCTCTTGTCTATTTTCTTCTGTGTTTTTTGCCTGGGGTTTTAGGTATTGGATATTCTTTTTCGGATTGGAATAACTTCACGGATGAAATAAATTTTGTGGGTCTTACCAATTATAAACAAATTTTTGAAGGCAATTCAGAATACGGGAAATATATTTTTAATACCGTGGTGTTCACAATTGTAACTACAACGGCAAAAACAGTGGTTGGTCTTGCACTGGCATTGCTTTTGACACAGAAATTTATTAAATGTAAGAATTTCCAGAGAATGATTATTTTTTCACCTCAGGTTATGTCTTATCTGGTGGTTGGTTTGGTATTTAAGAGTATGCTGCATCCAACTACAGGTTTTTTAAACAATTTTTTAAGGAGTATCGGATTAGATGCACTGGCAAAAAACTGGCTTACGGATTTGAACTTAGTATTTCCGACAGTCATGACGGTAGATACCTGGAAAGGTATGGGTTATATCATGGTTGTTGTAATAGCGGGATTGCTTTCTATAGCACCGGAATATTATGAAGCTGCAAGCATTGATGGGGCAAGCTTTTTTCAGAAATTCAGATGTATTACACTGCCATTGCTAAAACCAGTTCTGGTAAATGTAACGGTTTTAAACGTTACATATGGACTTCGTGTATTTGATATGATTTATTCTTTGACAAATGGCGGGCCGGGAAATGCAACAGGTGTTATCAACACTGCGGTTTACAAAGAGTTTTCAAAAGGAAATCTGGCTATGGGTACAACGCTGTCTAGTGTGCTGTTTTTCCTGATGCTGGCACTTTTATATTTTATTATTAAATCTATGGAAAATAAGGAGGTTGAAGCATAATGGGCAGAACGGGTAAAATTATCGGCCGTGTTATAGGAAATGTTGTGGCTGCGTTTATAAGCCTGATTGTAATTGTACCGCTTGTGGTTTTGTTTTTGAACTCCTTTAAAACCTCTGCGGAAGCAAATAGGATGACGCTTTCTCTTCCTACGGAATGGGTGTTTGAAAATTATGCTACGGTTATCGAGCAAGGCAAGCTGATTTCTTCTTTTTTCAATGGACTTTTGTATGCGACATGCAGCGTTGTTATTATCGTAATTCTGGTTTCGGCAGCATCCTTTGTTATTTCAAGAAACCAGAAAGGTATCAATAAGTTTCTGTATTATTTCATTATTTCCGGTATTGCCATGCCGGTTAATAATGTGGCATTGATGAAGGTTATGCAGGCGTTTCATCTTGTGAATACAAGAATCGGAATCATTTTATTGTATGCGGCAATTAATATTCCGCTTAGTTTATTTTTGGCATACGGGTTTGTGAGTACAATTCCAAGAGAAATTGACGAAGCGGCGGTTTTGGACGGATGTACACCCATACAATTATTTGTAAGAGTAATTGCACCTTTATTAAAACCAATTATTTCGACATTGTTTGTGCTTGATTTCATGGCAGTTTGGAATGACTTTACAATGCCATTATATTATCTGAATAACTCAAAACAGTGGCCTATGACACTGGCGGTATATAATTTCTTTGGGGCATTTGAGAATTCCTGGAATCTGGTAGCAGCAGATATTATGCTGACTCTGCTTCCGGTGCTGGTTGTATTTGTGCTTGGTCAGAAGTATATTGTAGGTGGTGTGGCCGCAGGTTCCGTGAAAGGCTGACAGAAAGGAGAAAAGATTTATGAAATTTACAGATGGTTACTGGTGCATAAAAAAAGAAATGGCACCTCTTTATGCAGTGGAATATTCTTCTTATAGAAGAGAGGGGAATGACCTGGTGGTCTATGCACCGGGAAAACATATTTCTAATAGAGGAGATTGCCTGAATCTGGGATTGCTGACTATTCGTCTATCTAGTCCTATGGAAGATGTGATCAAGGTGTCTGTGAGACATTTTGAGGGGACGGCTTATAAAGGTCCTTTTGCTGAAGTGAAAGAAACATTGCCGGAAGTGACTATAGAGGAAACAGAAGAATTCCTTGTTTACCAGACAGGAAAAACGAAAGCTGTAATTGATAAGAGACCAAATTCCTGGGGAATCCGTTTCATGGATGGAGAACGGGAACTTACAAATACAGGATTTCGAAATATGGCTTATATTGTAAATAATAAGACAGAAAAATCCTATACAGCAGAGGCATTGGCGATTGATGTAGATGAATATATTTATGGGCTGGGAGAGCGTTTTACTCCGTTTGTAAAAAATGGACAAACCGTTGAAATGTGGAATGAAGATGGGGGAACAGCCAGTGAAATTTCATATAAGAATATTCCTTTCTATATTACAAATAAAGGATATGGTGTGCTTTTGGATAATGAGGGGGATGCCTCTTACGAAATTGCCAGCGAGAAAGTGGAAAGGATTCAGTTTTCTGTAGAAGGAGAACGTCTGGACTACTATGTGATTAATGGCGGTACGCCAAAAGGAACTATCGAAAAATACACAGATTTAACCGGTAAACCGGCACTTCCTCCGGCCTGGTCTTTTGGATTGTGGCTGACCACTTCGTTTACAACAGATTATGATGAGGGAACCACCAGCAGTTTCATTCAGGGTATGGCAGATAGAGATATTCCTCTCCATGTGTTCCATTTCGATTGTTACTGGATGGAAGCGTATGAATGGTGTAATTTTACCTGGGATCCAAAAACATTCCCGGATCCAAAGGGGATGCTGAAAAGATATCATGACAGAGGATTGAAAATCTGTGTATGGATTAATCCTTATATTGGACAGAAGTCGCCGCTGTTTAAGGAAGGAATGGAACATGGATATTTAATTAAAAAGCAGAATGGTGATGTGTGGCAGACAGATATGTGGCAGGCTGGAATGGGATTGGTAGATTTTACAAATCCTGAAGCGACCGCATGGTATCAAGGAAAATTAAAGACACTACTAGATATGGGAGTGGATTGCTTTAAAACGGATTTTGGGGAAAGAATTCCGGTAAAAGAGATTGCATATTATGATGGTTCTGATCCGGTTAAGATGCACAATTATTATACTTATCTCTATAATAAAGCGGTTTTTGATTTGCTTGTAAAAGAAAGAGGAGAGGGAGAGGCAGTTTTATTTGCCCGTTCCGCAACAGTAGGAGGGCAGCAGTTCCCGGCACATTGGGGCGGTGACTGTTCTGCAAATTACCCATCCATGGCAGAAACGTTAAGAAGTGGACTTTCTCTAGCCTGTGCTGGATTTGGTTTCTGGAGTCATGATATCAGCGGTTTTGAAAATACTGCTCCGGCAGATATTTACAAGAGATGGTGCCAATTTGGGCTTTTGAGTTCGCACAGCCGTTTGCACGGATCTTCTTCTTACCGTGTGCCGTGGCTGTTTGACGAAGAAGCCTGTGATGTGCTGCGTAAGTTTGTAAAACTGAAATGTAGACTAATGCCTTATCTGTATCAGCAGGCAGTGATTGCTCATGAGAAAGGTACACCAATGATGCGACCAATGTTTGTGGAGTTTCCAGGAGATAGAGCTTGTGAAACTCTGGATAAACAGTATATGATGGGAGATGCACTTTTAGTTGCACCTGTCTTCAAAGAATCAGGAGAAGTAGAATACTATCTTCCAGAAGGAAAATGGTATAATATTCTGACAGAGCAGACCGTAGAAGGTGGAAAATGGCATAAAGAAACACATGATTATTTCTCTATGCCGCTTTTGGTACGTGCGAATACCATACTGGCACTGGGAACAAATGCGGATAGTCCAGAATATGACTACACAGAAAATACAACGATTTGTTTATCTTGTTTTGAGGATGGAGCGGAAAGTGTTACTGTTATTCCGGATTTGAAAGGAAAGCCGGCAGTTACTGTACATGCAAAAAGAAAAGGCAGAGAGATTTTTGTTTGGACAGAAGGGAAAAAGGCAGAGTTTAACTATCAGATTCTGGGAAATGAAAAGTTAGGAACTGTTGAGGCATAGGAACTTTAAGGGGCTGTGTGAAAGCAGCTCCTTTATCGAGTCTTTAATACGTATCCTTTGCTGGGGAATTTAGTACACAACTGTGAGATGTCTCATGCAGCGTGTGACTCAAGGGAGAATTAGAGGATTATTACGTAGTTGGATGTGGCAGAAGCACAGAGTTTGACAATAGAAGAGATATAGGATTCCCCTGTTCATTTATTTAGTGAATTTTTACTGAATCAGTAAGATGCTCTTAATAGCAAGAATTTTATGACGCCCAATGCCTTAGAGGGCATTAGGACAGATATGCTTCGGCAGTACTGAATTACTGCCGATTTTATTCGTGTTTCTCTTTTGTTTGCAGATAGTTCTCTGCATCTTTTGTGAAGCTTTGCATCGAATCTGTTTTTGCGGCCAGTTTAAATAGAAACTTCAAATCTCCGAGTTCCTCCAGATTTTCCATTTTGTTGCGAAGTCTGTCGGGCATTTCTCCTAAATTTTCCAGGAGTTCAAAGATACCTTCCCGGGTTGCTTCTATTCGCCCCTCTTGTCTTCCTTCCAGTTTTTCTTCCCGCAGCATTTCTTCAAAAATCATATAGCGCTCTCCCATCTCACGGTCTGCTTTGATGTTGTGAATGGTCTCCTGGAACTGTTTTACCAGTTCGTCCTGAAAATCCTCTTCACTTTCCTCTAAATCAGCCGTCACAAATTTCAGGAATCTGACAAGCTCTGCTGGAACTTCCTCTACATTTTCTCCTCTGGTGCTTAGAAAAATAGTACAACTTCCATCATCAAGTTTCACATTTTTATTCTCCCTGCATTCATTCCCAAAGGTATAACAGTACAGATGCTCACCAAAGGGATCAAAATCACAGACAAAAATCACAAACGTATCCGGCAGGGTTTCATAATCCTCTCCGCTTGCCAGAGCCTCCATTACCATCTGACTGTGGTAGTAGCGGCTGCGTTTTCCCAAAGCTGTCTTTTTCTTCACCTGCATTTCTACGTTGTAATGTGTATGATTTTCGTCTTCTGCATAGATATCCAGACGGACACCCTTGTACTCCGGGTGGTAGACAATGCTCTTCTCTTTGCTCACAACTACCTGTGCAATAGAGAATCCAAGCACCATTTCAAGAAATCCCTTGCAATTTTCTTCTACACTCATGACTGCACCAAAAAGAAAATTATCCTTAATCGTCAAATCCTGTAATGTTTTTCGCTTTTTCATATTTCCTCCAGTTCTACAGAGGAATCCTATAAAAGGAGTATAGCATATGCTTAAGGAAAAGACTACAGGAATTTCATAAAAATAAAAAAGTAGTTGACAAAAGACAGAAGATATGATAAAGTATCCAAGTCGTCAACGAAGCGACAACAAAATCTTAACTCAAAAATGTTTGAAAAAAACTTAAAAAAGTGCTTGACAAACAAAAAGAGATGAGATAAAATAAATGAGCTGTCTGAGAGACAGACACAACAAACCTTGATAACTAAACAGTGAAACACATACGATTCTCGAAAATTTCTTTACATTTAAAGAACGGTTTAAACAAACCAAAAGCAGTAAAAACGAGAGATAGCCAAACGGTTGTCTTGAGTAAATGAATCAAACATTTTATCAGAGAGTTTGATCCTGGCTCAGGATGAACGCTGGCGGCGTGCTTAACAC
>USPF01000045.1 GCA_900556555.1 uncultured Blautia sp.
CAACTACCGTCCACAGTTCTACTTCAGAACAACAGACGTAACAGGTGTATGTAACTTACCAGAAGGTACAGAAATGTGCATGCCTGGCGATAACATCGAAATGACAATCGAACTGATTCACCCAATCGCTATGGAGCAGGGTCTTAGATTCGCTATCCGTGAAGGTGGACGTACAGTAGGTTCAGGTGCTGTTGCATCTATCATCGAGTAATCGTCAACTGTCGATAGAATAAATATATATTGAACACCGCAAGGTGTATTGTGTCCAAACGTAAGATACCCCGGAACCGCAAGGTTTCCGGGGTTTTTCTGTTGGCGAGATATTAAACTAAAAGATAGAATTTACTTCTTTATTCAAAACTATGAAAACTCAGCCCACATTGCCTTTTTAAAAAATCTAAGAGTTCCTGCACATCTTCAGGGCTTTTCGAAAAGTCTTTTACCGGGGAACCAAGATAAGCGGTGCAATCAGCTTCAGTCATGGTTTTTGTACGTGTTACAGGGCCGTCTGCCAGTTCCAGTGTGTATTCCCAGCTCACTTCACCAAGATTATCAACTAGTGCCAGTAAAATGCAGGAGAATCCTTTCATTTTCTCATCAAAGATAGCCGAGTTATTTGTGCTGTTTTCAAAATATAAGGTCCAGCCATAGGGTGTGGTTTCTGTTTGCAGTTCATTCGTAAAATTGCCAAGTTCATTTCCCATCCCAAGACATTGACTAAGACGAGCGTTTGCAGTGGCATCCCCAATATATGGATGTTTATTCTGAAAAAGCTGATTTGCCATTGCAGAGATAATGGTTCCATCTTCTTTGACAGTCATTTTGTTGATAGAAAGTGTTCCCTGAATTTTGTTTTTAGGGAGTTCCAGATGAAAGGAGCCGCTTTTGTTCCAGGGGGAAGGAAGGCAAGTGTAAAGGATTAGTTCACTGCCGTTTTTGGTTCCCTTTAATTTATAGTGACTGAAAACTTGAGCAGAACCTGCCAAAGTGCCGCCTACCTGGATAGTATCTTTGTCCACGTTTAGATAAGTGGTATGGTAGGTGTCAGCAGGGCTTCCGATGATAAACAGCTTGACAGCGAAAGCAAGGATACAGGCGGAAAGTGTCAGAACAGTTCCCAAGATTAATTTTTTTGTTGTATGTTGTTTAATATTTTTTAAATAATTAATTTCTCTCTGGGTTTCGGTTTGTTTTTGGGCTTGCTCTTCTAAAAACTCAGATTTCATGTGCTCATAATATTCATGGCAATCTGAACAAGATTTAAGGTGCTGTTCAATTGCAGTTCCTGACTCTTCGGAAACAAGATCATCCAGATATAATGGCAATAGGTCTTTGATCATATGACACGGTGTATGTGCTGACATTATCGTGTAACCTCCTTTATCAATTTTTCTTTATTGCGGTAATATGTCACTCTTGCCCAATTCTCATTTTTGTCCATAATACTTCCGATTTGAGAAAAGGAAAGATTTCCAATCAAACGCAGATACATGACTTCTCTTCCAGGGTCTTTTAGGTTATGAAGTTTCTTCAAAAGTTCAAGATGATTCCAGTTTTGAAAAAATTGTTCCTCCGTGGAAGGAAATGTGCTTTCTCTTTCCGGAACAGAAAGCTGGCTGGATAACTCTGACTGTTTTTTCTGTTTTCGTAAAAAGTCAAACCAGAGATTTTTTGCGATTCCACATAGCCAGGTAGAGACCCTGGAATTTTCCTGAAAGGTGTTGAGTCTCTTGATGGCTTGATAGAAAGTTTCCTGTGTTAATTCTTCTGCAATATCAGGATTTTGAGTTTTGGTTAAAAGAAAGCCATATACCGTTTTTGCGTGTTTTTGATAGAGTTCTTCAATAGAATCCATACGGTGTTCTCCTTTCTGATAATTAGTGTTCAAAATGCCTGATTCGTTACAAGTATCGTTTGAAAATTTATATATTGATATTCTGATTATAGAGGATAATGTTTTTATAAACAATATTTTGTGAGAGCATTCGTTTTCTTTTTGGATAAAATCCTGTGGATATTCCTCTTATGATATGCTACAATGTCTTCAAAACATTACCAGGCCAAGTTTTTATACGTCTGTTGCGGTATTAGACCGTGTCTGAAAATCTGACAGCATATCCAAGGAGAATCTCGAAGACGAAGATGTTATAAAAGAGATATTAGAAAACAACTTAGGAGAACAACTATATGACAAAAACCATGCACTTATTTTTAAAAGCACTTTCCGACCCGGATACGAAACTGGATGTGCAGAAATCCAGGCGGATTATGAATCTGAAGCTTTTAGACCCGTTTAAACCTTTTTACCGTACCCTGGATACGAAGCTTTATCGTGATGAGAGAGAGATTCCCATTCGAATCTATTTTCCCAACGAGGAATCTTACGATACGGTGGATATTCAGGAATTGCAGAAGAAGAATGAGACAACGGATACAGCCACTATGGGAGATAATTCTTACCCGGTGATTCTTTATATCCATGGGGGCGGATTTGTGACAGAGAGTGTGGAATCTTATAACCGTGTCTGCTGGAATCTGGCAAAGCATACGAATCATGTGGTGGTATCCATTGACTATCCTCTTGCACCGGAACAGCGGTTTCCAACGCAGGTGGAAGATTGTTATGCTGTGGCAAAGGCCGTGTTTACAGATAGAAGTATTCTGAATACAGAACCGGAAGCTATTACCTTGATGGGGGATAGTGCAGGGGGCAATCTTGCAGCAGCCGTTTCTTTGATGGCAAGAGATCGAGGAGAATTTCTCCCTGAAAATCAGATTCTTATCTATCCCTGTGTGAACAATAATTATGAAGAAAACAATGGTTTTCCTTCAGTGATGGAAAACGGACAGGATTATCTGCTCACCAGACAAAATATGGTGGATTATCTGGAGTATTATCAGGGAAAACCAGAAGACAGGGAAAATCCTTATTTTGCGCCTCTTATGGAAGAGAATCTTTCCGGATTGCCGAGAACCCTGGTTATTACGGCAGAATTTGACCCGCTCCGGGATGAAGGGGAGGAATTTGCAAGAAGATTAAAAGAAGCGGGAAATCAGGTAGTGCATCACAGGATTTCCCAGACAATCCATGGATTTTTTTTGTTAGAACCTCTGTACCAGGGTGTGCGGGAGGTGTATGATTATGTCAATGAATTTTTGGCATGAGGGAGAGGTGAATGACCATGCATGGAAGGAGAAGAAACTGGAGGTCTCTGGAAAATACAGCAAAAATTTTTCCGGCTACAAGTGGAAAAAAGGATGAAAGGGTTTTTCGGATTTCCTGTCAATTAAAGGAAAACGTGGATCCTGTGAAATTGCAGAAGGCTCTTGACTTGTGCGTGGAGGATTTTTCTTTGTTTTTATGTGTGCTTCGTGTGGGAATGTTCTGGAACTATTTAGAAGAGACGCATTTGCGGCCTGTGGTGCGGGAAGAGAGCCAGCCACCTTGCAGCCAGATTTATTTCCGGGATCAGAAGAATCTTCTGTTTGAGGTAACTTATTACAAGAAAAGGATTAATTTTGAAACGTATCATGCCCTGACAGATGGAACAGGGGCTATGCAGTTTGTGAAATCTCTGGTTTTTTATTATTTGAAGGAGCAGTACCCGGAGAAAATTCAGGGGTCTCCCCAGCAGGTGCAGTTTGATGCCACAAAGGCAGAGCTTTCGGAGGATAGCTTTGAAAAGTATTATTCTGATCAGGGAAAAGGGATTAAAATACCGAAGTACAAAGCACATCAGTTAAAATACAGAAAAACAGAATACAATACCATTCATCTTACGGAGGGTATCATGTCGGTAAAAGAACTGTTAAGTACAGCCAAATCCTATGGAGCGACCCTGAGCGTGTATCTGACAGCAGTGTATTTGTGTGCCATTGCAAAGGATATGAGTGAGAAGCAGAAGAAAAAAACGGTTGCACTGATGATTCCTGTGAATCTCAGGAATTATTTCCCTTCTGAATCCGTACGAAATTTTTTTGGATGGATTGATATTGGCTATGATTTTTCTAAACAGAGTAATGAACTGGAAGATGTGATTGCGTTCACAGCAAAATTTTTTAAAGAAGAGCTTACTCCGGAGCGGATTGCAGCCAGAATGAATGGTTTCATGCGTATGGAAAAGAATCCGTTTATGCGTATTCTGCCGCTTCCTGTGAAACTCTGGGGAATGCAGGTAGGTGCTATGGTATCTTCTGCAAACGGAACAGCGGTTTTCTCCAATATTGGCAAGATTCTCATGCCTGAGGAATGCAGAGAATATATCGACTGGTTTGACTTTTATACAACAACACCTAAGATGGAAATCTGTGCCTGTTCTTTTGAGGACAATCTGAGCATTAGTTTTACTTCCTGTTATGCAGAAAGTACGGTGGAAAAGAATTTTTTCCGAATGCTTACGGAAAAGGGGACAGAGGTGCGTATTATTTCCTGGAATGCGGAGAAAGGGGGAATTTGATATGCAGTATTGCAAGCGTTGCAGAGCCTGGATTGAAACCCCGGAGAAACGGTGTCCTCTTTGTCAGGGGGGGCTGGAAGGAGAGCCTAATCCGGAAGGTCAAATGTTTCCTGATGTGACCAGGACAACTTCTGCTATAGAGCTGGGATTTAAGATTTTTACCTTTGTCTGTGTGGCAATGGTGATTCTTGGATTTGCAGGAAATTTGATTTTAAAATCTGAAGTTTTTTGGGCAGGATTTGTGGCAGCGGCTGTTGGATGTATGTGGGTTCTCACTGCTGTAGGAATACGGAAACGCCGGAATTTGCTGAAAAATACCTTATGGCAGATGGTACTTTTGTGGTGTGTTTTTCTTTTTTGGGATTTTCTTACCGGATACCGTGGATGGGCTTTGGAATATGCAGTTCCCATTGTGATTTTACTGGTCTTTCCGATTCTGACGGTAATGGTGAGGGTTATGAAGCTGCCGGCAGCCTATTATATGATTTATTATATTCTGGCATGTAGTGCCGGACTACTTCAGATGCTTTTACTGGTTACAGGATGGCTTACCATGCAGATTCCCTGTGTTGTCTGCGGGGCTGTTTCTGCACTGATTTTGGCTGGTCTGATGATTTTCCAGGGAAGACATTTCTGGGAAGAAATAAAGAAAAAAGTACATATGTGAAAAGATAGGAGAATAAAAGAAATGAAGGAATTACTGGTAGTGATTGATATGCAGAAGGATTTTGTTGATGGTGCCTTAGGCACAAAAGAGGCACAGAATATAGTGGATCATGTGGTTAATAAGGTAAAAAAAGCGAAAGAATGTGGAAAAGATGTGATTTTTACCAAAGATACCCACCATCAGAATTATCTTCTTACCCAGGAGGGAAGAAATCTTCCAGTAGTCCATTGTATTAAAGAAACACCGGGATGGGAATTGATTCCGCAGCTTTTGGAACTTGCTGAAGATTGTGTGATTTTAGAAAAGCCTGTGTTTGGAAGTACAGCATTGGCACATATGGCAGTAAAAGAAGGGTATGAATCCATAGAACTCATTGGATTGTGCACGGATATCTGTGTGATCTCAAATGCTATGATTCTGAAATCTTCCCTGCCGGAAGCAAAGATCAGTGTGGATGCATCCTGCTGTGCCGGGGTGACACCGGAAAGTCACAAAAATGCTCTGGAAGCTATGAAAATGTGCCAGATTACTATTACTGAATAAAAGAAAAAATGCCGCCTTACGCTCTTGGAATACCATCTGCAGAATGGCTTTTGCCAGGGATGTAAGGCGGCATTATCTATTATTTTAGAAAGGTTATTTCAACAGTAAATAAATCGGCATCTGTGGAGATTTCCAGGCGTCCGCCCTGGAGCTCCGTAAAGCTTTTGGCAATAGCCAGACCCAGGCCGCTTCCCTCTGTATTCCGGGATGCATCTCCCCGGACAAAACGTTCCGTGATTTCGCTTGGGTTAAAGTTCAGCTCTGTAGCGGAAATATTTTTCATGGTAATCTTTACATGATTTTCTGTGTTTTCCATGGTAATGTATGCCCTGGAATGAGGCATAGCATATTTGGTAATGTTGACAATCAGATTTTCGAATACCCGGTAAGTTCTCTGGCTGTCCAAAGGAAGAACAATTTTTTCTTCTGGAAGCTGCCAGCGGAAAATCAAATCCGTGGCATCGATTTTATCCTGAAGTTCCAGTTTCACCTGACGCAGCAGGCTCACAATATCTACATCTACGATATTTAAAGTGATCGCTTTGCTGGTTGCTTTGCTCACTTCAAACAAATCTTCAATTAGGATTTTCAGACGGTTTGCCTTCTGATCCAGAATTCCGATATATTTACTACGTTCTTCTTCTGTGAGATCTTCTTTTTTCAATAAATCTACATAGGTGATAATAGCAGTTAATGGTGTTTTCAAGTCATGAGACACATTTGTGATTAAATCTGTTTTCATTCTGGTACTTTTTACTTCCTCATCCACTGCTTTTTTAAATCCTGTTTGAATCTTGTCGATTTCGTCCCGGAATGGTTCAAAAACTCCCAGGTCTTCCGGAATAGTGCCGTTTAAGTTTCCTTTTGCCAGTTCATTGGTTGCTTCCAGCAGAAGTTTATACTGCTCCTGGATTTTTTTCAGATATTTTTGCAGCAGATAAAACAGAACAACAGAATAAACAACCAGTGCACCAATGCCCCAGAACCACATCATACTGATAAATCCAAGGATAATGAAGTTAATCAGCACGATTTTTAACAGAACCCGGTTGGTATTTCCTGTGAGATCTGCATGAAGCAGACTGTCATACACACGTCTGGCTGTGCGGCAAAGCCATGGCCAGATGCGGTAGAGAATCACACGTTCTCTCAGATACTGCATGGGTCCCATAGTGAAAATAGCACGAAGGCAGCTTACAGTCCAGTAACATAAGGCAAATACGGCCAGCCATCCAATCAGACCCCAGATATACTGCGTACCAAGTGCAATGTTGTGTGGAATATTGAAGCTTGTCAGCACAGAGTAGATAGCCTGCCTGGTAAAGGTGTTGAGATCTGCTGCGATAGAAACCGACATTCCGAAGACACTGCAGCCTATGACAGCTACGATTTCAAATGGAACCCGGAAGATTTTTTCGTTTCCTGTTTCCAATACTTTTGCATATGGAAGGAAGAAAGCAGCAAGAGCCACAGCAGCCAGAAGAGAAAGAAATACAATCAGCAAATCAGAACCACCGGAACCGGAGTAATGCTGGTATTCCTCTTCGAACATTCCAGGATACATATTGCTAAAGTATTTCAGGGAGTCCTTTGTCATGGCAAAACAATAGGTTTTGTTTTTAGGATTCTGGAATGTTTTGTTAAGATTAAAGTCATATTTGTATGATTCCGTTGGATTTTCTTTTGCCGTTTCATTTAGAATCTGTGATGCATTGGTAGTTTCATGAGAGAGGAAGCTGGTAGAGACGATATTTCCATTGGCTCCGTATTCTACCACAGCAATAAAGGCATAGTGACCATAGTCTTTGCTTCCGTTTAAGGTTGACCAGCCAAGGGCGTCATATAAAGGAGCAGAATTTCCCTTGGCACGGTTGCTGTCAATAATGTTTTCATTTTCATCCAGGACTTCGTATTCCAGATAGGAGCGGAGATTGGAGAAATCATCACACCATTCCCCGTACTGGTTAAAAATAGCATCCGCAGCATTTCCCTCAGAGTCATAGGCTTCGTCATCATATTCATCTTCTGGCGTTTCTTCTTCCTTTTTTTCGGTCTGTGCTGTTTTGCCGGAAGAGAAGAAGATATCATAAGGAGTCAATGCGGTATTGCTCTCATTTTGCATTTCTTCTCCGTGCAGCACATAGATGGCCTCTACCAGATAAGAACTGATACTTTCGTAGGAGTAATTAAAATCTTCTGATCCCTGCTGTTCCTGCTGAATATAATGAGGGCGTAAGATCATCATCGCCAGAGAAGGCAGAAGAATGACCAGCCCGATAATAAATACTTTAAGATTACGATAATTTTTCAATTTTGTATCCAACTCCCCACACCACCTTTAAATATTTTGGTTCCTTTGGGTTAATCTCGATTTTTTCACGGATGTTCCGCACATGAACCATAACGGTTTCTGTGTTTACTGCCCGTTCATTCCAGACACGCTCATAGATTTCGTCTGCAGAGAATACCCTTCCAGGATTTTTTATAAGAAGCAATAAAATTTTGAACTCCATTGGAGTCATTTTTACAGGAACATCATCCACCCGTACCTCAAAAGTATTTTCATTTACTTCAAGGCCGCCCATAGTGTAAATGGTGTCTGTCTGTGCCTGTTCCTGTGCTTGAAGCTTTTCCATGAAACGTTTATATCTTCGCATCTGAGAATTTACTCTGGCCATCAGCTCCATAGGAGTAAATGGTTTGGTTACATAATCATCTGCACCGATATTTAATCCCATGACTTTGTCTACTTCCTCTGACTTTGCAGAGAGCATAATGACTGGAAAATCATGTTTTTCCCGCAGTTTCATGGTCATGGTAATGCCGTCCATACGGGGCATCATAATATCTACAATGGCCAGATGAATCTCTTCTTTTTCAAGAGTTTCCAGCCCCTCGATTCCGTCAGATGCCATAAACACCTGATAGCCCTGGCTCTTTAGATAGATTCCAACACCCTCCCGTATGTCTTTATCGTCTTCTACGATTAAAATGTGATTCATTTCCATAATCTTATCTCCTGTTCTTTTTTACAATTGTTATAGTAAAGTATAAAGTTTAAAAGTAATGTGTAAAAAAACGAAAGAATTTTTAAAGAAATGGCTGTTACACTATGAAGTCTAGCGTAACAGCCTTGTGATAGAAGCTTACTTTCTGAAAAAATCCTTTATTTTATCCATGCGGGTGGTCATACTGCCAAGAAGAGCATCTAAGATTACCAGTGCAGCCATGGATTCCACCACCACTACAGCTCTTGGAACAATAATGGGGTCGTGACGGCCTTTGATTTTGATTTCAATTTCTTCACCCTGACGGTTTACCGTCTCCTGAGAAGATGCAATGGAAGGCGTTGGTTTGAAGGCAGCACGGAAGATGATTGGACAGCCATCGCTGATGCCGCCGGTGATACCACCAGAGTGATTCGTCTTTTTCGTAATCTGCCCATTTTCATTCATTCTATAAGCATCATTGTTATGTAAACCAGTGGATTGAGCTACTTTCATGCCATCTCCAATTTCAAAGCCTTTTACAGCACCGATGGAGAACATGGCTTTCGCCAGTGCTGCATCCAGTTTTTCAAAGGCTGGTTCTCCAAGGCCAGATGGAACACCAGTGATGACACATTCTACCATTCCACCGGAAGAGTTGGTTTCTTTCATGCATTGTTCCAGATAAGTCTGTGCTTTTTTGGCTGCCTGTGCATCGGGCATATATAAGGCATTTTTGGTGATTTCTTCTGGATTAAATGCATCACGGTCAATGGTCACAGGACCTATGGAGAGAGTATAGGTGCAGAAGCTGATTCCAAGTTCCTTTAGAATCTTGGCAGCAACAGCCCCGGCAGCCACACGGCCGATAGTTTCTCTTCCAGAAGAACGGCCGCCTCCCCGGTAATCCCGGAAACCGTATTTCCGATCATAGTTTAAGTCTGCGTGTCCCGGGCGGTAATAATCAGCAATTTCGCTGTAATCCTGAGAACGCTGGTCAGTGTTTGAAACCATGAGGGAGATGGGCGTTCCGGTGGTCTTTCCTTCAAAAACGCCAGAGAGAATCTCTACTTGATCCCCTTCTTTTCGCTGGGTGGTGAATTTGGACTGGCCTGGCTTACGGCGGTCCAGATAGCACTGAATGTCTTCTTCGCAAAGAGGAAGACCGGCAGGACAACCGTCAATCACAACACCGATTCCTTTTCCGTGAGATTCCCCCCAGGTTGTGATTTTTAATATATTTCCAAATGTAGAGCCGTACATAAGGGCAAACCTCCTTTTAAAATACAGTATATAAAATCACGGCAGCAATAGCCTGGATGATCAGAATAATAGGTAATCCAAGAGAGAATTTCGGATGCCTGGTCTTGTGATGGAAGAGACGCATACCGCAGATGGCACCAAGAGAGCCGCCGCAGACGGCAATGCCAAGAAGCGTATTTTCGGAAATTCTCCATTGGTTTGTTCTGGCTTTCTGCTTATCTACTCCGAAGCAGATAAATGCCAGAAGGTTTACAACAATCAGGTACATTACAATATTTTTAACCAAGTGTTTACACTCCTTTATAGAACATGTCCTCTTCGGCTGTGCTGATTTCACCTGCCAGATTTTTGTAGAACATTTCTTCTATTTTTTTTCGTTCCCAGTGTTTTCCCAGAATCCACATAACTTTTGTAACCACAGCTTCGGTACTCATGTCACCTGCCTGGAAGACACCGGCATCCAGGGCAATCCGTCCTGTTTCATAGAGGGACAGATTACAGCCCTCATAAGGACACTGGCTTTTTACCACCACGATCATACCCTTTTGGATGACATCCCGCAGTTCGTCAATGATTTCGGAAGACATGGATGGGATTCCACCCATACCAAAGGCTTCTATGATTAGTCCGCGATATCCTTGTTCGTATAAAAACTGGAAAATTTTTCCGTCAAAGCCGGGCACCAGTTTAATGAGAAATACTTTTTCCTCTAATTTCCGTTCCAGTACACAGGAGCCTTTTGGTCCCGGAATATAGGAACGGCGGATATCCAGCCCTCGGGAATTGATTTCTCCCACATAGGGATAATTGATACTTTCAAAGGCATGGAAGCTGGTAGTCCGGACTTTGGAAGCTCTGGTTCCCAGAATTACTTTCCGGTTAAAGGCCAGAAAGACGCCTGGCATTCCGCTGCCTGCCATATGGATGGCACAACGGCAATTCTCTACAGCATCCGCCAGCGGATTCATAATAGAAAGCTGGCTTCCTGTGATGACCACAGGAATAGGGATATTCAGCAGCATAAAGGACAGGGCAGAGGACGTATAAGCCATGGTATCTGTTCCGTGGAATATTACAATTCCGTCATAAGACAGATAGTTTTCGTAAATGGTCTCTGCCATTGCCTGCCAGTTAGAAGGCTGAATATTTGCACTATCTAACTGAAATAATTCATAAAAATCTACGTCATATAAATCTGTAATATCAGAAATATAAGATAAAATATCACTGCTGGAGAGACCAGGAATTAGTCCTTTTTCATCCTGGACACAGGCTAGAGTACCTCCTGTAGTGATGATTAAAATTTTCTTTTTCATAAAGTTTCACGGCTTTCCCAGCGTCCGGAAGCACCGCAGGGAAGAACCAGCCCTGTCTGGCTTACAGGAAGACCGATTTCCTGAGAATCTACGGTTCCATTGAATTTTTTTAACTCTGTTGCCAGCATGTAAGTCAGTACAGCAGGTGCAAGTCCTGTGGTGTAGGAGTTTACCAGGAAAAACAAAGGATTGTCAGAAAGAATCTGGGTACAAAGCTTGATGAGGGGATGAATGGCTTCCTCAATTTTCCAGATTTCTCCCTTTGGACCTCTTCCGTAGGAAGGAGGATCCATGATGATAGCATCATATTTATTTCCTCTGCGGATTTCCCGCTCTACAAATTTCACACAATCATCTACCAGCCAGCGGATGGGGGCATCCTTCAAGCCAGAAGAAACAGCATTTTCTTTTGCCCAGGCTACCATACCCTTAGATGCATCTACGTGAGTAACAGAAGCTCCGGCAGCGGCAGCAGCCAAAGTAGCACCTCCGGTATAGGCGAAGAGATTCAGGACTTTGACAGGACGTCCGGCATTTCTGATTTTTTCAGAAAACCAGTCCCAGTTTGCAGCCTGCTCTGGGAAGAGCCCGGTATGTTTAAAACTGAAAGGTTTTAAGTTAAAAGTCAAGGTCTTGTACTGGATGGTCCACTGTTCTGGTAAATCGAAAAATTCCCATTCACCGCCGCCCTTTTTGCTGCGGTGATAGTGGCCGTTCATGTTTTTCCATCCTTTGTGTGTTTTTGGAGTGTCCCAGATAACCTGCGGGTCCGGACGGACAAGGAGATAGTCTCCCCAGCGTTCCAGTTTTTCTCCTTTTGAAGTATCTATGATTTCATAATCTTTCCATTGATCAGCAATCCACATGGCGAAATCCTTTCTGATTTTTCTATCTATATTTGTCATTGTGTTCGTATCGCTCTTAGTATAGCAGAAGGAAAGGGAGCAGGCAAGCAATACCATTATTGGAGGCTGGGATTTTTATGTCGGTCTCAGGTATTCTGTCTTAATTCTCTGTTTCCTCCCAGATCTGCTGTACCTCCTCTTCTGGAAGCTGTAATTTCCTTGCGGTTTCGCCTATGGTCATCCCCTATCTCAGAAGCTTGATGATCTGGATTACTTCGGTACGGCCTTGCTGCATCAGCTGGTCTGATTCTAGTTCTAATACTTTTCCACCCATGACATCACCAAATCCTTTCCTGTTTTTTTATATACAGCCAGTTCATCAGCCTTCTTTCATGCGGGATTCACTTTATTTCTTATAGGTCACTCGTTTTTTTCAAATCCCATATTTTAGTCTACTTTTTCAGGGCGTAAATAGGCTAAAGATTTTATTCTTTGTATTTCCACTTACTTTTTTTCTTCGCAGATAGGCTAGATTTTTTATACGGTGTATTAAAGCCTACCTTTATTATGGCAAAGGTAGGCTTTAAGGATGATTTTTTATTTTTCTACCTATATGGGCTTGTTTTTGGTAGGCCACCAGGAACTTTTTTTCATTTCCCACCTATTCGCCCTACTTTTTTGTAGGCCATAATGTTTGTTATGCAGGATTTCGCTTATCTTTTATGTAATGAAATTAGTTTCTGCGGTGTTATCTCCTTCCCAGTTTGAAAAATGAATCGAATTATTTTGTTACTTAATACTACATAGGAAGAAAATAGAAGACACAACATTCTTCTTTACTAAAGCTCCCGAAAGATTGACAGAATTATGGAAGAGGATTAGAATATATTTATCGGCAATGTGCTGTGTCAGAGAAGAAAATTTTCATTTCGTAAATGTATTCCCGCTATTTCAGAATAGCATCTTTATCCACAACTCAGTGGGAAATTCGGCGTATAGATTTTAAAATGGTAAAAAGAGAAGAAAGGACTCGGTAAAGAACATTGCCTGTAGAACTCTTTTTTGCTATATTGTAAGCAGGGAGTTTTCTTTGTACACTTTTTACCGTAAAGGTACAAAATATGTCAGAAAACGAAAAGACGAAAGAAGTAGGAGAAGTTGCCTTTAAAGCGTCTCAGCATGAGGATGCAGCTTTGAAGACAGCAATGCATTTCTTTGCAGAAGAATTACTGCCTTTTTGGGGGATTGAAGGAAAGGTGGTGGGGTTTGCTCCTACAGAGCAGGTACATTTGGAGATTCAAAAGTTATATCAGGATACCAACTTGATTATGGAGGATGGTTCTTGGAAGCATTTTGAGTTTCAGAGTAAAAATGAGGGACTTGCAGGACTGAAGAGGTTTCGTCAATATGAGGCGACAGCCAGCAGACAGTATGGTGTAAGTGTTATCACGTATGTGCTTTTTTCCGGGAAGATACAAAATCCTATGACGGAATTTACAGAGGGAATTAACACCTATCGTATCATACCAATCATTATGAAGAAGGAAAATGCAGACATTTTTCTGAAAGAATTGCTTGAGAAAAAGAATGCAGAGAAACCCATTACAAGAGAGGAATTAGTGCGTCTAACCCTGTGTCCTCTTATGGGAGGAGAAATTGGGATAAAACAGAGGTTGCAGATAGCTTGTGAAATTACCAGAGGAGAAACAGCAGTCACAAAAGAAGAAATACAGAAGATAGAGGCGGTGATATACGCAATGGCAGATAAATTTTTAGAAGGTCTTGATATGGAAGAGTTTGTGGAGGGAATGAAAATGACAAGATTAGGAGAGATGCTGGTAAAAGAAGGAGAAATAAAAGGAAAACAAGAGGGCATGAATGAAAAAGAAACAGAAATAATCAAAAATCTTCTGGGAGTTTTAGATGATGAAGTTTTAATGGAGAGATTGCATATTTCAAAAGAACGCCTGGAAGAGGTCAAGGATCAGAAATAGAGATAAAAAGAAATAGACAGTCCTGACACACCTATGGTACAATGAGACAACAAAAATATCAGGTGTGCCCGATACTCGGAAGACTGCCGGAAAAGGTTCTTAAAATAGAAGAGCCTTTTTTGGCAGTCTTTTTTTCCGTAAAAAGGGATGCCAGTAAAAAGGAGAACAGCATGTATTTAATGGTCGATAATTACGATTCTTTTGTGTATAACCTGGCCTGTTATCTGGAAGAGTGTGGAGAACAGGTAGAATTAGTGCGAAACGATAAGATTTCAGCAGAAGAAATAGAAAGAATGTTGGAAGCTGGGAATTTGGAGGGTGTAGTGATTTCTCCGGGACCCAAAAGTCCAAAGGATTGTGGGAATTGTAAGGAAATTGTGGAAAAGTTAGCCGGAAAAGTTCCGGTTTTGGGGATATGTCTGGGACATCAGATTATCGGCCATGTATTTGGAGCAGAGGTGGAGAAGGGAGAAAGACCTATGCATGGAAAAGTCACTGCCATACAGACCAATCAGAGAGGATTGTTTCAGGGGCTTCCAGGGGAGTATCAGGTGACACGTTATCATTCCTTGGTGGTTAGCAAGGAGAGGTTTCCGGAGTGTCTGGAGATTGATGCATCTTCCCACGATGGAGTGATTATGGGACTTCATCACCGGAAATTTCCTATATACGGTGTGCAGTTTCATCCAGAAGCTGTACTGACGGAATACGGACATGAATTGCTGAAAAACTTTACAGAAATATGCAGGGGATGGTGGGGAAAACATGAAAACAAAAGTGTATAAATTAGATTTCTACAAAAAAGCAGAAGATATCTTTGAACTTTATAAGGATCAACCTATAGCTATGTTTCTGGATTCTTCTTTGGAGAATCAACTGGGGCGTTATTCAGTCATCGGTTTTCAGCCATATCTGATTTTTAAAGAAGAAAACGGTATTTTTTATAAAAATGATGTACCTCAGGAAGGCAGCATTGAGCAGGCATTAAAACAGTATCTGAGAGAAAACCGGGAAGAAAATCCTACTCATCTGCCCTTGGTATCCGGTGGATTGGGATATTTTTCCTATGACTACGGAAGAAAATTTGAGCAGATAAAAAGCCGGCATGAAGAGAAAATCAAGATGCCGGAAGCAATGTTTGTTTTTCATACTTTTCTAATCATTGATGATAAAGAAAAACAGGAACTTTATCTCACTGTAAGGGGAGAGGCAGAAGAAAAAGATGCGGTAAACAGGATTATAGGAGAAATCAGAGGCTGCGAACCTTATCACAGGCCAAAGAAGCAGGAGAATCTTGCTCCTTTTACTCCGAACTTTACAAAAGAAGATTATAAGCAGACCATTGACCGGATGATTTCGTATATTGTGGAAGGCGATATTTATATTGCCAATATGACCCAGCAGCTTACGGTGAACAGTAAAAAGAATCCTTATGAGGCGTACCGTTATTTAAGAACCCATAATCCGGCACCTTTCGGAGGATTTTTCCAATGTGGTGATTTTCAGATTGTCAGTGCTTCTCCGGAGCGCTTTATGCAGGTAAAAGACGGGTACATTGAAACACGCCCGATTAAGGGTACCAGAAAGAGAGGAGAAACACCCCAGGAAGATCAGGCTTTAAAGGAAGAACTAAAAAATTCATCCAAAGACCGCAGTGAACTTCTAATGATTGTAGACCTTGAGAGAAATGACCTGAATCATGTCTGTGAACCGGGAAGTGTCCAGGTAACAGAGCATTTTGCAGTGGAAACATATGCCACGGTATTTCATCTGGTCACAACCATTGTGGGAAAACTTCAGGAAGGTCTTACGGCGGTAGATTTGATTCCGGCAGCCTTTCCAGGCGGTTCTATCACAGGTGCACCTAAAATCCGTGCCATGGAAATTATCGACGAGCTGGAGCATGACAGACGGAATTTATATACAGGCTCCATGGGATATTTTTCTTTTGACGGAAATTGTGATTTGAACATTGTCATCCGTACAGCCATTCACAAAGACGGGGTTTATCATTTGGGTGTTGGCGGAGGCATCACCTGTGAGTCAGACCTGGAATTTGAATACGAAGAAACCTTACAGAAGGCAAAGGCAGTGCTGGAAGCACTTTGGGAGGAAGCATAAATGTTACAGGAAGATGAAGGGTATTATTTTGGTCTTGGAGCTTTTGAGACCATTGCTGTAGAACAGGGAAAGCCTGTGTTTTTAGAAGCACATTATGCACGTTTGCAAAGAGCACTGGAATTTTTCCATTTGTCTGTGGAGCTTGAGGAGATTCAAAAAAATGTACAGAGAGCTCTTGCAGAAAAACAGATCCAGACAGGGAGAAAGGTGTTAAAAGTAGCGGTTTCCCAGAAAAACATTACAGTGAGTACAAGAGAAAATAAGTATCAGGAAAAAGACTATACAGAGGGATTTACGGCTTCCTATGCAAAGGTGAAAAGAAACGAAACATCACCATTTACTTATCACAAAACGTTCAATTACGGAGATTGCATTTTGGAGAAGAGAAGAGCCATGGCTGCCGGGATTCAGGAGCCTGTTTTTCTCAATACCAGAGGTGAAATTGCAGAAGGGGCAACATCCAATGTGTTTTTTGTAAAAGAAGGACAGATTATTGCACCGCCTCTGTCTTGCGGCATGTTGCCGGGAATTATGCGGCAGTATCTGTATGAAAATTATGAAATTCAGGAGCAGATTATTCTTCCAGAACAGGTGGCAGAATTTCAGGAAATGTTTCTTACCAATTCACTTCTTGGAATCATGCCGGTGCGGCAGTTAGAAGGGTTTGTGTTCCACAGGATGGAAGTGGGGCATACGCTGATGGAAGAGTACCGCAGGCGTTATTGTTTCTAAGAATGTATATCCTATATCACCCCTGCATACATTGAGTTAGAGATTTTGTCCTTGCAGGAGGTGTCAGCATGTACGAAACATTAACTCCCAAAGCACTGTGTGAAACACTTGAGACAGATGAAAACAATGGTCTTAAAGATGCAGAAGCGAGCCACCGTCTGCAGCGGGATGGAGAAAATATTCTGAGAAAAACAAAAGACCGTACCATATGGGATATGATACAGGAGCAGATTAATGATCCTATGATTTTTATTTTGTTTCTAGCTGCGTCTATATCACTTCTTCTAAGAGAATTCAGCGATACCGGAATTATACTGGCGGTGATTGTCCTGAACACTGCCATAGGGGTAATTCAGGAAGGACGGGCGAAGAATGCACTGGAAACATTGAAAACCATGACTGCCCCTACAGCTATTGTAAAACGAGATGGGATTTACAAAAATATTCCGGCATCCCAGGTAGTAAAAGGTGATCTGGTAAAAGTAAAGGCAGGAAATCAGGTTCCGGCAGACATCCGCCTTATCCGTTCACAGGGAATTTCTGTAAATGAGTCGGCACTTACAGGAGAATCTCTGCCCGTGGCCAAGATAACGTCAGTTTTGAAACAGGGACTTCCCATGGCTGAGAAAAGAAATATGCTCTACATGTCAACGGAAATCATGAAAGGAACCGGAGAAGGGATTGTCACGGCTACAGGGATGAACACAGAAATCGGAAAAATTGCAGATATGCTTCATGAAACGGCAGGAGAACTGACTCCGCTGCAAAAACGTCTGGGAGATTTAGGAAAATTTCTCAGTATCGTGGCGGTCATTCTTTGTGCCGCCCTGTTTTTTCTTGGTGTCGTACAGCACAGAAATCTTTTGCAGATGCTTCTTGTAGCCATTTCTCTGGCAGTGGCAGCAATTCCGGAAGGACTTCCTGCCGTGGTCACCATTGTACTGGCTCTTGGTGTGGCTAGAATGGTGAAGGTCAACACCATTATCCGGAAACTCCCTGCCGTGGAAACCTTAGGTTCGGTCAGTGTGGTGTGTTCAGATAAAACAGGAACACTTACGGAAAATAAAATGAAAGTCACACAAATCTATGCCAATGAAACCATACTTCCGGTATCCCAGGTGAGAAAGAGAGAGTGTCCAAGGCTGGCAGAGGGATTTTTGCTGTGTAACAACAGTGTTCTGGGGAAACAGGAAATTGGGGATGCCACAGAACTTGCTCTTCTTCATATGGGAAAAGAATTAGGATACGATAAAAAATCATTGGAAGAGCAGTATCCCAGAACCTATGAAATTCCGTTTGATTCAGAAAGAAAATATATGGCGACCGTACATAAAGACAGCGGACATGAGACAGTCTATGTAAAAGGAGCCTGTGATTATATTTTAAAAACATGCAGTTATGTAGAAGTTAAAGGGAAAACAGAGCCTATGACCCAGGCAAGAAAAATGAAAATCTGCATGGCTATGGAAACCATGGCAAGAGACGGTTTAAGAGTCCTGGCTCTTGCCTACCGGGAACGGATTTTGGGAAGAACAGAAGAAGAACTTACGGAAAATCTTGTGTTTGCAGGTATGGCAGGTATGCTGGACCCGCCAAGAAGCATGGTGACACAGTCTGTTAAAACTTTGAAAAAAGCAGGTGTCCGGGTAGTGATGGTCACAGGAGATTATAAGGATACGGCATTTGCTATTGCAAAGAAACTGGGAATCGCAGATTCTCTAGAGCAATGTATGACAGGGCAGGAATTGGATGCCATGAGTGACCGTGTATTTGCAGAAAAAATGAAAAACATAAGAGTATTTGCCAGGGTGACGCCTGCTCATAAAGTCCGCATTGTTCAAGGCGTTAAGGCAAATGGGAAAATTGTGGCGATGACAGGAGACGGAGTCAATGATGCACCTTCTCTCCAGGCAGCCGATATAGGAGTAGCCATGGGGAAAAATGGAACGGATGTGGCAAAAAATGCGGCAGATATGATTCTGGCAGATGATAATTTTTCCACCATTGAGAAAGCAGTGGCAGAAGGAAGAAGTATTTATGTGAATATAAAAAAATCTATTTTGTTCCTGCTGTCATCG
>USPF01000046.1 GCA_900556555.1 uncultured Blautia sp.
ATATAAAGACCTGGATTATTTCATTAATAAATTTATAGCGGTGAAAGGATGTACCCCTACCAATTACAGGAAAAAAGCAAATTGCAGATGAAAAAGAGAGAGAAAGGCAGGACAAAATTTTCAGGATAGAAAAGGACTGAAATTTGTCCTGTCTTTTCCTATTCTTTGTCAGGTTGAAAGAGCAGGTAAAACTGATAAAATAAAGATATCAAAAATACAGGAGGAACGGTAACATGAAAAGAAAACAGATGTTAGCTCTTGGGCTTACAACTGCAGTAACAGCATCCCTTCTCGCCGGATGTGGGGGAGAGAAAAAGGATAAGGAAAAAGAGGAAGGAGGCGTAAAGGAATTTACAGCATTTTTTGCTGTACCTGGAACGGAAATCAATGATGATAATGAGATTCAGGAAAAAATTGCAGAAATCACCGGAGCGAAATGTAAGGAAACCTGGCTTACCGGACAGACAGCAGAGGAAGCCATTGGAACTATGATTGCTGGTGGAGAATATCCTGATTTTATTGATGGAAGTGATGGAACGGCACAGTTGTATGAGGCTGGTGCACTGATTCCACTGGATGATTATATAGATGATTATCCAAATATTAAGGAATACTTAACCGAAGAACAATGGGATAAGTTACGTAGAGAGGATGGACATATTTATTGGATTCCACAGTTTGGAAGTGTTCATGGAGAGGAAAAAGTTACAGTTCATAATGATGAAGCTTTCTGGATTCAGACGCGTGTACTGGAATGGGCAGGATATCCGGAAGTAAAAACCATGGATCAGTATTTTGATTTGCTTGAGGCTTATCAGGAAGCAAATCCCACCATGGAAGATGGAACAGAAAATATTCCATATACTATCCTTTGCGATGACTGGAGATATTTCTGTCTGGAAAATGCCCCAATGTTCCTGGATGGTTATCCCAATGACGGAAGCGTTATGGTAGACACAGAGAAACTTCAGGTTATGGATTATAATACATCGGAAACCGCAGTGAAATATTTCCAGAAATTAAATGAAGAGTATAAAAAAGGCATTGTAGACCCTGAATCTTTTACTCAGACCTATGATGAATATATTGCAAAATTATCTACAGGACGTGTACTGGGAATGATTGACCAGTGGTGGAATTTTGCTTATTCCGTAAATGATTCTCTGAAACAACAGGGCTTACATGAACAGGGATGTGATTATGTTCCATTGCCTATTACCATTGAAGAAGGAATCCAGAATCAGTGGCATAATTCAGGAGCTGTTTTTAATGTCAGCAATGGTTTAGGAATTACTGTAAGTTGTGATGACGTGGAAGGTGCACTTCAGTTTATCAATGATTTGCTGGGACAGGAAGTTCATGATTTACGTAACTGGGGGGTAGAAGGCGTAGACTATGAAGTAGATGAAAATGGAGAATATTACCGCACAGATGAAATGAGACTTCAGGTGTCTGATACTGCTTATAAAGCTTCTCATCTTTGTACATATTCTTATTTTCCACAATATTCAGGAACCAGCAGAGATGGCATAAATGCTATGAAACCGGAAAATCAGCCTAAGGAAGCCTTTGACGGTTTAAATGATGATGTTAAGAAATGCTTCGAGGCATATGGAGCGGAGACCTATGTAGATATGATTGGAACCAATGAAGCACCGGGACCATGGTATCCTATGTATTCCTTTAGTAATACTATGACAACCAGTACACCAGGTGGTATGGCCTGGACCAAGATGGGTGAAATTAAACATGAATATCTTCCTAAAGTGGTTATGGCAGAAGATTTTGATAAAGCATGGGATGAATATATGAAGGTTTACGAAGGTTGTAACCCACAGGCATTTTTAGATGAAATGCAGGAGGAACTGGAACGTAGGATGGAAGCACATAAAAAGTATGAATAAAAGATAGAAAACAGGAGACAGGCAGGTGCCTTTTGGATGGCATCTGCCTGATTTAAAGAAAAGGAGTGACAATATGACATCGGCGGCAAAACGTAGAAGAAAAGAAAATGTAGCGGAGCCAGCTCCCAAAATCACATGGAAAGAAATTAAGAGACAGAAAGTCTTGCTCTTTTGGGCAGCAGTAATCGTAATTTATGGAATTATTTTCTATTATCTGCCTCTTGGGGGATGGGTGATGGCTTTCCAGGATTACAAGCCCAAAGACGGTTTGTTCCATTCTGCTTTTGTGGGATGGGATAATTTCAAATTTTTGTTTTCAGATGCCACATTTTTGAAGGTAATCCGAAATACGCTGGCTATGGGAATTATTAACCTGGTGTCTACTTTTGTAATGGCGATTGTATTTGCTATTTTATTAAATGAGGTTAAATCCAAAGGTGGGAAAAAAGTGGTACAGACCATTTCCTATCTCCCTCATTTTTTGTCATGGATTATTGTAACCGGTATTCTTCATGATATATTATCAGGAACCGGAATTATAAATGAGATTCTTATGGGCCTGAATATTCTGGATCAGCCCTTGAACTTTTTTGCACATCCCAAGTTTTTCTGGCCTATTGTGGCATTCGCCAATATATGGAAAGAGACAGGCTGGAATGCCATTATTTATCTGTCTGCGATTACAGCGATTGATCCGTCCTTGTATGAAGCGGCCAGTATGGACGGTGCAGGACGCTGGGCAAAAATTAAGCATGTAACACTGCCTGGTATTAAGCCAACCATTATGATTTTACTTCTTATGAATGTAGGAAATGTATTAAATGCAGGATTTGAAGTTCAGTATCTCTTAGGAAACGGTCTGGTGCAAAGTGTATCTGAAACCATTGACATTTATGTGCTGAAATGGGGTATCAGCCAGGGAAATTATGCTCTTGGTACAGCAGCAGGTATTTTCAAGAGCTTTGTAAGTATTGTTCTGATTGTGATTGCGAACCAGATTGCTAAGAAACATGGGGAAGAACGGTTATTCTGACAGAAAGAGGTGAATGGATAAATGAAACGGAAAACATCAATAGCAGACAAAGCATTTGTGATTCTGAACACAATATTTATGATTGCATTTGTAGTGATAACGCTGTATCCTGTACTCAATACATTGGCAATTTCTTTTAATGACGGTACAGATGCTCTTAGGGGTGGGATTTATTTACTCCCAAGAAAGTGGACATTAAAGAACTATATTACGGTTTTGCAAAAAGATAATTTGATTACAGGAGCTTATATAACAGTTTTAAGAACCATTCTGGGGACAGTGCTGGCTCTGTTTACCAATGCAATCCTGGCATTTATTGTCAGCAGAAAGCGGTTCTTGTTTAAAAAATCTCTTTCTTTATTCTGGGTTATTACCATGTATGTCAATGGCGGTATGATTCCTATTTTCTTGCTGTATAAGAATCTGGGATTAACAAACAGTTTCATGGTTTATATTGTTCCTGGAATGATTAGTGCCTTTAATATGCTGGTCATCCGTACTTACATGAATGGAATTCCGGATAGTCTGGAAGAATCAGCACAGTTGGACGGAGCAGGATATACAACTATTTTCTTGAAAATCATATCACCGTTATGTAAACCAGTTTATGCAACAGTTGCTTTGTTTGTGGCAGTGGGTCAGTGGAACTCCTGGTTTGACGCCATGCTGTATAACAGAATGAGTCCGGAATTTACAACTCTTCAGTATGAATTAATGAAGCTGTTGTCTTCTGTTACAAACCAGGGAGGTTCAGCAGAAGCTATGAAAAATGCAATTGGAGCTGTTACACCTGCATCTATACGGGCGGCAGCTACGATTTTAACTATGCTTCCTATTATTTGTCTGTACCCATTTTTACAGAGATATTTTGTATCAGGTCTGACTATTGGAGGAGTAAAGGAGTAACATATGAGTATCAATCCCATTTTACCGATGGATTTTCCGGATCCAGACGTGATTCGTGTAGAAGATACCTATTATATGGTGAGCACTACCATGCACTTTATGCCAGGGTGTGTTATCCTCAGATCCTATGATTTAAAAAACTGGGAGATTGTGGAACATGTTTATGATTATTTAGATGAAACAGAAGGGCAGCGTTTACAGGATTGCTCTGGTATCTATGGAAAAGGAATGTGGGCTGCCTCTATACGTTATCATAAAAACAGATTCTATTTATGTTTTGTGGCAAATGATACAGGTAAAACTTATCTGTATCAGTCAGAGAACATTTCAGGACCCTGGGAAAAGCAGGAAATCCAAGGCTTTTATCATGACCCGTCTCTTTTGTTTGATGAAGATGGCAGAATCTATATTGTGTACGGAAATACAGAGATTCACCTGACAGAGCTGGATGAGCAGCTAAAAGGACCAAAAGAAAATGGGATAGACAGAATCATTATAAAGGAACAGGGTGTATATAAGCTGGGGTATGAGGGCGCACATATTTATAAGATTCATGGGAAATACTATGTGTTCCTCATACATTCTCCCGGTGAAACCTGGTTCCGACGGGAGGCATGTTTTGTATCAGACAGCATAGAAGGGGAATTTACAGGTAGAGATGTTCTGGCAGATGATTTGAATTACTGTCATCAGGGTGTTGCTCAGGGAGGAATCGTGGATACTCCTGATGGAGACTGGTATAGTATTCTGTTTCAGGACAGAGGCGCTGTTGGACGGAGTCCTGTGCTAGTTCCTGTGAAATGGGAACAGGACTTTCCTGTATTTGGAGAAGGCGGAAAAGTACCGGAAGTCATAGAAACCAGAAGTACCAGACCAAACTACAGATATGAGCCTTTGTTTGAAAGTGATGATTTTCAGTATGTTCCTGATAAAAACGGAAAGATTCCATGGAAGAAGGTATGGGAATTTAATCACCAGCCGGATTCCAGATATTATTCTGTTTCAGAAGGAGAATTCCGAATTTATTCTGGAAAAGTATGTGCGAATCTGGAAGCGGCAGTGAACACCTTGACCCAGAGAACCAGATACCCAAGGTGTGAGGCAGAAGTCAGTGTCAATGGAAATAGGATGAAGGTTGGCGATTATGCAGGACTTAGCGCATTTTTAGGGAACTTTGGCTTTGTAGCTTTGAAAAAAGAAGAAGATGGTATGTATCTGGTTATGGCTGGTAAAGAAGCAGAGTATGAAAAGATAAAATTGGATACAGAATGTGTACGGTTAAAAGTAAAACTTGAATTTGAAATGATGAAAGACGAAGCAGAGTTCTTTTATGAAACTTCTGGTGAATGGAAAAAAATCGGAATTACAAAAAAGTTATACTTTCAATTGGATCATTTTTGTGGATGTAGATTTGCCTTGTTTTTTTATTCTACTAAAACAATTGAGGGAAGCGCAGGATTCTCTGAGTTCATTTATAGGTAAAAGGAATGTCTAAGAGGAGGAAGTAGAAGATGCAGGGAGCATTTGAAACGGGAATTTATAGAAATTTATGGAGCGAATACGGTTATTCGGAGAAAGAAGTGAAAAACAGACTGGAAGATGCTTTTCAGACTATTTTTTACGGAACAGAAGAGGAACGATTTTACCGTGAAGCTGGAGATGATATGGGATATCTGGAAGATACGGGAAACCATGATGTGCGTACAGAGGGAATGTCTTATGGTATGATGGTGTGCGTGCAATTGGATAAAAAGGAAGAATTTGACCGCATCTGGAAATGGGTGAAAACCTATATGTGGATGAGTGAAGGTGAGGGACGTTACTACTTCAGGTGGTCTTGCAATACAGATGGAACTCCGAATTCTGACGGCCCGGCTCCGGATGGAGAAGAATTTTTTGCCATGGCATTGTTCTTTGCCTCTAACCGCTGGGGTGATGGAGAAGGAATCTTTCATTACAGCCAGGAAGCCAGAAATATTTTAAGTGAGTGCGTACATAAAGGGGAAGAAGGCCATCCGGGAGAACCTATGTGGGATCGGGAGAGAAAACTGATTAAATTTATTCCTGGAGTGGATTTTACGGATCCATCTTATCATCTTCCTCATTTTTATGAATTATTTGCTTTGTGGGCAAATGAAGAAGACAGGGATTTTTGGAAACAGGCGGCACAGGCCAGCAGGGAATATCTTCATCTTGCATGTCATCCAAACACAGGGCTGTCTCCAGAATACAGTGAATATGATGGAACACCGCATACAGGACATGTGGAGCAATTTGGGCGTCATGACTGGTATTATAGCGATGCCTATCGTACTATGGCTAATATTGGTCTGGATAGTATGTGGTTTGGAAAAGATCCATGGCAAAAAGAGATTGCACAGACCTTCCAGGAATTTTATTGTGTAAAGCAGCAGGAACATTGGGACGGTGTTTTCCTCGTAGATGGAACAAGGCTGGAAGAAAAAGCACTGCATCCAGTGGCTGTGATTGCAGTAAATGCTCAGGCATCTCTTGCTGCAGAGGGGGAATTTTCCAGAGCGTGTATGGAAAAATTCTGGAATACGCCACTGCGTACAGGGGACAGAAGATATTATGATAATTTCCTGTATATGTTTGCATTTATGGCATTGAGCGGAAATTATCGTATTTGGAAATAGGGGAGAAAAGATGAGAGGACCTGTAGCACCAAAAGACCCGGAGAAAAAACGTCCGGGTTTTTACATTATGAGAGAAAAAGAAATTTTTGGTATGCCGCAGGAGGACGGAAGCGGCGTTCAGTTTTTGTATGAATCTGACGGGAGACTGATTAGCAGTGCTAAGATTGTAGGAAATATACAAGATGAAGAAATTTTAAATTTATTGAAGACAACAGCAGGATTCCGTTGTCTGGTACATAGTATAGGGGTAAGAGTTGAGACTGAAAATCAGGAAGAGCCAGTGGAATTTGCGTTTCAGATGTATGGAAGGCATGACATCTATGGCAGTGGAACAATTTTGAAAATGCAGCTTATGGGAAACGGCATGGAACAGAAGCTTTCTCTTGATTCAATTTTGTGGTCTGAGGATGACAAGGAACCAGGACAGATTTGGTTTCGATTTTTAAAACCAGGGCAAATGGCAAAGGTGAGCGTTGTGCTTTATATAAAAGACGGTTTTCAGATACCAGAGCAAGAAGAGGAAGAAGCGCCAAAACTTGTGGGGGATCAAGCAAATGCTATGATTGCCAGATCCCTTTTGTCAAAGGGAAATCCTTTCCGGTTGAAGAGAGTAATCGAGAAAGCCAAAAGAGGAGAAGAGGTTACACTGGCTTTTATAGGAGGCTCCATTACACAGGGAGCCGGTGCAGTGCCCATTCATGAAGAATGTTATGCATGGAAGACCTACTGTGCTTTTCGGAAACGATTTGGTAATGGAGAAAATGTACATTTTCTAAAAGCTGGAGTAGGAGGTACGCCTTCAGAACTTGGCATGATACGGTTTGAAAGAGATATATTAAGGCAACAGGAACAGCCAGATTTAATTGTTATAGAGTTTGCTGTAAATGATGAAGGAGATGAAACAAAGGGAGTTTGTTACGAGAGTCTGGTTAGAAAAGCACTGAAGCTTCCTTGGAATCCAGCAGTGGTTCTTTTATTTTCTGTATTTGCAGATGACTGGAATTTGCAGGAGAGGTTAAGCCCTGTTGGATATCACTACCATTTGCCTATGGTGAGCATCCGAGATGCAGTATCTCCCCAGTTTGGAATGACACAGAAACAAGGAAGGGTGATATCTAGAAACCAGTTTTTTTACGATATGTTTCATCCGTCCAATCTTGGACATTTCATTATGGCAAAATGCTTAGAAAATTTATTTGAAATTGTAGAGCAAAGTCCAAAAGGGAAAGATGACAGCAAGATATTGCAGGAGAATAAACCTGTTTTAGGTGGTGATTTTCAAGAAGTTCACCTTCTGGATCGGAAAAATCTGTTTCAAAATGCAAGCATCTGTTGTGGAAGTTTTTATAATATAGACCAGGATTTGCAATGTGTAGAAATGGATGGTGATATGATTCCTACGCCGCAGTTTCCTCATAACTGGCAATATAAAGGAGAAAAGTCGGATGGAGAAATCATGCCATTTACCATGGACATTGTCTGTAAGAGTCTTCTTCTGGTGTTTAAAGATTCTGGAGAAATTCATGCGGGCAAAGCCCAGATATATGTGGATGATACTCATGTATTGACAGTAGATCCTTTGCAAAATGGCTGGACACACTGCAATACAGTAATTCTATTTAATGAAGAAGAGACAAAGGAACATAGAATAATCATACAGCCGGCAAAAGGAGAGGAACAGAAAAATTTTACCATTCTTGGATTTGGCTATGTAAAATAAAGTAGAAAAAGGAGAATAATATGCTGACAATACAAAATCCAATTTTAAAAGGCTTTTATCCAGACCCGTCTATATGTCGGGTTGGAGAAGATTATTATTTAGTAAACTCCAGTTTTTGCTATTTTCCGGGAGTGCCCCTGTTTCACAGCAGAGATTTGGGGCATTGGGAACAGGTGGGAAATATTCTGGACAGACCAGAACAGTTGCCATTAGAAGGCGACGAGATTTCCAGAGGTATTTTTGCCCCGGTGATTCGGTGGCATAAGGGAACTTTTTATATGATTACTACCAATGTGGATCAGGGAGGTACCTTTGTGGTTACCTCTAAGACACCGGAAGGTCCGTGGTCTGATCCATTTTATCTGGGAGAAGAGGCAAAAGGCATTGACCCCAGTCTGTTTTTTGATGAGGATGGAACCTGTTATTATGTGGGAACCAGACCAAACAGTAACGGAGTACATTATAATGGAGATTGGGAAATTTGGCTCCAGGAACTGGATTTAGAGAAGATGTCTCTGACTGGGGAAAGCAGAACTATATGGAAAGGTGCCATGCAAAATGCTATCTGGCCAGAAGGACCACATTTATATAGAATCGGGGAGTACTACTATTTATTACATGCAGAAGGCGGAACAGCAGAAGACCACTGTATTTGCGTAGCAAGGACCAGAAGTTTAAAGGAACCTTTTGAGGGATGTCCCCGCAATCCGGTATTCACTCATCGTCATTTAGGACTGGAATTCCCGGTAACCTGTGCAGGACATGGGGATCTGGTAGATGATGGACAGGGAAACTGGTATATTGTTATGCTGGCGTGCAGAAGATGTAAGGGATGCAGCAGTATGGGAAGGGAAACCTTTCTGGCAAAAGTCCAGTGGGAAAATGGATGGCCAGTGATTAATCCTGGAATTGGAAAGCTGGAAGAAAAATTAGAACTTCCAATGGAGGCGGTACGTTTCCCAAGAGAAGCCAGTGAGGATGTGTTCTTTGAATTTCATAAAGACCAACTGCCAAAGGAACTGATAAGTATCTACGGAAGGAATCCTGAGATGTATTCACTCAGCGAAAGACCTGGTTTTCTGCGCTTACAGGCAGGAAAGCATCATGTAGGTGAAAAAGCAGTAAGTACCTATGTGGGTGTACGGCAAATGAGCTATACATTCACCACATCCCTTGGTATGGAATTTATACCAAAAGATAGTCATAGTGGAGCTGGCTTTTTATTGTTCCAAAATCATAGAAATTTCTTAAGAGCGGAAATCAGAATGCAGAATCAAAACAGCATACTCTGTGTTATAGAAACCATAGATGGACAAGAGAAGGTATTGAAAACCACATCGATTGAAAAAGGACTGGTAGAAATCTTGTTTCAGGTAGAGGAACAACTGGGAAAAATTTCTATTGTACAAAATGAAGAGGTCCGAGAGGTTGCAGGAGACATTGATTTAAGACCTTACAGCACAGAATATGCTGGTGGTTTTGTTGGATGTACGATGGGAATGTACGCTTCTTCCTATGGAATGGAAAGTAAGGACTATGCAGATGTTGCATGGTTTGCAGTAAGAAATTAGGGAAATCCAGTATGAAAATATAAACAATACAGGATATGTGATGGGCTGTGAAATAGAAAAAACTTGAAATTTTCTGAAACCGTAGTATACTGAAAAAGAAAAGGGGAGCTTGCGTATCAAGCAGGCTGAGAGTAGGATGAATGCCTAGACCCGTGACCTGATTTGGATAATGCCAACGTAGGGATATATCGTAAGATTTATGCGGATATACCATCATTGGTATATCCGTTTTTGGCATAAGGAGGTTAATTAGAATGAAAACAGCATTAACAATTGCAGGGAGTGATTCTAGTGGTGGTGCAGGGATTCAGGCTGATATCAAAACCATGCTTTGTAATGGCGTGTATGCCATGAGTGCTATTACCGCACTGACTGCACAGAATACTACAGGAGTGACCGATATCATGGAAGTGACACCAGAATTTCTGGGGAAGCAGCTTGATATGATTTTTACAGACATTTATCCGGACGCAGTGAAGATTGGTATGGTATCGAATCCCATATTAATAAAGAAAACAGCAGAAAAACTGAAAGAATATCAGGCAAAAAATATTGTGGTGGATCCTGTCATGGTAGCTACCAGCGGTGCGAGCCTGATGCGTGAAGAAGCGGTAGAAACTCTGAAAGCACAGTTATTGCCGCTGGCGGATCTTCTGACACCCAATATACCAGAAGCCGAGGTATTGGCGGATATGAAGATTTGCACGGAAGAAGATATGATAACTGCAGCAAAAAAAATCAGTGATTCTTATGGTTGTGCTGTCCTGTGCAAAGGAGGACATAGCATCCAAGATGCCAATGACTTGTTATACAGCAATGGCAGATACCAGTGGTTTCAGGGAAAACGGATTGAAAATCCGAATACTCATGGTACGGGATGCACCTTATCCAGTGCCATTGCATCCAATCTGGCAAAAGGATTTTCCGTGCAGGAATCGGTGCAGCGGGCGAAAGATTATATCTCAGGGGCATTGGCAGATATGCTTGATCTTGGGAAAGGAAGCGGACCGCTGAATCATGGATTTGGAATCAAGACAGAATTTTGTTTATAAATGGGCACAGCTTCGGCTGTGTCTTTTTATGTGAATTTCTATCCCCCGGGGAGGCTTGTACAAACAAGAATACATGTTAAAATAAGGGTACATTTGTTATTAATAACGGGAGGACAGAGAATTATGGGGAAAAGAACACGCATGATAGGAATGCTTCTTGCAGTTTGTATGGCAACAGGAATGACAGCCTGCGGCACAAAAAACAGCGAAAAAGAGAATGATGGAACCAGAACGATTGTGGACGGTATGAATCGTGAGGTGGAGATTCCAGAAGAAGTGGACAGCATTGTCTGCCTCAATGTGACCAGCCTTCGCTATACTTGTTATATGCAGGCAGAAGACCTGGTTGTGGGCGTGGAAGATTACGAACAAAAGCAGAGTATTACAAGACCTTATAATTATATAAATTATGATAAATTCAAAGATTTACCCATTGTAGGAAATAATGGAGAGCACTATATCGAAGAGATTATCACTGCAGATCCAGATGTGATCATGATGTCTTCTCTTGGAAACTGCGATGCAGATGATGTACAGAAAAAGACAGGAATTCCTGTAGTAGTGATTCCAGGAAGTGACCAGATGATGGATGAGAATGTCTATGAAACCTTTAAAATCATGGGAGAAGTATATGATAAAGAAGACCGTGCAGAGGAATTAATCAGCTATTTGGAAGATGTAAAAAAAGATCTGGACAGCAGGACAAAAGAGATTCCAGAGGAAGAAAAAGAGACGGTTTATGTAGGTGGAGTGAGTTTCAAAGGAGCACATGGATTTGAAGGAACTGAGGCAAATTATGCTCCGTTTTCTGCCATTTATGCAAAGAATCTTGCCAACGAAACTGACCAGAAGGGTGCATTTAATATTGACTTAGAACAGGTTCTTGCATGGAATCCGGAAGTGCTTTTTGTTGATTTTAACGGTATGGAACTGATCAATCAGCATTATCAGGAAAATCCAGATTTTTATAAGCAGTTAAAGGCAGTACAGGAAGGAAAGGTTTATTCCCAGATTTCTTTCCGTTCCAGTGCTACGAATCTTGACATGGCACTTGCTGATACCTATTATGCCGGTACTGTGCTTTATCCAGAGAAATTCGCAGATGTAGACCCAGCAGAAAAGGCAGATGAGATCTTCGAAAAACTTCTGGGTGAAAAATTTTATGATACATTGAAGGAGAATGGTTATGAGTTCAGACAGGTGCAGATTGGAGAATAGCGGCAACGAAACTGCTTATAAAAGAAACCAGAAAAAAAGTGTTGTTTTTTTGGTATGCCTGGCAGTTATCTTGCTTGCAACTATTTTGTTCTCTATGTGGGCAGGGTCTTATGACACTCCTTTAAATGAATTATTAAGAGGAATGATTGGAAAAGCATCTGATCAGAAAATCAACATTGTAGTACAAAATGTCCGGCTTCCAAGAATTTGTACTGCTGCAATTGCAGGAGCAGGTCTTGGGGTTACCGGATGTATCTTGCAGGCTATTTTGAATAATCCACTGGCATCCTCCAGCACCCTGGGCGTATCTCAGGGTGCTGGATTTGGTGCAGCTTTTGCCATTATTATTCTCGGAGCAGGAAGCTCTGCAAATGGGAATCTGATGATTCCTGTCTGTGCGTTTGTGGGAAGTATGACAGTGGCCATTGTGATTTTTGCTTTATCACGATTTTGCCAGATTTCTGCGGAATCTGTGGTTCTGGCTGGTGTGGCAATCAGTTCTATGTTTACAGGAGCAACCACCCTTCTTCAGTATTTTGCAGATGAAGTAGAATTGAATGCAATGGTATTCTGGACCTTTGGAGATTTGGGAAGTACAGACTGGAAAGAAATCATATTTATGATGATTGTTGTGGCTGTTTCCGGTATATATTTCGTGCTTCACCGATGGGATTTTAATGCATTATTAAGTGGTACAGAGACAGCCACAAGCCTTGGAATTCATGTGCGGAGACTGATTATCGTCAATATGATTTTATGCTGTTTCACAGCTTCTACTATTGTATCATATATTGGTCTGATTAGTTTTATCGGGCTGGTAGCCCCTCATATTGTACGAATGGTCGTTGGGAATAATCATGTTTATCTTATCCCTGGTTCTATGCTGGCCGGAGCTGTGCTGCTGCTATTGGGAGACCTTGCGGCAAGAACACTGATCAGTCCGATCATTCTGCCTATCGGGGCCATTACTTCCTTCCTGGGAGCACCATTATTTTTATATCTGCTGTTCAAAGGAGGAAGCCGTTCATGTTAAAAGTAGAGAATCTCCAGTATGGATATCCGGGAGGCCCGGAAGTTTTAAAAGAGATTACCTTCAGCCTGGAAGAAGGCAAGTTCATGGCTATTCTTGGAAATAACGGAGCCGGGAAAAGTACCATGCTGAAATGTTTTAATCAGATTTTAACACCACGCCAGGGAAGTATTTCTTTAAATGGCGAGGAGATATTAAAGCTGTCTGCCAGAGAAATGGCAAAGCGGATTGCGTTTGTGGCTCAGAGTGTGCCGAATGTGAAAATGACGGTTCACGATATGGTCATGCTAGGTAGAAAACCATACATGAAATGGGGCGTCACAGAGAAGGATCATAGGATGGTTCACGAGGCCATGGACAAGCTGAAGGTTTCTTCTATGAGAGGGCGTTTTTTGAATCAGCTAAGTGGTGGAGAACGCCAGAAAGTCATGCTGGCAAGAGCCCTGGCACAAGAACCGAAGCTGCTGCTTCTTGACGAACCTACCAGCAGTCTGGATTTACAGAACCAATACCAGGTTTTGCAGATTGTAAGAGATATCTGCCATGAAACAAAGATTTCTGCCATTGTTGTTATCCATGATCTGAATCTGGCACTGCGGTTCTGTGATCGGTTTTTATTGATGCAGGATGGGCAGGTATATGATTTCGGTACAGCAGATGTGTTAAACAGAAAGGCAATCTGGGATGTTTATGGCATTCACGGAGAAGTGGTTTCTGTGGGAGAGCAGAAGCTGGTTCTAGTGGATTCTAAGGTGACAGATGTATAGGGGAAAGTGGACATGAATTTAGAAGAATTGAGAAAAGAATGGACAAAAAAAGACCCGGAAAGAGGCGTGCTTCAGGCGAAATTGTGGGATAAGAGGGCAGGAGAATATAAAGAACGTCCAATTCCCACAGCCCAGGAACATCCATTTTTAAAACAGGTTTATGAAGAAGTGGAAATTCGTCCTGAAATGAAAATTTTAGATATCGGATGTGGTGCAGGAAGATTCAGCCTGGCATTTGCAAAAGAAGAAGCCCAGGTAACAGGCACAGACGTGTCTCCGGAAATGATTCGTGCAGCCAGGGAACTGGCAGATAAAGAGCAGTTAAAAAATGTGGAGTTTATCAATTCTGACTGGTCAGAATTAGATGTGGAACAGGCAGGATTTTCGCAGAAGTTTGACTTGGTGTTTGCCCACATGACACCGGCTGTTTCTGATTATGATACATTAGAAAAAATGTGTGCCTGTGCAAAGAAAGACTGCTATCTGGTAAAACCATCCAGACGGAAGGACCTGGTGCTGGATGCAGCATTTGAAGCAGCTGGAATCAGCGGAAACAGAGAAGAAACAGATACCTCTGTAGCCAGAATCTTTTCCTATTTGTGGATGAAAGGATATGAACCATATCTAGGATATCGTGATGAAATATGGGAACACAGCAGGACAATAGAAGATATGCTGGCATGGTGTACCGACCGGGCAGAACTTCAGGAAAAAGTAACTTCTGAACAAAAAGAAAAGATGAAAGAATGTTTATTACAATACAGCGAAAATGGAAAAATTCCAGAAAGGATTACCACTACAATTGTAACGATTCATTGGTGTGTAAAGGAGGAAAATTATGAGAAATAAATTATGGGAAAAATGTGTTGCATTTCATGGACATGAATGCGGAGGACTTACCATTGGATTTCAGGCAGCTCTATATGCCATAGAGTTATTAGGGTTAAAACCAGATGAAAACGGATGTCTTTCAGGAGATGAGGAACTGGTATGTATTGCTGAAAACGATGCCTGCGGCATTGATGCCATTCAGGTTGTCTTAGGATGCAGTGTGGGAAAAGGAAATTTATTGTTCCATATGAGAGGAAAACAGGCGTTTTCTTTCTATAACAGAAAAACAGGACAATCCGTACGTCTTGTACTGAATCCAAAGCCAGAAGGAATGAGCAGGGAAGAATCCTTTACTTATTTCCAGAGCCATAAACAGGAAGAGCTTTTTACAGTAAAGGAAACCACGATTTCCTTGCCGGAGCCTGCCAGAATTTTCCGCTCAGAGCCATGTAGCTGCTGTGGGGAGATAACGGCAGAGCCAATGCTCCGGTTACAGGGAGGCAAGCTGTTTTGCCTGGACTGTTACGAAAAATATAATCGGTTTGATGTATAAAAAAATGTGAAGCTTTTTCTTTTTTGCACCCAAATCCTGTTTTCGCACGTCTAATAGGTGTAAAGAAAAATACATCTGACAAGGAGGAGGGATACCTATGGACATGCTGTTGGTAAAGCGGGCACAAAAAGGTGATACCGAAGCATTTATCCAGTTGATTGAAAATCATAAAATATCTCTGTATAAAACAGCAAAAAGCTATTTGAAAAACGAAGATGATGTGGCAGATGCTATGCAGGATACCATCCTTTCGGCATTTGAACATATGGAGGATTTGAAGAATGTCCGGTATTTTAAAACCTGGATTACCAGGATTTTAATCAATCAGTGTACGGATTTGCTGCGTCATAGAAAACGCTGTGTTTTGGTTGAATGGGCAGGAGATACCCAAACTGCTACACCAGAGAATGACAGAGGATTTTATGAGCTTTTAGAAGAACTGCCGGAAAACTGCAGGACAATTTTTCTTCTGTATTATGGAGAAGGATTTCATACAAAGGAAATCGCCCAGATATTAGAAATGAATGAAAATACAGTCAAGAGCAGGTTAAAACGTGGCAGGAAAAAACTGGAACAGGTACTTTGTTGTGAGTAAAGGAGAGAAAGCGAATGAAACATCAGGAAAGAAAAATGAAAGACCTTTTTGGGAAAAAGGTAGAGATTTCTAATGAAGTAGAGGAAAGGCTGGAAAGCACTTATGAAATTCTACGAAGCAGATCGAAATCAGAGACAAAAAAACAATATAAATTTCCCAAAGTGACAGTTGCGGCTGTAACCGCAGTGCTTATGATATCCACAGGCGTTTACGCATCCATCCGTTCAGATTTCTTTGAAGGAATGTTTGGAAATACAACAAAAACCTCTACTCCGGCCAAACCAGTAAGTATTGATGACGGAAAAGGCGGGACCGTAGATGTGGTCATTCCGTCTAAAGAATTTGTGGATGTGGATGAAGAGAGAGCCCAGGAATTATTGGGAGATTATGTGTTGGAAGAGCCCATTGTGAAAGAAATTGGAAGCCATACCCTTACTGTAGAGAATTTTTTGTATAATGAACTTGGAGGATTAATGTACTTTACCCTGGAACGGGAAGGCAAAGTGACAGCCCTGGCAGGAAATGAAGATACGAACCTGGCAAAAGGAGCCAGTTTCACAGATGAAGCTGATTTTTATTTTACTATTCAAATTGGTGAACAAACCATAGGATATGAGAATATCTATGTGGATACGCAGCAGAGTACTGCTGAAAAAATGTATTGTTATAGTTATTTTTTATGGTCTGAAGAATCTGAAATTGATGTAGAGCAGAAACCGTATTTGCTCATACAGAAATATCCATGTACAAGAGGAGAAATAAACCGTATGGATGCGGAAGCATTTCCATTAATGAGATGAGCAACATGATCCCCGCCGCAAATCCTAGCG
>USPF01000047.1 GCA_900556555.1 uncultured Blautia sp.
TCATTGAAAAAGCAGGAAAATTAAGTGAAAGAACGGTTGCGAAGCTGAACAAGGCAATGGAAAAAGATACCGGAGAGATGCTGATCGTGCTGGAAGAGCAGAGAAAGCCGCTTGACCGTATACTTTCCTCAAACAGAGAGTTCAGAAAGAAATTTACGAGCAGATTGGAAGTCCCGATCTTTGTAAATGATGAGCTGGTTACATTTGGTCAGACTTACGCACAGGAGAATGGATATCGTATCGATGAGATGGGAATCCTGGCGTTGTACAGCAGGATTGATGCGCTGCAGAGAGAAGATCACGCAGTGACAGTAGCGGAAGTAAAAGACATTATGGATGAGGCGATGTCGCATTCACAGAAGGTATCCGCCAAGAAGCTTGTAAAGCGAGTTCTTGGAAAGAATACAGATGATGCAGATAGAATTATTCTGACAGAAAAAGATTTTAATATTTAGAGAAAAGTGGAAGAGAGCGATTTCTTCCACTTTTTTTGCGCTGATAGAATATAATATATAAAAAGTGAGATGTTGACAAAAATATGGAGAGAGGTAAAATAACCCTATTATGGAAAATAAAAGAAAAATTTTTGTTGATTTTGCGGAAAATTGTGCATAAAAGGACTGTAATGTTGAAAAATGGAAAAAAGTATAGTAAAATGATAAAAATAGACTAAATTAGGAATGAAAAAGAAGAGAGGATTAGTTTTGAAGAAGTGTTTAAATAAAATGGAAAGTACTGCGATATGGGAGTTTTGAAAAAGGGTAAAGCATTGGCAAGTTATATCAATAGAGTTATTTATAATACTATTGATATGGTACTTGCTTTTTTTCTGGCCTTCTGGTCATTGGCTAATTGTTGATTTTCGCTAATAATGCAAATGAATGGGAGTAAAGGATGTCTAGTAAGAAAAAGATGAAAAAGTTTATGGGAGTAGTAGTTACTGCCACAGGGGCGGTAATTACAGGGTTGGCTATTATTGTAAGAAAAAAATCTGGTAAATGTGATGAGAGATCAGAGCAGAACAATCCATTTGAAGGGAAAAAAGTGATTTTTATAAAAGATGAGAAAGATGGGGAGAATGCAGACGGTGTGAGAGGACACCTCGAGGCAATTGGTAATAGTGAGTATAAACCGGGAATTTATGCGAGATATATTAAAAGAGGCCTGGATATAGTACTTAGTTTTGGTGGTCTTATAGTGTTGAGTCCGATATTTGGTGCAATTACGCTTGCCATTAAAATAAACGATCCCGGACCAGTTTTATTTACGCAGAAGAGAATAGGACAAAATAAAAAATATTTTAAACTTCATAAATTTAGAACAATGAAAATGAGTACTCCTCATGATGTACCAACGCATATGCTTGGAAATCCTGATCAGTATATCACTAAAGTGGGGAAATTTTTGCGTGCTCATTCACTGGATGAACTTCCTCAGATTTGGGATATATTTGTTGGCAATATGTCTGTAATCGGACCAAGACCAGGGCTTTGGAATCAAGATGTGTTAACTGCTGAGAGGGATAAGTATGGTGCCAATGATGTGAAGCCGGGGCTTACAGGGTGGGCACAGATTAATGGACGTGATGAACTTGAGATTCCTGTAAAAGCAAAACTGGATGGAGAATATGTTCAAAGGCAGAGTTTTTTGTTTGACACCAAATGTTTTTTGGGTACATTATCCAAGATAGGATATGATGAGTCAGTTGTAGAAGGCGGTACTGGAGAAATGAAAAAAGCAGGTAAAGAAAAAAAGAAAATATTGTTTTTGTCAAATCATTTTATTACACTATTTTCTTTCCGAAAAGAGCTGATCCAAAAGTTGGTAGAGGAAGGGCATGACGTGTATCTTTCACTTCCGGAAGATCAGGATGACTATTTTGCGAATTTAGGTTGTCATATAATTCTTACAGACGTTGACCGTCGAGGGGTTAATCCTAAGAATGATTTAAAATTAATTTTCTTTTATAAAAAGATGATTCCAGAGGTCAATCCGGATATCGTTTTTTCATATACGATTAAACCCAATATTTATGGGACACTTGCAACAAACGGGAAATATAAACAAATATGTAATATTACCGGAACAGGAGGAACATTTTTAGAAGATAATCTGGTGGCTAAAATATGTAAGATCCTTTATAGAATATCTATTCGCAAATGTTATAAAGTACTTTTTCAGAATACGGGAGACAGAGACTTTTTTATTAAAAATGGTCTGGTAAAGAATAATTATGAGATGCTTCCGGGATCAGGGTGTAATCTTAAAGAACACAAATTTGAACCGATGCCGGAGGATGATATCATACGATTTATTTTTATTGGACGTGTTATGAAATTAAAAGGAATCGACGAATATCTGGAAGCGGCAAAGGCAATTAAAAATAAATATAAAAATATAGAGTTTTTGATTGCAGGTTGGAACGAGGAAGAAGAGTATAAAAAAATCGTTGCGGAGTACCAAGAGCAAGGAATTGTTAATTACATAGGATTTAGAAGTGATATTGATAGATGGATTAAAAAATGTAACTGTACAGTATTGCCATCACATGGTGGAGAAGGTGTTCCGAATGTGTTGCTTGAGAGTGCAGCAAGTGGTCGTGTATGTATTGGTTCTCGAATTAATGGAACGATGAATGTAATTGATGACGGAGTGACAGGATATTTGTTTGAGACAGGAAATGCAGACAGTCTGATTGAAAAGATGGAAACATTTATCAAATTGGATCCGGCAGAAAAAGCTGCTATGGGCAAAGCAGGAAGAGAAAAGGTTGAACGTGAATTTGATCGCAAAATGGTGATTCGAAAATATTGTGATGAGGTAGCGAATTCATGAATGGATATAAAAAAATTATAAGCAGTCAAAAAATGAGATTTGCTATTTTAAGAATGCTTAAGTTTGTTCCCGATAAAGCAATGATCAAATTGCAGTATCGGATTAAATTGAAAAGAAAATTAAATTTGAAAGATCCGAAGCGATATACAGAGAAAATCCAGTGGTACAAACTTTATTACAGAAATCCTGTAATGATGGAGTGCGTAGATAAATATGGAGTACGGAAGTATATTGAAAAAAAGGGACTTGGTAACATTCTGAATCAGTTGTATCAGGTGGTGGATCGTCCGGAGGAGATAAACTTTGATCAACTTCCTGATAAGTTTGTTATTAAAACAACCAATGGAAGCGGAACGAATATTCTTGTTAAGGACAAGAAAACATTGAATATTGCTGAAACAAAGAAGAAATTAAATGATTTTTTAAATATGGCAGAAGCTTCAGCGGGAAGAGAATGGGCATATGGCGGTTCCAGCAAAAAAATTATCGTTGAAGAATTGCTGGAAGATAATTCTAATAAAGATAAAGGTATTTCAGATTATAAGTTTTTGTGTTTCAATGGAAAACCAGTATATGTAGTATATGATAAAGATAGATTTTCTGATCATAAAAGAAATTTTTATGATGTAAATTGGAATTATGTAAAAGTAGACAGTGATTGTCCATGTTTTGAAGACAGTGTGAAAAAACCGGAGAATTACGAGAAAATGGTTGAGATAGCGAGTGTGCTATCCCGCGATTTTCCTGCGGTTCGTGTGGATCTTTATAATATTGAAGGGAAAATATATTTTGGTGAGTTGACATTTTATCCATGGAGCGGGTATGTTCAATATACACCGGATAGTTTTGATTTTGAATTGGGCAAATATTTTGTTTTGCCAGAAAAAGCTGGGAGATAGTAGTGTGATTAAGTTATTTCGAAATGGATGGGCTTATTTTCGAGGTCTGATATTTAAAATTTTTCACTGTGGCATTGTAGGAAATAAGTTTAGATACTTTAGCGGAGCCTCTATACGGCTGTATAGAGGAAGCAATGCAAAAATCGGAAATCATGTAAAAATCGATAATCATGCAGTGATTGCTGTTCAGGGACAAGGTGTTCTTGAAATTGGAAATGATGTAGGGATTGGAATCAATAACATGATCGTCTGTCATAAATCTCTTCGGATACAGGATGGAACAATTTTAGGTCCCGGGGTCAATATATATGACCATGATCACTTATATTCACAAAAAAATGGTGTTGATTCGAAAACATATAAGTATGCAGATGTGAATATCGGGAAGAATTGCTGGATAGGAGCCAATACAGTAATCCTCAGAGGCACAACGATAGGAGATAACAGTGTAATTGGAGCAGGATGTGTCTTAAAAGGAGAGTATCCGGCAGGAGCTATTATTATTCAAAAAAGGGAAACAACGATTATTAAAGATGAGGGGAAATAGTGGAAAGAAGATATAGCATTATAGTGCCGATTTATAAAATCGAACAATATATCACACAATGCATAGAAAGTATTATTCATCAAACCTACAAAAATATTGAAATTATTTTAGTGGATGATGGTTCAGATGACAACTGTCCGGTTATTTGTGATGAATACGCACTGAAAGATGATAGAATCAAAGTAATACATAAAGAAAATGGAGGCTTGGTCAGTGCGAGAAAAGCAGGTGCACTTGAAGCAACAGGTGATTATATCTGCTGTGTAGATGGTGATGATTATATTGCAGAGAATTACATAGAGGAATTTGAAAAGAAAATCAATGAGACGGAAGCGGAAATCGTATGTTGCGGGTATTATCTTGTAACTCCGGAAAAACAGACATATACGCCGGTTAATGCCAGAAAAGGGTACTATTCGAAGGATGATATTTGTACAGAATTATTTCCGAATTTATTGCAGAATGAAAGTGGACGATTCTTTCTTCCAACAGTATGGGGAAAGGCAATCCGGGCAGAGTTATATAAAAAGAAACAGATGGAAGTTCCTGATCAGGTTACTATGGGAGAAGACGGTGCATGTACAGTTCCCTGTATTTATGCTGCGCATTCTTTAGAAATAATGGATAAGGGATTATATTATTATCGCTACAATGAATCGTCTATGACAAAAGGAAGAAAACCATTAAGTTGGGAATGTCAGCTAGTCATTGCAGAACATTATAAAAAAGCTTTAGACTTGGAAAAATTTGATTTTAGAGAGCAGTATAACAGGCGTATTGAAAGAGGATTCTTCACAGTGGCGAGAACTCAGTTTAATAAAAAAGAAAATTTTCGGAGTATACGAAAAGATATTCTGGAACAATACAAAAATCCGATTTTTGGCAATGCAATAAAAGCAGCCAGATTTAAAGGCGGGATTATGAGTATTGTAGATTTTTTTATTAAGCATAAAAGTGTGTTGGGAATCTATATCCTAAGTAAACTGCATTGAAACAGAATGTAGTAAGTCAAGGCGATACTATGGAGAATATTTATGATAGTAGATAGAAAAAAATTTTTGATGTGTGTATCAGTCGCGTTGAGTTTGATCTTATATATTTATATTTTGATAAATCTGAGAGGATATTCGAATTCGGATTTGGTTGTAAAAATATCCTGCATTAGCTCACTGATCATTTTAATTTTAGAATGTTGGGCGATATATCAGCAGGATAAAAGATTGTTTACTCCGACAATTATGATTTTGGCAGCATTTTATTTATTTCAGAACGGACAGCTTTTATTACTTGCTCTGGGAATAGAGTTTAATGATTTTTATATTTCTACATTAAAACAATATTCCTCAGATGTTGCAATTTATTCATCTATCAGCAATGTACTGACAGGATTTGCGGCATTAATTATGACAAAACCAGTATCGGATGAATATTTGCCGAGAAAAGCGAGAAGAATTGATGAGCTTACACCGGAATTTATAGAATTTGCAGCAAAAGTAGGGGTTATCCTGACGGGTGTGGTTACAATACCGTTAGTATTAATCAAAACATATATTGGAATGGGCGGAGGATATTCTGCAGTAAGAACATTTGAAAGTGGAATTCCTTCCGTGTTTAATTTTATTGAATATATGTTTATGCCATTTGCTGTTCTGATGATAGTATATGCAGGAAAAGAAAGAAATAAACCAATAAAAATAGCAGTGGCTGTCTGGGCGATATTGACAGCACTTTGCGGTGACCGTACGACAGGAATCGGAGCCCTGGTAGTTCTGATTTTTCTCTCTTATCTTCAAGCAGAGGAATCCTCTGAGGAAGACAAACCCAGCACAGGGAAAAAAATGGTTCGGTTTTTGTTGATTATTTTCCTTGGTGTTCTATTACTTCTTTTCATACAAATTGCGTACGCTGTAAGAACCAAGGGAGACTTAAATCTGGGATCGTTTTCCGGCTTGATCACAGATACAATATCGGATCTTGGATTTAGTTGTTTCCCGCTTTTTACAATGATGAACATTGTGCCGGCTTTTGAGGCGTTTCAGTTGGGAAAAGGGTATGTTTTGTCAATGATAGGCGGGTTAATCCCATCATTTATTGATGTAACAGGAACAATAGGAAAAATCAATCAGCAGTCCAGAATTTTTGAGACATGGCAGACTCAATATTATAGCCAGTACAATTTTGGATTAGGTTTCTCCTTAAATGCAGAATCATATATAAATTTTGGATGGTTTGGACTGATTGCGATTTTTGTGTTAATGCTTGTAGTTTTTGGAATGTTGAATTCATGCAGGTATGACGATGAGACAGATCAGTGGGGGCGATATAAAATCTGTATTTTAGTATTTTTATGGTTTACACTTCCGCGGCGTGACAGTTACTATGTATGGAAAGCAATTTCATATTCCATAATCATCATGTATCTGTACTTGCGTTTTATGAGAAGTATGGGTAATGCGAAAAATGGACTGTGATGTTTTGACAGATATGATAGGGGCATTGAAATGAGTAATTTAAATAAACAAGTACAAAGTGCCACAAAGTGGTCTGTATTTACTGAAATAGCAGTAAAGATTATTTCTCCGATTACAAATATGATATTGGCACGTGTTCTTACGCCTGAGGCATTTGGGGTGATCGCAACAGTTACTATGCTTGTATCTTTTACAGACATATTTACAGATGCGGGATTTCAGAAATATATTGTGCAGCATCAGTTTCGGGATGAAAATGATGAAGATTTATCCATATGTGTTGCGTTCTGGACGAATATGATGATTTCAATCGGGCTTTGGGGGATGATTTTCCTTTTTAACGAACAATTGTCAGTCATATTAGGAAATCCCGGATTGGGACGTGCTATATATATGGGAGCATTGATTTTGCCGCTTACCTCTTTTAGCAGTATACAGACAGCAATTTATAGAAAAAGTTTTAATTATAAGGGAATATCTTGTGTCAGGATTGCGGTGAAACTGGTACCCCTAATAGTAACCGTTCCACTGGCGTTTTTAGGACTTTCTTATTGGGCGTTGATCATAGGAAACATTGCAGGAGAATTGTGCAATGCAGTGCTTCTTACTTCAATGTCAAAATGGAAACCGAAATTCAGATACAGTTTTGATAAACTAAAAACGATGTTTCGCTTTTGTGGCTGGACATTATTGGGAACGATCTCTTCCTGGTTGGTCACGAATGTGGGAATTTTTGTAATAGGAAGATTGTTTAACGAGTATTATCTGGGTATCTATAAGACCGGAACAACAATGGTTGCACAGATTACATCTCTGATTTCAGGAGCTACAATCAGTGTGCTATTCTCTGCGTTATCAAGGCTTCAAAATGACGAATATGAATTCAAAAACATGTATTTTAAGTTTTTGAAGGGAGTAGGGCTCTTAGTAGTACCACTAGGTATTGGGATTTTACTTTATAAAGATGTTGTGAGAAACATATTGTTGGGAAGCCAGTGGGGAGAAGCGGATCTGTTGGTAGGGCTTTGGGGCTTAATATTAGCCGAAAGTGTTATTTTCAATGATATGAGCGGAGCAATCGTTTTATCAAAAGGTTATCCGAAACTTTTGTTTATTGCCAATATGATACAGGCGGTCTGTATGGTTCCGGCGTTATATATCAGCGCACAGTATGGATTCCAGGCATTGGTCGTTGTAAGCTGTATTGTCAGGATCCAGCTTCCGGTTACTCAGACAATCATGGCAAAAAAAGTGTCCGGAATCAAAGCAACAGAGGTTATACACCAGATCAGATATTATATTCTTGCATCTGCAGGTATGGCTATTGCAGCCTTGTTTATGATTCAGATTGCAGGTTCTGGAATTTTAAAATATTTTTCTATTTTTATTTGTATTGGAATTTATTTTGGAATTTTATTTTTCATTCCGTCAACAAGAAAAGAATTAAATACATATTTAATTACTATGAGGAAAAAGATCAAAAAATAAAAGGAGTTTTGTTTTGAAAAAAAGGATATCTTTTGCTTTTAATCATTTACAATATTCAGATGGCGTTGCACGTGCGGCGATAGGGATTGCCAATCTTTTATCCGAACGAGATGACATCCAGGTGATATTGCGCCCGATTTATCATGTCGACAAGAGTGTTATGTCTATTTTGGCTTCAAATGTGGTGGTAAAACCAGTATTAGGCTTTTATTTTTCCGGTATGTCCAGAATTTTAAACCGACTTCCGGGAGCATTGTTACATAAACTTGTTTTTGGGATGAAAGAGAGTGATATTGAAATTGGATTCCAGCACGGGACTGCAACAAGAGCTGTGGTTTCCGGGACGAAAAAAAATGCATATAGAATGGTCTGGGTTCATGGATATGATGAAAGACTGACATTGAGAAAATATTATCTCAGGGCAGACAAAGTCGTTTGTGTTTCAAAGAGTAATGCGGATAAGTTAAAGCATGATCTCGGGATGGGGGCGGATAACTCCAGAGTAGACTACTGTTATAATCCGATCGACAATCATGAGGTTGAAAAACTGGGAAAAGAATCGGCAGATTTACCGGCGTACAGTGGTGTCAGAATGATAACAGTAGGGCGGCTTTCTCCGGAAAAAGGATATTTGAGACTGCTTCATGCTTTGAGTCGATTAAAGCAGGAAGGATTCTTATTTCAAATGATTTTTGTCGGCGATGGTCCGCAAAAAGAAGAATTGTTACAGTGTACAAAAGATATGGGCTTGAGCGAGTGTGTTATTTTTGCAGGAGCACAGAGTAATCCACACAAATATACTGCAAAAGCAGACGTATTTATCTGTTCTTCGTTTGCAGAAGGTTACAGTACCTCATGTACAGAGGCGGTAATGCTTGGAGTACCTGTAGTGTCAACTCAGGTGAGCGGAGCCGAAGAAATTATCGAGAGTGCAGAATCGGGTCTTGTGGTGGAAAATACAGAAGATGGATTGTATGAAAATCTAAAGAAAATATTGGAAGATCCGGAAGTTATTTGCAGGTGGAAAGAAACATTGCAGAATTCCAAATACAATTTTTCAGTTGAAAAGAGAAGTTTGAAATTAAAAGAACTGTTAGAAATATAAAATTCCAGAAAGTATAGTTATAGGTAGAAAGGTATAATAAATTATGAAAGTTATTTCATGTGCAAGTTTTCGAAATACAGGTTCCAGCGCGGTTACAGATTTGATTTCAGAATATGATTCTGTTCATTCATTAACAAGATATGAGTTTCGATTTGTCCATGATACAGATGGAATCATGGATCTGGAATACAATTTAATTGAAAATCATAACCGTGATAATTCCAACCATGCAGTAAAACGATTTTTGCGTCTTTCAAGATTTAATGCGGGTAAATGGTTTAATAAAAGATATGAACCTTTTTTTAATGGTCAATATATGAAATTAACAGAAGAGTACATTGCTGAACTGACAGATTTGAAATATCATGGACATGATTTTTATGATTATTATGACAGAGGCCTTTTTTTCTATTACAGGAAACGTCTGGAAAATAAAATTATCCGGAAATTAACAAAAAAGAGACGCAGTGTTTTAGAGAATGAATGGATGTATTGTGCATATCCTACGGAAGAAAAGTTTTTAGACTGTACAAGAAAATATATCAATTCTCTATTTTCAGAAGCAAATACGGACAAAAAACCTTATCTTTTAGTTGATCAGATTGTACCGTCATCTAATATCAAAAAAAGTTTAAGGTATTTTGATGATATATATGTGATCGTAGTAGACAGAGATCCTAGAGATTTGTTTATTATGGCGCAGGTATTTCATGATCCGATCGTTCCGAGAAATTCTGTAAGAGATTTTTGTGACTGGTTTTTATTTACTCATACAGAGAGAGGGGGAAGCAGTTTAGATGCACCGCGCGTAATAAAAATTAATTTTGAAGATCTCATATATAATTATACGAATACAGTGAAAAAGATTGAGGAATTTACAGGATTGGAAGCCATGAATCATACACAAAAATTTTCCATGTTAAATCCAAAACGCTCAGTACACAACACTCAATTATGGAAAAGATATGGAAAAAAAGAAGATATCGAGTATATTGAAAAACGATTAAGCGATTATCTGTTTCCGTTTGAAAATTACTCAATAGATTCCGTAGAAGGAATCTCAGTAGAAGATACCAGTATGTTTGACAGATAAAAAATAATGAGGGAAAATACGAAGGAAAGAGAGTGAAAAGATGAAACGTTTTGGAATAGTAAGTTATAATATATATTGCAATTTCACAAATTATGGTTCTGCGCTGCAGTCGTATGCGTTACAACAAGCTGCAAATGCTGTGGGAGAGGGAGCATGGGAAGCGATCGTACTTGATTATTGTCCGGATCTTCTGGCAGACAAGAATCCGCTGGACCCTTTTAAAAATATGTGGGATCAGGATGAAGAGTCTCAAAGAATGTGTGAACTCACTATGCCTGCGATCAGGGAAAACTATGAAAAATTTAATCATTTTTATGAAACACGTCTGAAGAAAAGTACACACAAATATGTTTCTTCAAATTTTAATGACGTAATGGAAGAAGAAAAACTGGACGGATTTATATGTGGAAGTGATACGATCTTTTGTCCGGATGAATTTGGATTTGATGACGGATATTATGCAAATTATGACTGTATGAAAAACAGCTATTCCGTAGCATATGCAGCAAGTTTTGGAGATCCTCACTTTACAGATGAGACATTCCCTGTGTTAAATGAACGTTTAAAAAACTTTAAGGCGTTTGGTCTGAGAGAAAACCTGATGATTCCATATGTAAAGGAACATACTGATGTACCGGTTCAAAAAGTGATTGATCCAACGTTACTTTTAGAATATGAAGACTATGATGTTCTGGCCAGTGACCGACTGGTAGAAGAAAAGTATCTGCTGATTTATTCCAGAAGATATAATTCGAAAATGGAAGACTATGCAGAAAGAATGGCAAAACAAAATGGGTGGAAGATTGTAGAGATCAGTCTGCGGGCTACCAATGCAGAAAAAGGGCATATTATGTTCTATCAGGCCGGAGTGGAGGAATTTTTATCATTGGTAAAGCATGCAGAATTTGTTGTGACGAATTCCTTCCATGGAATTATTTTGAGTGCACAGTTTAGAAGGCAGTTCGTTATTTTTTCAAGAGAACAGTGCAATACCAAGATTCAGGAACTCCTGGATTTGTTTGGAACTTCTGATCGTATTATGGTTAATGGAGATGAAACGATTTCAGAAAAAATTGATTATAAATCCGTACATGAAAGAATAGGAGAAGCCCGTAAAGAATCCCTGGCGTTTTTAAAACAAGAGTTGGCCGGCTGTTAATTTGGAGGTGTCAGAAAATGCTTAATTTCACAGTAGGACCGGTTCAGTCTTCAGATATAGTATGTGCAATTGGCGCTGAACAGGTTCCGTATTTTAGAACAGCAGAATTTTCAAAGGTGATGTTGGAAAATGAAGCATTCATTAAAAAGTTTGCGAAAGCATCAGAAAGATCAAGAGTTGTATTTATCACGGGGTCGGGTACTGCATCTATGGAGGCTGCGATTATCAATACACTCACACCCAAAGACAAAGCAATTGTGATCAATGGCGGAAGTTTTGGTCAGCGGTTTGTACGCCTTTGTCAGATACATGATATATCATACTCGGAAATCGCATTAGACTTCGGAAAAGCACTGACAGAAGAAATGCTGCAGGAGTATGAAGGGAAAAAAGAATATTCCGCAATGATCGTCAATCTGCATGAGACATCCACAGGTGTTCATTATGATATTGATATGATCAGTGAATTTTGCAAAAGAAATCACCTGTTTTTGATTGTTGATGCAATCAGTTCATTTCTGGCAGACGACTTTAATATGGAAAAGCTGGGAGTAGATGTTATGATCACGGGATCGCAAAAAGCATTAGCCTGTCCTCCGGGGATATCTGTTATCGTACTTTCGGAAAATGCAATTCAAAGAGTTGAGGCAAACGATCCAAAGTGTATGTATTTCGATCTCAAAGATGCACTTAAAGATGGGGAAAGAGGACAAACTCCGTTTACTCCGGCAGTTGGAATCCTTCTTCAGATCAACGCAAGATTGAAAGAGATTGAAAGAGAAGGCGGCAGTGATGCGGAAATAAAAAAAGTTGCTGAATTAGCCTCTGATTTTCGGGAAAAGATACAGGGACTTCCATTTGAAATTGTTTCAGAGTCAATGTCAAATGCAGTAACACCAATCCATCCGACTACAGCATCTGCAAATGATATTTTTCTTACATTAAAAGATGAATATGGAATCTGGGTCTGCCCAAATGGAGGAGAACTTAGAGATAAAGTATTTCGGGTAGGGCATATCGGTGCACTTACAAAAGAGGATAATACAACTCTGGTAAATGCGTTTGAAGATATGCAAAGAAGAGGTCTTATATAGAAAAACCAGGAGATGTACAGATATGATAAAAGTAATTACATATGGAACTTATGACTTACTCCATCATGGGCATATCCGGCTTCTTGAAAGAGCAAAAGAACTGGGAGATTATCTTATAGTTGGCGTAACAGCAGATGACTTTGATAAAAAAAGAGGAAAGATCAATGTACAGCAGTCTTTGATGGAGCGTGTGGAAGCTGTCCGGGCGACAGGAATTGCGGATGAGATCATCATTGAAGAGTACGAAGGTCAGAAAATAGATGATATCCGTAAATATGATGTAGATATATTTACGGTAGGGTCTGACTGGAGTGGAAAATTTGATTATCTGAATGAATATTGTAAGGTAGTATATCTTCAAAGAACGCAGGGCGTATCCAGTTCTGAGCTCAGAGAGCAGCAATGTGCGGTGAGACTGGGACTTGTGGGGGACTCGCCATTTCTAAATAAAGTAAGAATGGAGACCGAGTTTGTGAATGGGATCCAGATGAAAGCTTTATGTACAAAGCGGATCAGCGTCATGAATCCGGAGCTGCAGAAGGTAGAACTGATCACTGATGACTATGAGAAACTGTTAGAAAATGTAGACGCGGTGTATATCAGATCCTTACCGAAAGATCATTATGAACACATTAAGAAAGCGCTGATGCGGGGAAAACATGTTCTTTGTGAGTCACCGCTGACTCTAAGTCAGAAAGAAAGCAGGGAGCTGTTTCAAATAGCGGAAGAAAATGGACTGATACTTATGGAAGCGATTAAAACAGCATATGCTACAGCATTTTCAAGATTGCTTCTATTGATCAAAGGTGGAAACATAGGGGATGTGATCTCTGTAGATTCAACTTGTACAAGCCTTAGAAAACAAGACGGAATGGAACGTACAGACTGGGATGGAATTTACGAGTGGGGACCGACCGCATTGCTTCCGATTTTTGAACTGCTGGGAACAGACTATAAGGATTATAAGATCATCACACGATTTTATGATGCAATGAATACACATGACAGTTTTACAAAAATGGACTTTATCTATGACCATGCAGTTGCCTCGATCAGAGTTGGAGATGGTGTAAAATCAGAGGGAGAGTTGATCGTGTCGGGAACAAAGGGGTATATTTATGTTCCGGCACCATGGTGGAAAACAGATTATTTTGAGATTCGATATGAAAATCAGTCAGAAAACAGACGCTATTTTTATCAATTAGACGGAGAAGGCATTCGTTATGAACTGGTAGCCTTTGTACGAGCTATAGAGAATGGAAGAATGACGGATAATATCAGCCGAAATGTTACATATAAAATTTCGGATATTATGGATGATTACGTAAACAGAAGAAACATGATGATGATATAAGAATGAAAAGAAGGTGCAAATCATGCAAAAAATAACGCTGACAAATAAAACAATTTTTATAACCGGAGCTGCAGGTTTTATTGGAAGCAATCTGGTTCTTGAGCTGTTTAGAAGTCAGTCTCAAGTTCATATTGTGGGAATTGATAATATGAATGATTACTATGATGTATCGATCAAGGAATGGAGATTAAAACAAATCGAGAAAGCAGTGAAATCTCCAAACACATGGACATTTATTAAAGGTGACATTTCAGATACAGTGGTCATTCATGAAATTTTTGAAAAGTATGAACCTGATCTCGTTGTAAATCTTGCTGCACAGGCAGGGGTACGTTACTCGATTACAAATCCGGATGCCTATATTCAATCTAATCTGATAGGATTTTACAATATATTGGAAGCTTGTCGGCATAGCTATGACAATGGTGCAAAAGGTGTTGAGCATCTGGTATATGCCAGCTCCAGTTCTGTATACGGTACCAACAAGAAAGTGCCTTACAGTACAGAGGACAAAGTGGATAATCCGGTGAGCCTCTATGCGGCAACGAAAAAGAGCAATGAATTGATGGCTCATGCATATTCTAAACTTTACAATATTCCGAGTACAGGACTTCGCTTCTTTACTGTTTACGGACCTGCAGGAAGACCGGATATGGCATATTTTGGGTTCACAAACAAACTTTTGAAGGGTGAGACCATACAGATTTTTAATTACGGGAACTGCAGACGGGATTTTACGTATGTAGATGACATCGTGGAAGGCGTAAAAAGAGTCATGTGTGGTGCTCCGGAGAGAAAAACAGGAGAAGACGGACTGCCGGTGCCGCCGTATGCAGTGTACAACATTGGAAACAGCAATCCGGAAAATCTTCTGGATTTTGTTGATATTCTTCAACAGGAATTAATTCGGGCGAAAGTGCTCCCGGAAGATTACGATTTTGAGAGTCATAAGCAATTAGTTGCCATGCAGCCCGGAGATGTTCCTGTAACTTATGCAGATACAACGCCATTAGAAAAAGATTATGGGTTTAAGCCAGATACACCTCTTCGTGAGGGATTGAGAAAATTTGCTGAATGGTATAAAGAATTTTACAAAGTATAAGAGGAAAAATATCATGGAAAAATCATTGAATATTGCCGTTGCGGGAACCGGATATGTCGGTCTGTCTATTGCCACACTGCTTGCACAACACAATCATGTTACAGCAGTGGACGTTCTTCCGGAAAAGGTAGATCTGATCAATCAAAGGAAATCTCCAATCCAGGATGAGTATATCGAAAAATATCTGGCTGAAAAGCCATTGGATCTCACTGCAACATTAGATGGAGACGCTGCTTATCGGGATGCAGATTTTGTTGTGATCGCAGCTCCGACAAATTATGACAGCCAGAAAAATTACTTTGATACATCTGCCGTAGAATCTGTAATAGAGCAAGTTCTGAGAGTCAACCCGAATGCGGTCATGGTCATAAAATCAACGATACCGGTAGGATATACAGTCAGTGTTCGTGAAAAATATCGTACAGATAAGATTATTTTCAGCCCGGAATTTTTGCGGGAATCAAAAGCGTTATATGACAATCTGTATCCGAGCAGAATTATTGTATCAACGGATCCCACAGACGAAAACTTAGTGGAAGCAGCGCATACGTTTGCAGAACTTCTGAAACAAGGCGCTGTAAAAGAAGAGATCGATACGCTGTTTATGGGATTTACAGAAGCAGAAGCAGTGAAACTGTTTGCGAATACATATCTGGCATTACGTGTTTCTTATTTCAATGAATTAGATACTTATGCAGAAATGAAAAATCTGAATACAAGGGATATCATAAAAGGCGTGTGTTTAGATCCAAGAATCGGAGAGCATTATAATAATCCATCCTTTGGATACGGAGGATACTGCCTGCCAAAGGACACAAAACAGTTGCTGGCAAACTATAATAATGTTCCGCAGAATATGATGACTGCCATTGTGGAGAGTAACAGAACACGAAAAAACTTTATTGCCGACCGAGTATTGCAGATGGCAGGTTACTACGGATATGATGAAGATAACACATATGATTTCAGATTAGAAAAGCAGGTCGTTGTTGGGGTCTACCGGTTAACAATGAAATCAAACTCTGATAACTTTCGTCAGAGCAGCATTCAGGGTGTTATGAAACGAATCAAAGCAAAAGGCGCTACAGTGATCATTTACGAGCCTACATTAGACAATGGAACAACATTCTTTGGCAGCAGGGTTGTTAATGATCTGGCAGAATTCAAGAAACTTAGCAACAGCATTATTGCTAACAGATATGATGACTGTCTGAGTGATGTGCAGGAAAAGGTCTATACAAGAGATTTGTTTCGGCGCGATTGAGAAATTCGAAGATACCGCGTAAAAACATAAAATATTTTGAAATGTAAGGAGGGGTACCTATGAAAAAATTATTGATTCTCGGAGCAGGAGGCTTCGGGCAGATGGTGAAGGAAACAGCGATCC
>USPF01000048.1 GCA_900556555.1 uncultured Blautia sp.
TCGGGAACAGTGATGGTACGGCGGTAAACACCTACCGGTGTATTTTCCGGCAGCTATGGTGGAAACGACAGATGAGTTTATTCGGGATTGTGAGCGATTGATCGATCAATATCATGATGCATCTCCATATTCTATGAGTCAGATCGTAGTGTCTCCATGTCAGCCGATCAACTGTTATAGAGATACGTTTGTAGAATCTGTAAAACTGGCAAGAGATAAAGGTGTCCGTTTGCATACACATCTTGGAGAAGGAGAAAGTGAAGGAATCCGGGAACGTTATGGGATGCGTACATTGGATTGGTGTGAGAAAATTGGATTTATTGGAGATGATGTTTTTTATGCACATGCATGGGAATTAACGCAGGCAGAATACGAAAAAATTGCGAAAACAGGAACAGGAATCTCCCATTGTCCGGCACCTGCAGTTCTTGGTGGTTTCCCTATTCTGGATATCAAAAAACTTCAGGAAATGGGAGTTCTTGTTAGTCTTGGGTGTGATGGTTCTGCTACGAATGACAGTTCAAATGAGTTGGATGCGCTGCGTATGGCGTATCTGATGCAGGCATATCATACAAAAGAAAGAGGAGGAAGTGTTTCTGCTTATGACATGTTAAAAGTAGCAACCATCAATGGTGCAAAAACACTTGGAAGAATGGATCTTGGTTCTCTGGAACCGGAAAAAGGAGCAGACATGTTTTTGGTTGATACACGTAGTCTGGAATTTACAGGAGCAGTACATGATCCGAAAAACCTTCTTGCAAGAGTCGGTGTAACAGGGCCGGTGTGGATGACCATAGTGAATGGAAAAATTGTATATGCAAACGGACATTTAACCGGTGTGGATGAAGAGAAACTTGCTCAGGAGGGGGAAGAGGTCTGCACAAAAGTATTGAGAAATCAGTTTCCGAATTACTGGAAGTAAGATAAAACAGAAAGGAAAGACCGCGAGGCTGCCACAGAATGTCAATAAAAAGTGGTATGCCTGAGCGGTCTGTTTTTTAAACTAATTCGGCAATTCTGGTGACGCCTACGTAAATTTCCTGAATTTCATACCAGGTAGAGTAATCCACCACACCGGTTACAGGGAGACCAAATACTTTTTGGAATTCCCGGATTGCATTCTGGGTAGCTTCTCCATAGATTCCATCTGCTGTTATCTTAGGAAGTGCAGGATAGGAATTGGCAATGACATTCAGCTGTTCCTGTATCTGTCGCACTTTAGGTCCGGAGGAACCGATGTCCAGGGGATTTCCTGGCCATGAAGCAGGAATACCGGAAATTTCTTCCGCGCTGTTGATATACATATTATCTCCATAAAAATTGCGAAGAATTTCAATGGCAGAATAGCCCTGATCGCCCAGATATTTAGAACCCCATTGTGTCACCCAAATAGCAACAACCTATAAACCTCTGAAACCCGCATAAAATAAGGCTTTTTCAGATATAGTAGTAGTAAATTTCTACCGTTTTTTCATCTTTTTTATAGACTATCTTTTCTACAATGCTTTTCATTGCATCGTTTTTTTGCTGGCTCGTAAAATTATCACTCGTGATAATGTCGTACACGTTTTTGATACGTTCTTGCATATCGTTCTTGATTTTTTCAGTGTTATCTATTTGCTCGGAGCTGGTATTTTTGATTTTCTCTTCCAGATCAGCACGCTCCTTTGCGAGCAGCAGTTTATTTTCCTTATACTCTTCTAAGGTATCTATCTCATTCATGTATGCTTCTTTGATTCGCTTTTCTTTACTTTCCAGTTTTTCAAGCAAATCTTTTAAGATTTTTAATTCACCCTTGTTTTCTACCGGAACAGGGGATTTAATAGAAAAAGATAGATTGGTGGCGGTAGTAGCTGCTTTTACACCTTCCAAAACAGCCGGTTCAAGTTTTCGTACACTGATAGCGTTTTTGGCAAGACATTTTCCTTTACTGTACTGGTAGCAAGTAAAATAGCAATATCGTTTCTTACCTGGAATTTCATTTGTGTTGCTAACTATCATTGTGCTGCCGCAGGCCGGGCACTTTACAAGGCCAGATAGCCAATGCTTATATGTGGAAGATGGGCGTGCCCCACGTGGGTGGTATTCAGTCTTGTAACGCTCCTGAGCTGCATTAAACAATTCCTCGGATATAATTGCAGGATGCGTTCCTTGTGTCAAAATCCATTCTTCCTTTGGTTTTATTTCATTCGTGGCATTAAGAGTCCTATTCCAGCGTATCTTTCCGCAATAAGTAGGATTCTGCAAGATATATTCCACAGACCTCCGGGAAAACGCTTTCCCCTGGGAGGTTTTCGCACCGATTACATTTAAGCTTCGTGCAATATCAAATATCCCAGAACGTTCATTGACGTATTTATCAAAGATATATTCCACAATCTTTGCTTCCTCTGGAACAATGACAGGCGGCTCTCCTTTTGTTACTATCTTATACCCAAGCGGAGGTTTCGCCTGATACCCCCCTTTCATAGCTTTTTCAGACATTCCACGGAATACTTCCCCGGATAGACGGATAGAGTAGTATTCGTCCATCCATTCGATAATACGTTCAATCAGCGAGCCAAACGGTCCGTCTATAAGCGGCTCAGACACACTAATCACGTCCACATTGCATTTCCTACGGAGCAAGGACTTATACACAATAGATTCCTCCTGATTTCTTGCGAAACGGCTGAATTTCCACACTAAAATCACATCAAAAGGAGATGGGTTCGATTTTGCTGCAGATATCATCCGCATAAATTCAGGGCGGCGGTCTGCTTTTCTGCCGGAGATACCTTTTTCTTCGTAGATATAGTCCTTTGATATTACAATGTTGTGGTCTTTTGCGTACTTTAAAAGTAAACGCTTTTGGGCAGCAGGAGAAAGCTCTTCCTGCTTTCCGTGGGTGCTGACACGTATATAGAGAGCACCGGATTTAAGAGTTTCTTTGCCAGACATAACATCACCTTCTTCATTCTATTTTAATTTACTCAAAAAAGAGTATAAAAATAACAGCCAGCAAAGAACATTAGTTCCGCTTGCGTGCTGTTTCCGAAGATGATACAATATAGTTGCTTATGTTATATGGTATATCTTCGGGATATATAACGAACCGTTCCTGTTCCAGCAGGGGCGGTTTTGTTTTATTCTACAGTAATTTTCTGTGTATCTTTTTTATTGTCAAAGGATAACATGTCGGATGCTTCTATTGTAATTTCTGTATCACTTTTTAGTTTATAAGTCTGGCATACTTCTACAGTTCCTCCAGGCTGCACTTCATTCAGTGCATAATTGTTCATGGCATCGTTATTTTCTGTTGTGATTGCCATTTCGCATTCGGAACCATCCTGGAAACACTGCACATGAGCTGCGATACCAGCGGTAGCATTTTCTTCTCCGTTATTTGTGAATGAATAATAATAGTACAGGCATTTGTTTCCTTCATAATCTGTGCCGAATTCATGTTTTACATATTTTACATTAAAAGTTTCTGCTGTAAAATCAATAATACCGTCATCTTCCACGGCTTCTTCGGCTGGTTCCTTTTTCTTTTCTTCAGAAGCCTCTTCTTCTTTGGCTTCCGGTTTTTTTTCTGCACTTTCTTGTTTGGATGCTGGTTCCTCTGCGCTTCCTCCACATCCTACAGAACCTAACGCCATCATGGATGCCATTAACATTACTACAATCCTTTTCTTCATTTTCTTTTTCTCCTTGTGATGTATTTATTTATTAAAACGCCAGTGGCGAATTAACCAATATAAAAATATTTGCTCATCAAAAAGAAAAATAATAAAGATAGATAAACCGTAGAGCCAGAATCCTCATCCTTCCGGCTTAAATATTTCCTGGTCTTGTAAAGGATATTGGAAATGGCAGTATCGGAACAATGATAATATTCTGCAATTTCCGTAACACTAAAGCCAAGTAGATGCCGCATAAGAAACACATCATACCACTTCTGATTCTTGTTACGCAGATCATCCAGGACCGTATGAGCATATAACCTAATATGTACGCCATTGGCAAAATCCGGAGATTTTAAAATGTTATCTACATAATCCAAGGAAACGTTAGGCTTCCGCTTTCGGATATAATCGTAGGCTGTTGTTTTAGTTACCAGGCAAAGCCATGCCTGTGCATTTCGGATATCATCTTTATAATTCATTTTTTCTATGAGCTTTAAAAATACGTCTGAGGCAACGTCTTCGGCTGCCTCGGTGTTGCCAAGGATGCCATATGCAACCTTAACAACCATTTTGTAATGTGTAAAGTACAGCTCCCTTAATTTATCTTCCAAAAAAATCACTCCCCGGAAGATTTTAACATCAAATCCCATAAAAAGCTCCTGGTAAATATTTCCAGTAAAAATTTTTAAAAAAAGAGAGAGATTTTCGTTTCTGAATCGTCTACATAGTGTAAGACAAATTAATACGAACAAATGTTCTTGAATCTATGATGCTTATGTAGTATATTATAGAAAAGAACAAATGTTCCCACAAGAGGGAGGTACACATATGACAAGCGAAGAATACAAGAAACATCTCAAAAAAATGATTGACAAAATCAACGATAACAAGATTTTAAAAAGAATTTATGAACTTGTACATTATTATTTTGTCAAAATGTAAAGAGTCTGGCACCAGAATAAGTCTGGTGCCTATCTTTTTTGAAAGACATTTCTAAGCATATATTTTATTGCCGCTCTGGCATCCGCTGGAAGTTTTACATATTCTTCAATAAGAAGACGGTCTTCCTCATCCAATCCATATTCCTCTGCAACATCATCTAATATAATGTCTGGAACGGATATAAAAGGTTCGCCCACTTCTTCAGAGAGCCATGAGTAATTAACTCGGAAGGTCTTACAAATTAATTTAAGAACATAGTCTTTTATATCAACTCTGCCACGTTCCCAGTTATTCACAACGTCACCACTAACTCCAAGGGATTCTCCAAATGCAGCACGTGATTTGTCTAAGGATTCTCTTATATATTTAATCCTTTCGCATAATTTCATTAAATGATCACCTCTCTTTAAAAATATTATATTACATATGATTTGGTATGTCAACCAAAAATAAATATAAAAATTTGATTAATATGGTTGACAATCCAAATAAAATGAATTATACTTGGTGTAACAACCAAGAAAGGAGAGAAGCAAATGGCAGAACTTGAAGGAAGAATCAAAGATGTAGAAGAATTTGCAGAGATTCTAAAAGGCATCAAAGGAACTGGTAGAGAGTATAAGGATTTTGTTGCTGGAGCTATTGCTGGCGTGCGGATGGCATGGGGTATGGATAGAGAAAAGAAAGCGGGGTGAGAAAGATGCTTACACCGACAGATTGGTTAAATATTATATGCTTTATTATTTTAACGATTGTGGCAATTGTATGTGCTGTAGTTGTAAAAAAAATGAAGCTTCCATATTGGAAACTTCAAATTAGTTGGATTGTCCTTAGCGAGATATTTGGAGTGGTTCTGCTAATATCTCGGCTAACCGATTAGAAATTCTTAAAAAGGAGGCACGGGCACCCAATATGTCTTCTTGGCAAATGCGAGTGTAAAGATTATTAAGGTCTCCCCATAAGTCTTTAGGGATATAGGGATACACTTGAAAGAAATTTTCTCCACACGCTTCTATATTTTTGTATTGACCATCGGAAAGATATCTGGAAGTGCTGGAAAGGAAGTTCTCAATGGCGGTTCTCCGTTTTGCGTTGTATTCGGATAATTCTTTTTCTTTAATGTCTAATTCACGAAGCTTTAGCTGATGTTTGTTGTTTATACAAGCAGTGAAAAAAGGACCGACAGAAGCACCAATAATCGAAATGATAACAGCAATCCAGGCAGCAGTGGCACTCCAATCTATAGGTTGAATATTCACAAATATATATCTCCTTTCTTTATACTCAGCCATGACAGTGGCCTGTAAGTAAATTATAGATGGGAGAATATGGAAAGGCAAGAAATTCTAGAAAGAAAGAGGCTCTCACCCAATAATGACGAATAGGTAAGAGCCAAGTGAATGAATTTTTCTTCTTCCAAATTTATTGTAGCAGAAGAATCGGAATTAGACAAGAGGTGTAAAATGTAAGGTTTTGGCGAAAAAGGAAACCGATACTGCGAAGAACTGGCAACATGGACAATCTACAAAGCATAAACATAGGGTAGGAGGTGGCAACATGGCTTTAGCTTATAGAAACATAGTAGTTATCGCTGAAGAAAAAGTTGATTTAGAAACCCTTCCGCAGGAAGAAAGAGAACGGCTTGCCAGAGAATGGAATAGGGCAGCCGCAAGGAAATTAAATTACATAGAAGAGAAAACCGCCTAGGGCGGGAAAGGAGGGACAAGCTCATGCACAGAGAATCTATAGTAGAAGCACTACTGGGAACCGCCCTGGTATTTAATACAGTATTTGAAATGCCGAAAAGCGACCCGTTGTTTTTCCAGATATTCGGTGTCAGTCTGGTGTTTGTGATGCTGTACAAGCTGTTTGAGAATGCCAGGAAGTGGGAAAAGAAGATTAAAAAAGTCCGCCAGGCCTAGGAACCAAATGCGGACAAAAACATAAAATACACCTTTATTGTAAGGTGTAGATAGGGAGGATGTCAAGAGACATTTTAAAAATGAAAAAGGAGCGTACATGATGGGAGAATTTGCCAGCCTGCAAAAAGACATACTGCCCATATTTGAGGAAATACAGCAGCTAAAAGAGAAGTATAAGATAAGTTCGATTACCTTAGAGAGCAACCGATATACAGAGAAATTTCATGGTTCTCATGGAGGAAAAGGAAATTTTGTTGGAGAACGGGAACACCGATATGCAAGAAATCCAAAGAAACATTTTATACAGATAAAGTAAAAGTCCAGAGGCTGCAACCTCTGGACGAGCCATATATAGCTCAAAAACCTTTTAACCAGTATAGCATATATGGCCTGGAAAGGCAAGAAAACAGCGGCTTAGAAAGCCGCTTTAGACTTGCTAAGTTTATTACAGTTTCGACCAGGGGGAAGAAATATGCCATACATGAAGATGACATGCAGGGCAGGGAAAACCAAGGAGATAGCAAAGTATTACACCTACTGGTTACAGCCGGAGGGGAGGAAGAGGAGTCCAAGGGTAAACCCTACCACAGAGCAGCAGCAGAAAATAAATGACAGGCACTTGGTAAAGAGGCTGACCAGATTGTTAAATGCCAACTTCGATGAAAACTGCTGGTATATCACCTTTGACTACAAAAAGGAGCAGAGACCTGAGAGTGTGGAAGTGCTGCATAAGCAGGAGCAGAAGCTGCTACGGGATTTAAGAAAAATCTATAAGAAGGAAAATGCAGTCTTTAAGTATGTGTGGACTGCAGAAGTAGGAAAAAGGGGCGGTGCCCACATCCACATGGTGGTAAGCCCCATAGACATCAGGCTCTTAAAAAACATCTGGCCGCATGGATGGACAACTATAAAGCCCATGGACAGCTCCGGGCAGTACCGGAGGCTTGCGGAGTATTTCATAAAATACTTCCAGAAGACCAGGGACACGGATGAGCAGATCCAGAAAAAATCTTACAACCCAAGCAAGAACCTCATAAGGCCGGTACCGAAGAAAAAGCCCATGAGGGGAAAGAAATTCTCTTACGAGATAAAAGTCCCAAAAGGATGGTATCTGGACAAAGACAGCGTAAGGCAGGGAATCACGGCAGACGGATATGAGTTCCAATATTACACGATCATAAAGGAGGGTGGATAGAATGAAGCAGGTAAACCTTTACATAGAGACGGACTGTGCAGCGTTCCAGAAGCACGAAAGGACATACGGGTATGTGCTGGAGTACATCACATCCTCCGGGACAACCGTGACCAGGGAATCCTTCCGGAAAGGGTCAGGGACTTACCATCAGGAAACACTCCTGACACTGGCAGAAGCCCTGGGGCGTATTCGTGAGCCGTGTTCGCTCTGTGTTCGGGGAAGGGACAAATTTGTACTAAGCATGCTCACAGGCAAACTGAAGGAGTGGGCAGGACAGGATTTTACCTCAAACGGGAAACCCATCACTAACCGGGAAGAGTGGGAAGCCCTTTGGGAAAAAATAAAAATACACGAAGCCAGCACACAGACAGGGAAACACCCTTATTCCGACTGGATGCTGGCAGAAATGGAGGAACAACATGAAAAACAAAGTGATTAGCAGCTTTAAAGAAATGGACAAGACAGGTATCTTTCTACCAATGATTGTAATTTATAAGAATCCTTCGGATTTCCCCAAAGGGTGTGTGGCCAGGGTTTTTGATGGAAAAACGGGAAAACCATCCGCTCAGTGCATTGCAAGGAAGACGGTACAAGAGTGCAGGGAAGATATAAGAAAAGCTGGATTTTATATAAAACTGCCAAGAGCAGCAGCGGATGACCCGGTGATCGTGGAGAGTTGGGTATGAAGAGAGTAAAGAAACAAAAGAGCATCTTACAGAACCAGGACAATAAGCAATGCTACCTCTGTATGCTCCTGGAAAGCAATTACGCCTATCAGATAGTAGAGGACCATCATATTTTCTTCGGTCCCAACCGTAGAAACAGTGAAATACATGGCTTTAAGGTAAACCTCTGCATCCGGCACCACCGGGAAGGCAGAGAGGCGGTGCATTTGAATAGGGAGAATGACCTTATCCTAAAGAAAATGTGCCAGAGGGAGTATGAGAGAACCCATACTCGCCAAGAATTTGTCCAGATTATAGGCAGGTCTTACCTGGGTGGGGGATTTGAGAGAACTTGATTTTACTATGCAGAAAGGCATTTTGAAGGCTGATTTTTAGAAAAAGTGAAGAAAAAATGGGATAGAATCCCCACTTTCCACAATTTTCCTGTGGATAGAACCTGTGGAACAATGATAAATGCTTTCACGGAGACGGTGGGGGACTTTTCCAAAAAAAGGAGGAAAATCATGAACAAAGTAATTTTAATGGGGCGTCTAACCAGAGACCCGGAGGTGCGTTACACCCAGGGAGACAATTCCATGGCAATAGCCAGATACACCCTGGCCGTAGACCGGCGTTTCAAAAAAGAGGGAGAAGCAACCGCAGACTTTATAAGCTGTGTAGCCTTCGGGAAAGCAGGAGAATTTGCCGAGAAATACTTCCGGCAGGGCTTAAAAATAATCGTCTGCGGCCGGATCCAGACCGGGAGCTACACAAACCGGGAAGGGAAGAAAGTTTACACCACAGATGTTGTGATAGAAGAACAGGACTTTGCTGAGGGTAAAGGTGCGGCAAAAGAATCGAACCAGGGAAATGCTCCGGCAGCAGGTCAGCCAACAGAGGATGCAGACGGATTTATGAATATACCAGACGGAATAGATGAGGAGCTGCCATTTAGTTAAGGAGGAATTATGAAAGATAGAAGAAACCGCTGGGAGAGTTGCTTGCATATGCTCCTTCCAGGGGAATTGCGGACAAAGAAATTCTGCCCACATGCAAGAAAAAAAGCAGGGAAATATTACGTGGAGAAAGGAAAATGCGAAGGCTGCACATACTGGGAAGCCTGGGAGTGTGTCCCGGAAAGGACCGTGCAAGAGATCATAACAAAGGATTGCAAGAAATGCCAGTATGGAAGCAGGAACTCAGACGGGGCAAGGATGACCTGCGACTACATAGGAGACATGGGGCACAGAAGACCATGCAAACCGGGAGACTGCCGGGAAGTAGGAGTCTTCAAGTACAGGGAGAGTGTCAGGAGAAAACAGTTAAGAGCATAAAGGAGGAAGCGTTATGCTGCATATCATAGATAATTATTATGCAAAGACAAACAATTACGGTTACACCGTGGTAAGGAATAAGAAAAACAGAAAGACCGGGGAAGTTACATGTACAACATTGGGATATGTCGGAACCATGAAGGAGACCCTGGAACTGGTAAAGAAAGACATCCTGCACAGACACATCAAGGAAAAGGATGTGGAGCTTTCAGAGGCACTGGTCTTTTTAAGGGAGCAGACAGAACGGATACTGAAGGCCATGGCAGGGATAGAAGTTTAGGGGGAAAGATGTTGCAGCAATTATATTCGATACAGGAGATAGGCATTCTCCTGTTGCAGATAAGTGGATTTCTCTTCGCATTGTTGGTGGTATGGATTATCATCCTGGCCGGGGCAGAATTGTTCCGGGACAGGATAAATGCCAGGATAGAAGAGAAACGAAAAGAAATGAAAATTTTGAAAGAAAAAATCCGGGAAGAAGAAAACAGGGGAAAACATCTGGATAAAGAAGCAGAGGTCTATGATATGGCTCTAAGGAACCTAAGATTCATAGACGAGCATCTGAAAGCAAAGGAAAATAATTACAGGAAGTTACATGGACTTCCACTGATCAGGAGGAGAAAAAAGTGAATCGTAAGGAAGAAAAATGGAGAAATGAGGGTGCTGCATATGCCCTCAGAGTAGCAAAAGAAAAAGGCGTAGAACACCTGGAACAGGATTTACGAAGACGGGGGGCAGTAGGAATCCCTATGAACATCCCGGAGAAAGCTATTGAAGCTACATACGATATGCTGGCCAAAAGAATCATGAATACCATGAAAACGGTAGCCATGTGGGTCTTATATGAAGAACATGGATGGCGTTCTGTCCGTTTACAGAGATTTGAGCAGCAGATGGACAAACACAGTGAAGCGTGTATGAGCTATGACAGATATGGACAGAGCTATGTAAAACTTTCTGATATGGCAAAAACTATGCAGGAAACCTGTGGAATCCACCCAGATATGGAGACTTTGGAAACAATCGAAAAGGAAAATGAGAAAGCAAATGGGAAATTTGTTTCTCTGGATGCAGTAGTAGAAGTCTTAGAAGAAACAGGCCATGGAGATATTGCAGAGGCTCTGAAAAGAAAAATAGAAAATGCATAGGAGGGCACTATGGGAAGAAATAACTTTACCGCCTTTATCTACGGAAAACAAAGCGGAAGATGCATAGGCAGCAGGAAACCAAGGAAACAAAGAGTAAGGAATGCAAAGAAGCGGAGGTAGAAGATATGTTTTTGAAGATAAATTGTTTTAAGGCACTGATAAAAAAAGCGTGGAGCGGAGTTGGACTTACCGTAGGGAATGATGGAGAAGGCATTTATTTACTGGGAGGATATTGGAGTATCTACCTGGACAGTGTATGGATGACAAAGAAAGCGAAAGCAGCAATCATTGAACTCACAGGGTTTATCCCGGCAGCAGGACAGGCCGTGACCTTCTGGAAAAGCGAAGATAACCAGACAGAGGAAAGGGAACTACTCCCGGAAAGATACTATAAACCAGATACCTGTTATTTTAAAACGAAATATAAAGATACAGGCATCCGTATCCGGGATTATGGAAGAGGAGTAGCAGTCCTTCAGAACACAAACACCATGGAAAACATCATACTTGCAGAGAACATTGTAGACATGGTGGACAATAGCAGCAGGGAGAAAGGGGAAGACCCGGTGAGTCCTCCATTAAGTGAAAACGGACAGGAAGGAATCTACTGGCAGAACGAAACCTGCACATTAAAATGCATGCCGGTAATTGTGCAAGAAGAGACAAAGGAAGAGTTTTTGTTAAAGAAACTGGAAGAATATGATTTTGAGGAAAAGAGAAAAAGACCATGAAGAAAGAAAATTTAATCCCAGGGAAAACATACCTGAGAAGACATAAAACAACAGTCCATGGAAGGTATGGCAGCAGGGAAGCTGAAGCAGAAGGCTATATCGAATGTATGCAGGTGACTCCGGCAGGGGCAGTATTTTATCAGAGTGGAAATTTGCTGAAATTGACGGATGAGGAGATAGAAAAGGAACTGAGAGAAATATGAGGAGATAGAAAGAGAGGTATGGGAAAATGATGGAAATAACTGATAAAACATTAAACAGAACAACTTATTTTGAAAAACTTGCACCAGAAGATGTTTTTAAATGCGATGGAAATATTTTTATGAAAATAGGAAGAGTAAATATAGCTTACGATTTTACTAAACATATAATCGTAGGATTTCCTGACAATGCAGCAGTAGTAAAAATTAAGGCGGAGCTGATTCTACATGCAGTTAGCGAGGTGGAGTGATGAACGTACTAGAGAAGATTTTAGAAGAGATAGAAGAGATGCGTAACATTATGGAATCTACAGTTGCTATAGATTGCTTTGAAAAAGATTGTAAGCATAATGATTGTACGGTTTGTGTATGTGAAAGAGCAATGGAAATTATTCGTTCTCACATGGATGATGTGAAAAATGACAATTGGATTCCATGCAGTGAGAGGTTGCCGGAAGAAGAAAATGAAAGATATTATCCAATGCTGAATGTGGCAACATCATACGGAGCTGTTAAATGGGGATTTTACAGAGTTAGAGATAAGCAATGGTATATTTATAGTGAAATCCATGATGAGTTTATAGAAGCCCGTGACAAGGAAATAGTAGCCTGGCAACGGCTTCCAGATAGATACAAAGGAGAATAAACAGATGAGTAAAATAAACATAACAATAGAAATGTTTTTTGAGATTAAAAATGCAGAAATGTACGGAGGAGAAGGAAGCACTGGATATGCAGAGATAAAGGAAGATGTGTGCTTAGAAAGCATGAAAGAATATGATTTACAGAAGGATGCAGAAGGGAAAATAGAAGGATTCGCAAAGATGCTTCAGGTAAGCAAGGAAGATGTACGAATCATATCGAGAACAGAGTATGAGGACAACACAGAGGAGGATTAATTATGACAGAACAAACAAGAACCTGCGCCACCTGCACAGAAAATGACGGAGGCCTGTGCGATTTAAAAGGCATCCTGATAGAAGATGATGATACATGCGAAAGATGGAGCAATAAGCAAGCAGACTGGCGGGAGCATATGCTGAATACATTTCTGGCAGGACATTAAAAGAGGAGTAAAAGGATGGATAAAGAACAAAAATCAATAGAAAGAATAAAAATAGCATCCGAAATGAGCATGAACTATTACGGAAAACCTCTTGTATGTACTTACAGCGGAGGAAAAGATTCTGATGTTATGCTGGAGCTTTTTAAACGCTCAGGAATTCCGTTTGAGGTACACCATAGCCATACCACAGCAGATGCACCACAAACGGTATACCATATACGAAAGGTATTTGCAGAACTGGAACAGAAGGGGATAAGATGCGAAATTGATTATCATTACCTTACGTTTGGTGGAAGGGTAACCATGTGGAACCTAATCCCTAAGAAATCAATGCCTCCAACGAGGAGGGTGAGGTATTGCTGCTCTGTCTTAAAAGAGACGGGATGCAAAAACAGGATGATTGCAACTGGAGTAAGGTGGGATGAAAGCAATAAAAGGAAAAATAGGGCAGAATTTGAGTTTTTAGGAAAGACGAGCAGAGAAGGGATAAGAATAACGGAGAAAATGCTTCTATCGGATTGTGACGAATCCAGGAAACTGTTTGAGCACTGTGAAATGAAAGCTAAAACGGCAGTAAACCCAATTATAGATTGGGGAAACCGGGATATTTGGGACTTCTACTGGAATGAATGTAAAATACACAATCCATTGTATAGTATGGGATATAACAGAGTAGGGTGTATAGGATGTCCAATGGCTGGAAAAGCCAGGTATAAAGAATTTGCAGATTTTCCGCAATACAGAAGGATGTACATACTTGCATTTGAAAGAATGCTGGAAGAGATTAAAAGGAGAGGAGGAAAACCAACATGGACATGTGGAGAAGAAGTGTTCTTTTGGTGGATGGAAGATAAAAACGTAGCAGGACAGATGGATTTGCTTAAGGATGGTTTTATAGAAGGAGCGAACTAAATTAACTTTTAGTGGAGGAGAATAAAAATGTATGGTGGCTATTTTGAAACAAAAGAACAGGCAGAGAAATATAAGAAAAAACATGAATTATATGTTATGGTTCCGTTTTTTTTCTCCAGTTAAAAAGAAATGGTGTCTGATTTTCGATTTGAAAGTAAAAGATTCAATTAACCTTTAGTGGAGGTACGAAGTGGAAGATAGAATAAAACTTAAAAGCTACCAAATTAATTTTAAAGAATTAAAAAAGAAGATATATGAAGAAAATAAGAGAATCTATGACATTGTAATAAACACAATTAGATTGTATGAATTACAAGTACATACGGGGAAAATGAAAAAGCTTGGGAAACCATCTACAAGCGGAACAAAAATCACTTTTGAGCCAGTGCAAACAGTAGAAGAATATGAAGAAGAACTGAAACAAATAATTGAAGAAGGCAAAACGTTAGGATTGGAATTTGAGGAAGTAAAAACTGATATTTAGTGGAGGAAAAATGAAAGCAGAGAAAATAACAAGTAATTTAGAATTTGATGTAAAATATGCAGAAGGCAGCAGGAAAGAGGTAAAAGAAGGAATCCTGTTTGAATTTAAAGGGAACAAAATTATTGGTCACATAGGGACAAATAGGAAAGAAGCAATGTTTTCTATAGCAAATGCCCTGATAGAAATGGTTGATGATTTCGGGTTAATTGAAGAATTTACTGAGTACATAGAAAAGGAGTGCCAGGAACTGGATATAATGCCGGACAAAACACCAAATAGTTGCAGATTAATAAGAGAAATGGGAGAACCAGGAAAAGACGGAAATGGAAAGTGCATGGGATTTACAAGAAATTTCACGGATGATGAACCATGCGAAATATGCAAGAAATGTGAGTGGTGTACAGCGAGAGAAGAAGGTTACTAAATGGAAGATAGATGCATATGTTGCGGGGAAATAATCCCAGAAGGGCGGCAGGTATGTAAGGAGTGCCAGGAAGGAGGCCAGATGAATAAAGAAGGATACAAAGACCCTACGGCAGAAATAGCAGTACATAGAGCTAGCCGGATGCCAAAACACATATGGAATGTATTTAATAAGCTGAATCTGGCAGCAGGAAAATCCGGGATGGAGGTAACGGAAATCAGGGACAAGGAGACAGGGAAAAAATATAGGAGGTGATTCCAGTGGAACTGACCAAAGATATCTTAGTTCAATACTGCGAAATCAAAGGGGAAATAAAAGACCTGAGAGAAAGGATTGATAAAGATGAGCAGAGATTACAAAGGATAAAAAAAGAAGGGGTAGTGTCAGATACGGTAACCGGTACAAGAAGAGACGGAACAATAGGGGCAATTAAGATTACCGGCTTTCCTACCCCAGAATATGACCAGGTAAGGCTTATGATTAAGAAAAGAATAATGAAACTTCATATCATGGAGGACGAGCTTCAGGAAGCAATGAATGCAGTAGATGATTTTATAAATGCAATTCCCAAGAGTGATTTAAGGCAGATGTTCCGATTCTACTACATAGACGATATGACATGGAGAAGAGTGGCAACAAATATGAACAAAAGGTTCCCGAACAGGAGAATAAGCTATACGGAAGAGAGTTGCAGGAAACGTCATGACAGATTCTTAGAAAAAAAATGAAATTATTTAAGAAATGTCCGTTCATGTCCGCTTTAAAAATGTTAGTATATACACTGGAAGCAGAAACGGAATGGTTTTCACACATGACTCCTTATGTTTTATAAACAGAACGGCAGCAGGGTGTCACAGCCTTGTTGCTGTATCAGGCTCAGACGGTAACGCCTGCAAGATAACCTTAAGTGTGCGAGGACTTGCAAAGACCGTCAGCTCTCTTTTTTAAAGGATACAAAAGTACAGTGCCGGTAAGAGGCAGTCTACTTCATGGTCATGTTACTGCCATATCAAAATCAGCCGCAGGAGGCTGGAAACCATCAAGCAACCGGTATAACGGCACATATGGGTTGCAAGTTTGGAAAGTAACTCAGTTGGTAGAGCAGGAAACAATTCCAAGTCCCAGGTTCGATTCCTGGCTTTCCGATTCTCCTAAATGGAGATCATCCCAAAATATTTTTTTCAAACACCCTGTAGAAATATGGGGTGTTTTGTTGTATAATAAAAGAAATTATTTTGGGAGGTTAATTATGGATATTGAAGAAAGATTGGATTTTATTGAATTCAGAATGGATTTGTTACGAGAGGGTACGGAATTATCAAAATTTTTATATGATCACAATGTGACGAAAAGCAAAATAGACCAGCTGTATGATACGATGGATTATTTTCGGGAACAAATTGATGCAGGTAAGAGTGTTAGTTCTGGTGATTACGAATATCGGATTTTAAAGATAATGGATGATAAAAAAGTGGATTACCATTTCTGCGAAAGTTTTGCAAGAATACTTTGGGAAGATGGAAGATATGAAGAAGTTTTTGAAACATTGTATAAAGGCTTTCCTAAGTTTGAACATTTATTCAATAAATAAAGAGCAAAAGGCATCTGGCAACAGTCAGGTGTCTTTTCTATTACCTATAGAGACCCAGTAGAGATCCATAAGGACCCTTAACTCAGCAGGTTAGAGTAGCTGCCTCATAAGCAGCCTGTC
>USPF01000049.1 GCA_900556555.1 uncultured Blautia sp.
TTTCTATTTCTTGTTTTTTCTGCTCAATCGCTTGTTCTCCAAGTTTTTCCAATTCAGCCTGTTTATCACTTAATTTTTGATTTCCTTCCTCTATTTCTGTTACGAGCTCTTCTCTTTTCTTTTCTAAAATATTTAACTCGCTTAAAATTTCTTTTTTCTTTTCTTCGTAATGAACATCTTCACGAACAACATTGGTTAATAATTCTTCATGTGTTCTTAAATACTCTTCTTTATCTGATTTTGCATTAGGGTTGTTTTTAAAATATTCTTCCGTTAAACGTACCTTATAATCACTTAAATCTACTGACGTCTGTAATAACTCACATATTCTTTTTATTCTGTTATCCGTTAATTGACCTTCTTCAGAAAAAGAATCTGCCAATTCCAAAAACTGTTCTCGTATTCCAGCCAAATTATCGATTTCTGATGATTTATTTAAAAGCGTTTTAAAAAAGTCAGCAAGTTCTTCATTGTCAATATACTCTATTTTTTCTTCAGGCTCAATAGCTTTTAAATCACTAATATTATAGATAAATTCTATACGATCATTTCGTCTGATTGAAAAGTATCCATCCATAATAATTTTTTCTATATCTGAATTTCTATATCTATTTATAGTTCCACTATTTACAAATACTTTAATAGTATAATATGATTCATCGCCATATGAATCTTCGATATCAGAAATCATAAATTCGAATGGTCCATAACAATCCTGTGCATATCTCAAAAGAATCTGTTTATTAGGTCGATGCTTAATCCTGATAGTTCTTTTTGTTTTGTCGTTTATAAAATCCTCAATTGCATAATCAATATCTATAATTTCAACAACTTCATCCTTATCAAAATCATCTATTGCATTGAAAGGAATCTGATATTTATTACTATTATCAGTATAAGGTGCATACCCCGGATGTAAATCTCTATTAAAATCAATCTTAAATTGTAATAATCTATTTTTTATACTTTCTGTATCACTATCAGATATACCAGTAAGTGAAACTGTTCCACCATTTGGAAATTCTCCCCACCTATCTTCAATTCCTCTTAATTTGCCATCTTCCATAATCTCGTATTGAGGACGGATAAAACTCTTATTACCAAATGCTCCCAGAAAATATCTATACATCTTTTGTCCCTCCAAATTAATTATCTTATTTACATTCCAACACTCACTCAATGAATTTTCGTAATTATACACCCCTATTAAATAGGCTTTTCAATGATATAATTTTATCTAAATTTTACCACATTTAGCTTAATTACTCCATTGAATTTTTACAAATACCCAAGAAAAAGAGTGGTAAATATTACCACCCAAATTCTTTATTCACACACAATTTCTTTCAATATCATCTCCTCCGCACAAGCCCGGATATTATTCATTCTCCCAACCCATGCCATCTGATTCTGCATCTTCAGTTCTTCCGTCACTCCCTGCTTTTCTTTCATCTGCTCCACCAGTCTGTCCATCATCTGATTACACTCCTCGTCAATCTGATGCAAATGCTCATTCAACTTCCCGGCAAGCACCAGTTCCAGATATAATCCTTTCCGATGATCTTTCAAATAAGTTTTTCTCAACATTCCATACTTCCCAATCGGATACTCTGTCTCTTCCGGGAGGTACAGGTCTGGATAATACAGACCGTCCTCTCCTAAAGTATAACTGATTCCATTTTCTCCCATAATGTGTTTCTCCATGATTGTCCTCCTATCTTGCTCCCCGATTTTTGTTCTGACTACGGGTATGCTGTTTATTTTTCTGTTCATTCTGTATTTCTTGTTTCTTTTCAGCCAGCTTCGCCCTAATACCATGTGCTACTGGCTCTTTTCCTGTTTCTTTCTTCCATTTTTCTATTGCAGTTCGATATTGGCTATACTCAGATTGAGAATCCTTAAAATCTTTTAAAAATTCCTGTACACTTCTATATCCGATTTTCTGCACAATCCTTGGAAGATAATCTTTCATATCTCTAATCTGGCTTTTCAGTTCATCAATTTCTTTCTGCAATTCTTTTTTCTTTCTTCCTTTAAACCATCCCGTGACCTCTGACAGTTCTTTCTTCTTTGCAGAAAGCTGTTTTTGTTTCTGTTGAATTGCACCGTTTTGATCTTCCAGTTCTTTATTCACTTTAAATAGTTTCGGATACTTTGATGCAAGCCTCGTCATTTTAGGTTGTTCCGGTTCTGCCTTTTCTTCTTTTGTTGTCTTGATTGCTGCCATGCTATTTTCAGCAACATGCTCTTGGTGTTCGGCTTCCGTTCGCTCTGTCTGTGCCACACTTGTCTACTCCGGCACTTCCCTGGGCTTCTTAAACAGCACACTTGCTATCAAAAACTCCAATGCCTCGACCGCCACTGTTACAACTCTGGAAAATAATCGTGGTCTGTTTCCACGCCGGGCAATTGATTCCCTGATTGACTCCGTGATTTCTTTCCGCTTCACTTCCATTATCTTCGATTCCGGCACTCCACTAATCAATGCCATATCAACAGCTCTGTTCCATTCCCGGCGTTTTTGGTTATCCGCTTCTATTTCCTGTGCTTTCGGATTATTTTTTCCAATTTTCTTTGTTGCAAGATAAATACTGCCACGTTCAAACACTTGTAACTTCTGATTCTCATCTTTCACGTAAATATTAATTAAGTCTGTATAAGAATGCTTTACCTCATCCAGAAATGAATTACTCTTGAAGCGTTCCTCTTTCACTGTAAACAATTTTTTCTCATATACTTCTCCTTTTTTCACGATACTGCAGCCTTCTCGTATCTCACCATCTTCTCCCAATATCTCTTTCTTGGTTCGGACATGCTTCCCATTTTCATCATAAAACATATTTCTGCTAGCAGTCTTGATGATTGGTTCGTCTAATAACTTCCGTTCTGCAAATATCAGATGAATGTGATAATTGGTCTTTCTTTTATTGTGGTGCAAAGCAGCGATACACTCCATTCCATAATTCTGCTTAAAATGATTTGTAAAAAGCTGTAGCAATCTATCCGGCTGATATTCTGTAAAACTCTCTGGCAAAGCAATGATCAGTTCTCTTGCTTCAATGCATTTTCCTTCTGTTCCACTTTTAGCAAATTCTTCCTGATTACATTTTGCAAGTTCACGCCAAAATTTCCGTTCTGTGGTTTCATAAACTGCATAAAGATTTTCCTGTTTTGCGTGACTGGACATATAAGTGATCCTGCCTTTTACATTGCTTAGTTTTGTCATTTGAATAAATGAATTTCTTCCGATAGGCACTCCCTCCTTGTCTTCGGCAAAATAAATTCTGTCATATTATTTGTGAGTGGATGCATCGGCATCCGTTTACGAACTAACTGCCGTTTCCGGCTATAATAGCCCCCTGCAAGGGCGAAATACGCAGAGCATAAACAAAGTTTGTGCGATGGGTGTATTTCGCTCTCAAACGCCGAGGGCTTTGTGAGATGCTTCTTACATCTACCACAACTTGCTTTCGCTTTTCATTTTGGGCGTATCCGCCCTCTTTTTCTGCCCGTATCCGGGCTTATTTTTTCACTAACAACAAACCGACTATTACTCTTCCTGTCTGCTTTATTCCCGTATCCTTGCCCGTACATACTCCAGATCTCCACAATACGGTGTTCCCACCAAATACCATTCTCTCGCCAGATTCATTTCCATTCGTGTCTTTACCCACTGATCATCAACTAGAACTTCCAGACATTCTCCGCAGTGAAATCCTGGATCAATCCATAAGTCTGATGACAATAATCCATATCTTTTGTTATAACTGTTGTAACCTAATCTTCCTTCTCTCATGGTGTCATTCTCCCTTCATTTATCATTTCCGCAGGGACGCCCTGAATCAGGGCCCCCTTTTGAAAAGTTTTTTCTTCGCCAATCAACTACCGGCTACACCTTACAGACCTTCTCTTTGTTTGCTATCTACAGGTGCGTGGCACGCTCCTGTCATAAGGTCATCAAGCAGAATCTTTACCAACGAAAGTTCTCATGCATTCCACACTTATCCAAATACTCTTGTCTTGCCTTTTCCCGTTCTTCCTCGGTTGGTGCTGTTTTGAATGTTGTATATAACTGACGTTTTACCATACTGTCTAATTTTTCCATCAATGCTTTTTCTATTTCCGGCAGATATTCCTCATTCCCGGCAAGATGGTACTGGAACAATGCCAGTAATAAATCTTTTGGTATCTGCACCTGTGATTTTCTTTCCATGTTTCTCCTTTCCGTGACGGTCGTGACGATAGTGACGATATTTTCACTACCGACACGCTATATAAAATACCGTCACAACCGTCACATATCGTCACGCTTGTTTTCCAACAAAGGCTAATCTGATCTTTCTTCCATCATGTCCTCGTTCCGCTTTATACTGGATTCCATATTCCAGAATCAATCGTTCCAGGCTGACATTTAATTTTCGTGATAATGCGTTCGGCTGCATTTCCACCTGCAATACTTCCACAAGCTCTGTTGCTGTTCCTGCCCACTCTGGCGTAATCTCTGTTACAAGTTCTTTGATTTTTTCAAGCAAGGGATCTTCCGGTTCTTTCCAGAGTTCTGTTTCTGTCTTAGTTAACTCCCAGACACATCTTTCCCGATTAAAATTCAGCCACAGCTTCTGATCCTGCTGGTCACGACCTGCCACCTCCAGCACTGCCTTGTTATCCGTCCTTTTTTCTTTCTGCATAACGAATGCTCCATCCGCAGCTCCCAGCAGTCCGTTTGTGCCGGAAATCATATCAAAACTGTCTGAGGATTCCATTTTTCTTGTGTGATGCACCACCAGAAAGCAAATTCCATAATGGTCACTGAATGCTTTCAGCTTCGTCACAATCTCATAGTCACTGGCGTAGCTGAATTTATCTCCACCGACTTCCCGGACTTTCTGAAGCGTATCAATAATAATGAGCCTTGCGTCTTTATGATTTGTTACAAACTGCACAAGCTGCTGTTCCAATCCGGCATTTAATGATTTAGACTTTGTAGCAAAATAAAAGTTCTCACTGCCTTCCATTCCAAACATCTGTGATAACCGCTTTTGCAACCTTGCATAATCATCTTCCAATGCCAAATACAAAACCGTTCCCTGTCTGACTGAAAATCCCCACAATGGAAGTCCTTTACTGATGTGATACCCGATCTGTGCCATAAAGAATGATTTTCCAATTTTCGGCGAACCAACAAACAGATAAGTTCCGTTATACAGAAGTCCATCTACAATCGGCAATTTTGGTGGATATGCGGTGTCGTATAATTCCATCATGGAAACGGTTTCCAGATCATCTGGATTCTTTTTATTTGCTGATTTTGCTGTATTTTCCGCATTATTTGTGGCTTGCAGATTGCCCTTACCGGGCAAATCTGCTATACTTTGGTTGGTTTTAAAATTTTGTAATGGCTGTTCCACATCTGCGCCAACAGATGCAATCGGAGCAGTCATTTTTTCTTTTGCTGTCATTCATTTTCCCCTTTCAATCCATACAATGTCTCTGCGACCAATCTCAGGGTACTCAGCAACTCTTCATTTTCCTCACTGCATTTTTCCAGACGTTTCAATTCTTCATAAATCTCTGCCATCTGATTTCGCAATGCTTTATACACTCTTGGATTTCCTTGTACCACAATTTCCCGATCAGTTAATCGTTTTGTGATATAGTCCTGCTTGCTAAGTCCTGATAATCGGACACATACATCAATCTGCTCTGCTTCTTTCGGTGATACCCGGAATGCTACGATTTTGTTTCTCCATCTTCCTTTACTGTCCAGATTTTTCTCCATTTAATTTTTCCATCCTTTCAATATCCAACTGTTCTGCCATCTGTGTCTGCTCACTTGGAAACAGATGCGCATATCGGTAAGTGATATCAATGCTCTCATGTCCCATTCGGTCTGCGATTGCCAATACCGTAAATCCCATATTGATCAATAACGATACATGGGAATGTCTCAAATCATGCACACGGATTCGCTTCACCCCAGACACTTTTGATCCTCTGTTCATTTCATGATGTAGATAAGATTTGGAAATTGTGAAAATCCGTTCGTCCTCTTTCGGCTCATACAGCATTTTCAGATAATCCTGCATCTCATCACACAAAAACTGCGGCATCTTAATGGTTCGATTACTTTTTAATGTCTTTGGCGGTGTAATCACATCTTCCCGGTGCAGTCTCTGATAGGACTTGTTAATCCGTAGTGTATGCGTTTCAAAATTGAAATCTGCTGGTGTAAGTGCTAATAACTCGCCCATGCGAAGCCCACACCAGTAAAGTATTTCAAATGCATAATAGGAAACAGGCTTGTCCATCATGACATCTGCAAATTTCAGATATTCTTCTTTTGTCCAGAACAACATTTCCCGGTGCTCCTCTTTTCCCATATTTCCTGCTTTCTGCGCTGGATTAGATGGAAGATGGTAAAAATTAACTGCATGGTTGAAAATAGCACTTAACTGACTGTGAATTTTCTGCAGATAAGAAGCAGAATACGGTTTTCCATTTGCCTGACGGATCGCAAGCAGTTCATTCTGCCATGCAATAATGTCCCTGGGCTCAATTTCTCCTATCTTACGCTTTCCGAAATAAGGAAGAATTTTAGTTCTAGCAATATTCGTTTTCGTTCCCCAGGTATTATCACGAATTCGATTTTGCATATCCTCCACATAAATCTCATAAAAGCTTTCGAAAGTCATATCCAATTTGGCTTCTTTCTTCAGCAATAGCTCTCGTTCCCATATCTGCGCTTCTCGTTTTGTAGGAAATCCTCTTTTGGATGACTGGTGCGTTTCTCCTGTCCAATCGGTATAACGATAGACTACTCGCCACTTTCCAGTGGCATTATCTTTATGAATACTCATACAAATTCTCCTCTCTTTCTCTTACATTTCGCTGTAACATACTTTTTTGCGGAAATAATTGGTGTTTACTCTGCCAGCTACCGTAAGATAACCTAGCTTCTTTAATTCTTCATTTAGCTGTTTGACAATCTTATAAGCATAAGACTTAGAAACACCCAGTTCCGCTGCAACTTCTTCTACTGTCATAAAAGTTCTGTTCGTCACATCGCATCTCTCCTCTCTACCTTAACGTCATTTGTTTAAGTCGTTGCATTTGCATAATACTAAACATTTTAATTTAAGTCAAGCATTTTTATGTGAATATTAAATTCTTTTGTTTAAGTTCTTCTTGCTATCCGAAATTGCTCATGCTATACTGAACCTAAACAGAATTGTTTTATTTTCTATCACAATTAATTATGGCAACACGAATGACCACTATAAGGAGGCAAACAAAAATGGCAATCGGACAACGTATCAAATTTTTTCGCAACCGCAAGGGCATGACACAAAAGCAACTCGGAGAGCAACTGGGATTCATGGGAAAAACCTCAGATGTCCGCATGGCTCAGTATGAATCTGAAGCAAGAGTTCCTAAGATTGATCTTGTAAAACAAATGTCTCAGATCTTTGGTGTCAATACTCATGCTTTAACAGTGCCGGATATTGATACTCATATAGGTCTGATGCATACACTATTTGCACTGGAAGATATGTATGGTCTGAAGGTGAAAAATGTAGATGGGCAGCCTCATCTCTACCTTGACCGTTCCATATCTGCTCCCAGCTCCTCTGTCGATGAAATGCTTCGTGCATGGATGGAACAAGCTGACAAACTGGAAAACGGTGAAATCAGCAAGGAAGAATATGATGAATGGAGATATAAGTACCCTGAACTGGATACTTACCAGAAACGTGCCAAGGTACCATCTCAGGAACTGAGTGATTACCTCGTAAAAGAATTGACTAAAAAAGAAAAGTAAAAGAAGAAAATAGAAAAACCTTACCGATATTCAGTTTTTTACTTCTGAAAATCAGTAAGGTTTCTTTATATACGTTATGAAATAAAATTTTTATCTTTTGAATAATCACAAAATGTTGCCATTTTGTTGCCATTCACTAAGCAAATTTGCTTGAAACCCGCATAAATACTGGGTTCTTATGATTGTGTGGATTATTCAAACTCGACAATTACTAATCAATTTTGTTTAGAGATTATTTGTTGCCGTGTTTGCTTTTCTTTCGATTTTTTGATTTATCCATATTATCCTGCCTATATGGGCTAATGTTATCAGTTTGTTATCGCTGTTGATAACACTCGCTCCGTAACTGTGGATAATAGCAATATGTTCCGATTCAAATTATAAACAACTTTGCTTAGAAAATCAACCATTTGTTTCTGTATCTTCAATAAGATTTTTCTTTAGTGCCTCAATCGTATCTTGGTTCTTTCTCAAAAGTTCTAATTGCCTGTATGCTTTCTCTCTTAATATTTTCAGCCTTTCAATTTTAGGCACTTCCTGTCTTATCAAGTCTGCGTTTGTATCTTCCAAATTGATAAGCACAACCAATTCTTCTGCTGAAGCAAAATCTCTGATATTAGGAGTTTTCCCTTTTATTCCTTTTTCATTTCTCCATTGTGCTGCTGTTTTTCCAAACAAAGCCATATTTAGAATATCTGCTTCTGAAGCGTATGTATATGCCATTTCCTGCGGAGATAATGTGGGAGTTATCAAAAATTCTTTTACTGCATCTGTGTGGATACGATAGTTTATTTTTGAAAGTTCTCTCTTTACATCCCACCCAATTGCTAACCGATCTGCTTCATCTTTCTTTAATCGCTGATAGTCTTTGATGATATAAAGCTTAAATTCCGGCGAAATCCATGAAGCAAACTCAAACGCTATATCCGTATGAGCATAAGTGCCGCCATATCGTCCCGATTTTGATACGATACCGATTGCATCTGTTGCTTTGATCCACTGCTGCGGTGTCAACGTAAAAGCATTATCTCCAGATTCCGCTTTAAACCTATCGAATTCGATAGGTTTAAAATTGGGATTATGAATTTGTTCCCACAAGCCCAAAAATGAAATCGTAGAATGATTACGCATCCAGTTTGCCACAACGATGAAGGCATTATCTGGATTTTTATATTTTGCAATATCAGTGAGTGAAATATAAGCATCTTCATTAACGACATCGCCCATCACTCTGATTTCTGTTCCATTTGCATCTATTTTCATGTTTTTCAATCTTGGTTTTCCCCCTTTCTACATTACGGACACTCTTTTTCAAAATAATTTTCTAATTTTTCTTTTCAATTTCTTGCCATATGTAATCATCACATCAATTTTTGCAACTGTAATCTGTCTTATTCTGCTTTTACTTTAATCCATTGAACATATGCCCATTGTATTTTTTCACTGTCCACAGTATTGTCATCAATCGGTGTTCCACACTCTTGATATAGATAAAAATCAGGAATACTGTCTAATTCAGTTACAGCATACATTTTACATCCTTCAAGACCTGTGCCATTTGCTTGCTCCTTGCTCAGTTCTCCCAAATAAGTATAGCCTTGTGGTAGTTCATTAACAGGCATATTAGGAGCAACATATTTTTGACCATACATATCTATCATTGGTGGCATGTCTCCCGTGTCTACACTATTATGACAACCTGAAAAAGCCACAATCAAAAATAGGGACAGTAATAAAGATATAATTTGTTTCATCCTAACACCTCCATAAAATTAGAATTTGTCGATTTCTTTATTATCTAATCTGTTAGTAATCTATCCAACAGCATCTGCCTATTATTTATAAACATTTCTGTTACCTGGTAACTCTCTGTATCCTCATATTCGCACAGATGTATGCGTCCATTATCAAAACAATAGATATCTGCATCTGGTATTCCTAACAAAATCGGCGAATGCGTAACTATAATAAACTGTGCGCCCTCTTTTGCACATCTGTATATTTGCATCAACAATGTAAGCTGTCTCTGCGGTGATAATGCAGCTTCCGGCTCATCAAAAAGATACAAGCCATTGGGATTCATATTATTCTGTGCTAATGCGAGAAAACTCTCTCCATGTGATTTTTCATGATATTTAGCGGAAGGATGTGTAATATCTGCATATTCTTCTTCCTGCGTTGCAACATTATAAAAGCTTTCTGCCCTAAGAAAATATCCCCACTTTTCCTTCCGATAGCCTTTGGCAATTCTTATCGCATCACACAACTCTGAATGTGTATCATGTGTAGAAAAAACATAATTCTTCGTTCCTCCCTCAGGATTAAAACCATGTGCTACGGCAAGTGCTTCCAATAAAGTTGATTTGCCACTGCCATTTTCCCCCACAAAAAAAGTAATTGGTTTGTTAAAATCAAGTTTTTCAACTCCCTTAAAAGCCCTGATTCTCTTCAGATAACTATCCTTATCAATTTTATCCCAATCAAATATTACTCCTTGTATGAATTGATCGTTCATCTAATCACCTCCTTGTAAAAAACACTTTCTAATTCCCATCTTCTTGCCCTTTAGACAAGAAGCATCCTTCACCTTCAGTTTGGTCAATCCCGATTTGTCTCTTTTTCTCAATTATACATCAACAAATATTATTGTAAAGTAGAGAGCAAGCCATTTCCTGACTTGCTCCCCATCATGTTATTTTTACTGATAAATTATCTCTTTATCCACAATCTTCCTCGCACACGCCTGTATATTATTCATCCTGCCTACCCATTCCAATGCGTTATCTGCCTTTAACTGTTCTGTGATTCCCTGCGCCTGTTTCATCTGCTCCACAATTCTTTCAAAGCGTTCCTGTGCCTGTTCCTCTATATCTGCCAGATAACCATTTAATCTGCCACTCATCAGCAGATCCAGATATACAGTCCTGCGGTATTCCTTCAAATACTGCAAATGCCTTTGTCCCCATACTCCAACAAATCTCGGTTCTTCTTCCTCCGGCAAGGTAAGGTTGGGAATAAAGTAATCCCCACATCTTACATAAGTGCCGCCCATTTCTTCAAAAATTGTTTTCTTCATTTTCTGTTCCACCTTTCTCATCGTTCTCTGTCCATAGATTTCTTCTTTGCTGACTGTTTTGGCTGCTGTCTGCTTTCCTGCTGATAGCGGTGTAATTTTTCCCGTATGCTTGCCTTTTTCGGCGGTTCTGATGACGGCTCTTTCTTCTGCTCTGTCTGATTTTCCCATGCTCGCAGCTCCTCATTATATTCCCTGACCAGTTTTTCCGATTTCTGATACGTCTTTGCAAAGGACTGAACATCTGGATATCCTGCCTGTGTTACCATCTGTTCCATATCTGTATGAATACGTTTTTCCTGTTTCTCTGCCTGTTCAATTTTGCCCTCTAAGGATTTCCGTACTTTTCCTTTGAAAAATCCTGTTGTCTCGGAAAGCTGTTTCTTCAACAAGGAAAGCTCCTGTTGCGTGGACTTCATCGCCTGTGACTGCTTCTGAAGTTTCTCCATCAGCTTCCGCATATCATTCCATTCCTGTAAATCAATCTTCGGTACTGGCTTTGGCGGCAGCTTAAATTTGAAAATCATTTCCTGTAAGAAGTCTTTCGCACCACGGATAATCTGCTGAAACATATCCGGCAGCCAACCATGTGTCCTTATTGATTGCAGCGTTTTGTCAGTGATTTTTTCCCGCTTGACCGTTAAAATATCTTCTTCGGGAACGCCCTCGACTAATGCCACATCAACCGTCCGATTCCATTCCTGCCTTGCCGCATTATCTGCCCGTATTTCTGCTTCTTTCGGATTATTCTTCCCGATTTTCTTCGTTGCCAGATACACACCACCCTGCTGAAATACGGACAACTTTTCGGATTCTTCTTTCAAATGACTGTTGATGATTTCCGTAAACATCTCCTTGACTTCTCTGGTAAACGCATCACTCTTAAACCATTCATCTTTCTTTGTAAAAATGTGGCTCTCGTAAACTTCTCCTTTAGGAATAATACTGCATCCTGCTCGAAGATTTCCTTGCTCATCTAAAATCTCTTTCTTCGTGCGTCTGTGCTTGCCCTGTTCATCATAAAACATATTTCTGGTAGCAATTTTCACTTCGGGATGTTCCAGCATTTTCCGTTCACTGAATACGAGATGGATATGGTAATTAGTCATTTTCTTGTTATGATGAAGTGCCGCACTGCATTCCACATCGTACCTTTTATGAAAACTGTCCGTAAAAAGCCTTACCACATCATCTGTCTTGTACTCAACAAAACTTTCAGGAAGTGCAATGATAAACTCCCGTCCCTCAATACATTTCCCTGCTGTTCCGCTTGCCTTAAAATCCAACTGATTCTCTCTGGCAAGATTCTTCCAGAACTCTGGTGTTGCTCCTTCCGTCTGATAGGTCGCATAGAGATGTTCCTGTCTTTTCGGATTGGAAATATAATCAATTCTTCCTGTCACATCAGACAGCTTGTTTTGTCTGATAAATGAATGTCTGCCTATAAGCATTCTCCTTTCCCGGCTCTCGCCTGCTTTGCTGTGAGTAGGTGCATAGGCACCTGTTTACAAACTTATCCGCCTGTCGGCGGTTGCCCCCTGCAAGGGCGAAATACACAGAACATAAACGAAGTTTGTGCGATGGGTGTATTTCGCTCTCAAACGCCGAGGGCTTTATAAGGTGCTACCTTTCTGTACCATGTTTCGGCTTGTGCTTTTCATCTTGGGCGTATCCGCCCTTTTTATTTGCCCGTATCAGGGATTATCCTGTCTGATTTATTCTGGTATCCTTGCCCGTACATACTCCAGATCGCCGCAATAAGGTGTTCCCACCAGATACCATTCCCTCGCCAGATTCATTTCCATTCTGGTCTTTACCCACTGGTCATCCACTAAAACTTCCATACACTCTCCGCAGTGAAATCCCGTATCAATCCATAAGTCCATTGACAGCAATCCATATCTGCCATTTTCACAGTTATAACCTAATCTTCCTTCTCTCATTGCATGATTCCCCTTTCCAGATTTCTCCTTGTCTGCTATCCACAGGGGCGTGCCACGCTCCTGCTCTTATCATCAAGGAAGCATTACCATCGGAAACTCTCCGGCACTCCTCGTCTGTCCAGATACTCTTTTCTCGCCCGTTCCCGTTCTTTCTCCGTCGGGGCAGTTTTAAATTTTCCGTACAGGTCACGCATGACCATCTTATCCAGTTTCTTCTCTAACCCCTGCTTGATTTCTTTCTCACAGCTCTCATCTTCAACTAAATGAAAGCGGAGCAACTGCATAAATAATTCTTGTGATATTTGCACATTTCCCATCTCATCCATCCTTTCCGTGACAGTACGTGACGGTATGTGACAGTCGTGACGGTTATTTTGATACCGCCCCCGCTGTCAAAAATACCGTCACAACCGTCACGTACTGTCACGCATTTTCTGTATTGCCTTTCCAGAACCTTAGTTTCCGTCCTTCGTGGTCACGTTCACTCCGAAAGAAAATCCCATGTTCTGTATACAACCGTCCTGCAAGAACGTTCAGTTTTCTTGTGATAACGTGCGGTTGAATGTCCACATTTATCAAAGCGACAAGTGCTGTTGGAGAGCCTTCCCAGTAAGGATTGTCCTTCATAACAAGCTCCGCAATCTCATCCAGCAATGGCTCTGGTGGTTCTTTCCATAATTCCGTTTCTGCCTTTTGCAAATCCCACAACAAGGTTTCTGTATTGCGGATAAGATACAGCTTCTGGTCTTGCTGATCTCTGCCCGATACTTCCAGTGTTGCGGCATTGCCTGTCCGTTTTTCTTTCTGAAGAAGAAACGCTCCGTCTGCCGCCCCAAGCAGTCCGCTTGTCCCGGAAATCATGTCAAACTTATCATCCGCATTCTGCTTTCTTGTGTGGTGTACAAGCAGTAGACAAAGTCCGTGAGCATCTGCAAAACTTTTCAGTCTTGCCATAATCTGATAGTCATTTGCGTAACTGTAATTATCGCCACCAACCTCACGCACTTTCTGAAGCGTGTCAATGATAATCAGCTTCGTGTCCTTATGTTCTGCCACAAATCTTGCAAGCTGTTCATCCAGTCCATTTCCAAGCTGACTGGCGGAAACAGAGAAGTAAAGATTATCGGTGCTTTCTGTTCCAAACATCCGGTACAGACGCTCCTGCAAGCGGCGGTAATCATCCTCAAGTGCCAGATACAGCACCGTTCCTTTTCGGGTGGTATAATTCCAAAGCGGTGTCCCTGTGCTGACATGGTAGGCAAGCTGTGCCATCAGAAAGCTCTTTCCCAGTTTGGGCGAACCTGCAAAGATATAAGTGCCGGGGTAGAGCAGACCGTCAATCAACGGCTGCTTACTCCGATACTGTGTGTCAAACAGTTCATTCATGGAGATTGTGTGGAGATATGACGGGTCTGATCGCAACTGCATTTCTCTCTGCAATTCCTCAAAACTCTTGATATTTCCACCATTCTCGGATATACTACTTGTAGTGTTTTTACGAATTGGCTGCTCCGTATCTGCGCCAACAGATACATTTGGGGCAGTCATTTCTTTTTTATTTTCCATCCGTATCCTCTCCTTTCAATCCGCCCAGAATAACAGCGATCAGTTCAATGACATTCAGCAGTTCTTCATCCACACTGTTTCCTGCTTCAATCCGCTTTAATTCTGTGAGGACAGTGGCAAGTTCCGTTTTGAGTGCCTTGAATACTCTCGGATTGCCCTGTACCACTACATCCTGATTCAGACAACGGCGGTAGCAGTATTCCTGCTTCGGAAGTCCTGATAAAGCAACTGCTTTGTTAATAAGTTCATTTTCTTCGGGCGATACCCGAAACCCTACTGTGATGTTTCTCCAACGGTTTTTGTTATCTCTGTTCTTAGCTGACATTTTCAAACTCTCCTTTCCCTAAATCGTCTAATCTATCTGCCATTTCCGTCTGCTTTGACGGGAACAGATGAGCGTACTGGTAAGTGATGTCAATGCTTTCATGCCCTACACGGTCTGCAATCGCCACCGCTGAAAATCCCATATCAATCAGCAGACTGATGTGACTGTGCCGTAAATCATGGATACGGATACGCTTTACTCCTGCGGCTTTCGCACCTCTGTCCATCTCGTGATGAAGATAACTTTTTGTGACTGTAAAGATTCGGTCTTTCTTCTTCAATCCGTAAAGCATCTGCAAATACTCCTGCATTTCTTCACAGAGGAACTTCGGCATTTTGATGATGCGGTTGCTTTTCTTTGTTTTCGGTGTGGTAATCACATCTTCTCCGTGTAATCGCTGATAGGACTTGTTGATTCTGACCGTTTCTTTCTCAAAATCGAAATCAGCGGCGGTCAGTGCCAGCAGTTCTCCTTCACGGATGCCGCACCAGTAAAGCATTTCAAAAGCGTAAAAGGAAACGGGCTTGTCCATCATCTCAAATGAGAATTTCTTGTATTCTTCTTTCGTCCAAAACAGCATTTCCTTGTGCTCCTCACTTCCCATATTTCCCGCTTTAGCGGCTGGATTAGAACGCAGCTCATAATACCGCACCGCATGATTGAAGATAGCAGACAACTGATTATGCAGTGTTTTCAGATAGGTCTGTGAGTATGGCTTTTTCTTCTCGTCCCGATAGGCAAGCATCTCATTCTGCCATGCGATAACCTCTTTTGTGGAAATCTCGCTGATTTTCAGCTTGCCGAAATAAGGTAAAATCTTGGTGCGGATGATATGCTCCTTTGTCAGCCATGTGTTCTCCTTCAGACGGCTTTTCATATCCCGGATATATAGTTCGGTAAAGGCTTCAAAACTCATATCCATATCGGAGGAGTTCTGCAACTGGAACATTCGCTCCCATTCCTGTGCTTCTTTCTTGGTCGCAAATCCACGCTTGCATTTCTGCTTACGCTCGCCTTTCCAGTTTACATATCTCGCCATCACATACCATGTTCCATTGTCCTCGTTTTTGAATACTGGCATTATTCGTCCCCCTTTCCTGCTCCGTAGAGCCTTTCATAGAAATATTGGCGGTTTACCCGTCCTGAAATCGTAATAAAGCCTTTTGCTTTCAGCTCCTCATTCAACTGACGGATTAACTTGTAGGCATACGGCTTTGATACGCTTAATTCCTGTGCCACTTCTTCGGCACAAATAAATCTGTTCTTCATATAATCAGTCCTTTCTTTCATTTTTTATCGCCGCTCTATCCGAATAAAGTTCCAGCAGGTATTCCCTATTCGGCACTGTGCTGTCCCGATATATCGTAATATGTCAGGCGCTCGCTTGCTGTCTGGCAAGGTCTTGGCGGTTTATACTGTTCGGACGGTCATTTTATTTTCGCTAAACTTATTTGCTTAATTTTGAGTTTATTATACTAAGCATATTTGCTTGTGTCAAGTGGCTTTTCGGAAAATATTAAACTTTTTTGTTTTGTATTATCTTGACTTCTCCTAAACATATCTGC
>USPF01000050.1 GCA_900556555.1 uncultured Blautia sp.
GACCATTCCGGCGGAGGGCGTGTTCATCCTGCGGCCCACCATGGCCCCCACGGAGTGCGAAGAAGCTGAAAACCATTGGAATCACAGGAACCAAAGGGAAAACCACGACCACGTATCTTGTAAAGTCTATTTTGGAAAATGCAGGACACAAGACTGGTCTGATCGGAACCATCGAGACCATCATCGGTGAAGAGCATATTCCTTCTGCAAATACCACACCGGAGTCTTATCTGGTGCAGCAGTATTTTGCAAAAATGGCTGAAGCGGGCTGTGACAGCGTTGTGATGGAAGTTTCTTCCCAGGGGCTGATGCTTCACAGAACAGCAGGATTTACCTTTGATATTGGTATTTTTACGAATCTGGAGCCAGATCATATCGGCCCTAATGAGCATAAGGATTTCGAGGATTATCTCCGTTGTAAAGCATTACTTTTTAAACAGTGCAAAACAGGAATTTTCAATGCAGATGACCAGCATCTGGAGCAGATTCTGGAAGGACATACCTGTGAAGTGGAAACCTTCGGATTTTCTGAAAAAGCAGATTTACGTGCAGAAAATACCAGATTGGTGACAGGAAAAGGAACTCTGGGCATTCATTATGATGTAAAAGGCCTGATGGATTTTTCGGTGGAAATTGACCTTCCAGGAAAATTTAGTGTCTACAATTCTCTGACCGCCATTGCAGTGTGCCGTCATTTCAATGTGACGGAAGAAAACATTCAGAAAGTCCTGAAACAGGCAAAAGTAAAGGGCAGAATTGAGATGGTGAAAGTATCAGATGACTTTACCTTAATGATTGATTATGCACACAATGCCATGAGCCTGGAAAGCCTGCTGACAACCTTAAAAGAATACAAGCCGAACCGTCTGGTCTGTCTGTTCGGATGCGGTGGAAATCGCTCAAAACTGCGGCGTTATGAGATGGGAGAGGTGTCAGGGAAGCTGGCAGATCTCACCATCATTACTTCCGATAATCCACGCAATGAAGAACCACAGGAAATCATCAATGATATCAAGGTCGGCATTGGCAAGACAGATGGAAAATATGTAGAAATCATAGACAGAAAAGAAGCTATTGCCTATGCAATCCACCATGGACAGCCTGGCGATATTGTGGTTCTTGCAGGAAAAGGCCATGAAGACTATCAGGAAATTAAAGGAAAGAAATATCCTATGGACGAGAGGGTATTGATTCAGGAGATTTTGGAAGAAGACCAAAAATGAGAAGACAATATGCAGATATCATTGTAGATATCTCTCAGGAAAAACTGGATAAAACCTTTCAGTATGAGATTCCAAGAGAATTGGAGAATCGTGTAGAAATCGGAAAAAAAGTACGGATTCCTTTTGGAAAGGGTGGCAGGCAGCTTACGGGTTATATTGTAGGGATTTCGCAGGAACCCAAAATAGAGGCGGAAAGAATCAAGCCTGTTCTTGGAATAGAAGAGCAGGGAACAGAAATTGAATCCAGGCTGATTGCCCTGGCAGGGTGGATTGCCAGAAATTATGGTTCGACCATGAATCAGGCATTGAAAACCGTGCTTCCGGTGAAGGAAAAAGCATCTGCAAAAGAAAAGAAGTATCTTAGTCTTGTGGCTTCCCAGGAGGTTTGCGAAACACTTTTAGAAGAATATATCAGGAAGCATTATAAGGCAAAGGAGCGTCTGCTCAGAGCCCTGATGGAGAAGAAAACACTGGATTCTTCTTATGTGAACAGTGTGCTGAAGGTAAGTGCAGGAGTGATAAAAGGCTTCGAGGAACAGAATCTGATTACTATAGAGACGAAACGCTGCTACCGCATGCCTGTTCTAAAGGATGTACAGGAAGTACAGCCCTTGTGCTTAACAGCGGCTCAGAAGGAAGCAGTATCCGAAATTTTTGCAGAGTGGGAGACAAAAAATCCAAGACCATGCCTGATAAAAGGTGTGACTGGCAGTGGAAAAACAGAGGTTTATATGGAACTCATCTCCCAAGTGCTGTCCCGTGGCAGGCAGGTTATTGTGCTGATTCCGGAAATTGCTCTGACCTATCAGAATGTATCCAGGTTTTACGGAAGGTTTGGAGATTGTGTCTCTGTAATGAATTCCCGATTGTCCCAGGGGGAACGTTCTGATCAGTTTGAACGGGCAAAAAAAGGAGAAATTTCTATTGTCATTGGGCCGCGATCTGCACTTTTTACACCCTTTCCAAACCTTGGACTGATACTGATAGATGAGGAGCATGAAAGTTCTTATAAAAGTGAAAAAACGCCCTGCTATCATGCCAGGGAAACAGCAATAGAGCGGGCACGGATGGAAGGAGCCCAGGTGGTTCTAGGTTCTGCGTCTCCAAGTGTGGAGAGTTATTACCGGGGAAAAACAGGGGGATTTAAACTGGTTTTCCTGGAGCAGAGATATGCGGGAAGAAGTCTGCCGGATGTTTCTGTTGTTGATTTGAGAGAAGAATTAAAGACAGGAAACCGCTCCATCTTCAGCAGTGCGCTTACAGAAAAAATAAAAGACAGGCTAAAGAAAAAAGAGCAGGTACTTTTATTTCTGAACAGGAGGGGTTATACTGGTTTTATAAGCTGCCGTTCCTGTGGGCATGTGATGAAATGCCCACACTGCGATGTGTCTCTTACGGCTCATAGAAACGGAAAGTTAATTTGTCATTACTGCGGTTATGAGACCTTGCAGGTGAAGCAGTGCCCTGTATGCGGTTCTCCCTATATTGGAGGATTTAAGGCAGGGACACAGCAGATTGAAACTTTGGTACAGAAGAGTTTTCCAGGTGCCAGAGTTCTCAGAATGGATGCTGACACAACAAGGAAAAAAGATGACCACGAGAACATTCTGTCAGCCTTTGCGGCTCAGGAAGCAGATATTCTCATAGGAACCCAGATGATTGTAAAAGGGCATGATTTCCCCAAGGTAACGCTAGTGGGTGTGCTGGCAGCAGATTTATCCCTGCATAGCGAAGATTACCGTGCAGCCGAGAAAACCTTTCAGCTTCTTTTGCAGGCTGTGGGAAGAGCCGGAAGAGGGGAAAAACCAGGAGAGGCTGTGATTCAGACTTATAACCCGGAGCATTACAGTATCCAGGCAGCCGCAGCACAGGATTATGAGCAGTTTTATGAGGCAGAGATGGGATACCGAATGCTTCTTGACTATCCTCCGGCAGCCGCTATGGCAGCAATAAGAGGAGCCTGCGATGACGAAGCGTTTCTTGGAAAAGCAATGGAATATATCAGAAAATATATAGAATCTATTTATAAAAAACAGGATTTAATCCTCATAGGACCAGCACCGGAGGCGGTAGCGAAGGTGCAGGATCTCTACAAAATGGTACTTTATATGCGGCATCCTGACAGGGATATTCTGGTAAAGATAAAGAATGCTCTGGAAAAATATATTTCCGTAAACAGCGGATTCCGTAAAATTTATATACAGTTTGATTTTAACGTTTAGAGATAAAGGAGAGAAAACAATGGCTATTAGAAAAATCAGAACACAGGGAGACAGTATTTTAGAAAAAGAATGCAGAAAAATAGAAAAAATGACACCAAAGATCCAGGAATTAATTGATGATATGTTTGATACCATGTATGATGCTTATGGTGTTGGACTGGCAGGTCCACAGGTGGGAATGCTGAAACAGATTGTGGTAATCGATACAACAGGAGATGATCCTCACGTGCTGATTAATCCGGAAATATTAGAAACATCGGGTTCTCAGACAGGGGATGAGGGTTGTTTAAGTGTTCCGGGAATGTCAGGAACAGTTACCAGACCCAATTATGTAAAAGTCAAAGCTCTCAATGAGAACATGGAAGAGTTTATTCTGGAAGGAGAGGAGCTTCTGGCAAGAGCAATCTGCCACGAAGTAGATCACCTTCATGGAAGACTTTATACAGAACTGGTGGAAGGGGAACTGCGCCGCACAAGTTATGAGGAGGATGACGAATGAGAGTAATCTTTATGGGAACTCCGGATTTCGCCACAGGAACTCTGGAGGAAATCGTAAAAGCAGGACACGAAGTAGTAGGAGTGGTAACTCAGCCGGATAAGCCTAAGGGCAGGGGAAAAACCATGATGCCTACACCAGTGAAAGAAACTGCTCTGAAATATAATCTTCCGGTATATCAGCCGAGAAAAGTGAGAGAACCGGAATTTGTAGAATTGCTTAGAGGCCTGAAACCAGATGTCATGGTTGTAGCTGCTTTTGGACAGATTATTACAAAAGAAATCCTGGAAATGCCCAAGTATGGATGCATCAATGTTCATGCATCTCTGCTTCCTGCTTATAGAGGGGCAGCACCAATTCAGTGGGCGGTCATTAACGGAGACAAAGAGTCCGGCGTTACCATTATGCAGATGGATGAAGGAATTGATACCGGTGATATGATTGAAAAAGCCGTGGTTCCTATTGCAGAAGATGAGACAGGCGGAAGCTTATTTGATAAGCTGAGCCATACAGGTGCAAAGCTGTGTGTAAAGGTACTGAAAGACCTGGAAGAAGGAACAGCCGTGGGGGAAAAACAGCCGGAAGAAAGCACCACGCCTTATGCAAAAATGATTGACAAAAAGATGGGAGAAGTAGACTGGAAGAAATCTGCTAAAGAGATTGAACAGTTGATCCGGGGATTAAATCCATGGCCAAGTGCTTACACTAAAGTACATGGAAAAACCTTAAAATTATGGAAAGCAAAGGTACTTTTGGAAACATCACAAATGAAGCCGGGACAGATTGTAAAGGTCACAAAAGACAGCCTTGCAGTGCAGACCGGACAGGGGATGTTAGAGATTCAGGAGTTACAGTTAGAAGGAAAAAAACGTATGGATACGTCATCCTTTTTAAGAGGTTATGCCCTGGCAGAGGGAGAAAGCCTTGGCTGACAAGACTTGATAAGGGGAGTGAAAAACAGATGAATCATCAGGTAAATACAAGAGAATTGATTCTGGGAATTTTGCTGGAAGTAAATAAAGAAGGACAGTATAGTCATCTGGTTATCCGCAGTACCCTGGAAAAATACCAGTATCTGGAAAAGCAGGAAAGGGCTTTTATTTCCAGAGTATGTGAGGGGACTCTGGAATATAAAATTCGCCTGGACTATATCCTGAACCAGTTTTCTACTGTTCCGGCAGAAAAAATGAAGCCGGTTGTCCGTGAACTGTTAAGAAGCAGTGTGTATCAGATACTTTATATGGACAGCGTGCCGGACAGTGCGGTGTGCAATGAAGCGGTGAAGCTGGCAAGGAAAAAAGGATTTTATAATCTCACAGGGTTTGTCAATGGCGTGCTGAGAAAAATTGCAAGAGAATATGGCAGTATCCGCTTTCCGGGAAAAGACCAGCCAGAAGAATATCTTTCTGTGATTTATTCCATGCCAAAATGGCTTGTGCAGAGATTCCTGGAGCAGTACGGATTTGAAAAAACAGAGAAAATGCTGGAATCTTTTCTGAAAGAAAAACCTACCACTATCCGGATACGGGAATATCTGGTAGATAAAAAGGCCGTGTTAGAGAGCCTGGAAAGACAGCAGGTAACTGTGGAAAAAGCACCGTATATAGAAAATGCCTATTATTTGAAAAATTATGACTATCTTCCTGCTTTGGAAGCTTTCCGTATGGGTACTGTCCAGGTGCAGGATGTCAGTTCCATGCTGGTAGGAGATATTGCAGATCCAAATGAAGGCGATTATGTCATAGATCTGTGTGCTGCACCAGGTGGAAAAACCTTGTGTATTGCAGATAAATTAAAAGGAACAGGAAGAGTAGATGCCAGAGACATCAGCAGAAGTAAAACAGATTTGATCCGTGAAAATGCCATCCGTCAAAGCTTTTTAAATGTTGTGGTGACTGAAAAAGATGCTTCACAGCTGGACAGCGATTCACTGGAAAAAGCAGACATTCTCATTGCAGATGTACCTTGCTCCGGTCTTGGTGTCATGGGAAGAAAAACAGATATCAAATACAAAATGAATCCGGCAAAGATTCAGGAGCTTGCCGGATTGCAGAGGCTGATTCTGGAACAGGCATCTACGTATGTGAAGCCGGGAGGAACTTTGATTTACAGTACCTGCACCATAACAAACGAAGAAAATCTGGATAATGTGAAATGGTTTACGGAGCACTTTCCATATGAGTTAGAAAGCCTGGATCCGTATCTTTGTAAAGAATTACAGAGCGAGACAACCTCAAAAGGATACCTCCAGTTATTGCCGGGGGTACATCAGTGTGACGGATTTTTCATTGCCAGAATGAAGAGGAAAACAGAATGGAACGCATAGAAATCAAATCACAGAGCCTGCCGGAATTAAAACAGACCATGGAAAGCCTTGGAGAGAAAGGATTCCGTGCAAAACAGCTGTATGAGTGGATGCACCGGAAACTGGCTGAGGATTTCGATGAGATGAGCAACTTATCCATAGCCCTGCGGGAAAAGCTAAAGGAACATTGTACGCTGACATCTCTAAAAGTCCTGGAAGTACAGAATTCCAAGATAGATGGAACACAGAAATATCTGTTTGCCCTGGAAGATGGCAATGTGGTAGAAAGTGTGCTTATGAAATATAAGCATGGAAACAGTGTGTGCATTTCCTCCCAGGTAGGATGTAAGATGGGATGCCGGTTCTGTGCTTCTACCATTGGGGGATGGACCAGAAATCTGCTGGCATCAGAGATGCTGGATCAGATTTATAAAATCCAGAAACTTTCTGGAGAAAGGGTCTCTAACGTGGTTGTGATGGGAACTGGAGAACCTTTGGATAATTATGAGAATCTTCTGCGTTTTATCCGTATGCTCAGTGATGAAAATGGCCTGAATATCAGCCAGAGAAACATTACGGTGTCTACTTGTGGGATTGTGCCCAGAATGTATGATTTAGCAGAAGAGAATCTGCAGATTACACTGGCTATTTCCCTTCATGCATCGAATCAGGAAAAAAGAGCAGAATTAATGCCCATTGCCAACAAATATTCCATCACAGAAGTTCTGGATGCATGTAGAAATTATTTTGAAAAAACAGGACGCAGGCTGACCTTTGAGTACAGTCTGGTGGGAGGAAAAAATGACTCTCAGGAGGACGCAAGGGAACTGGCAGAGCTGATCAAAGGGCTTAACTGCCATGTGAATCTCATCCCGGTAAACCCCATAAAAGAGCGGGATTTTGTACAGTCCGGGAAAAAAGTTATAGAGAAATTTCAAAATAAACTTGAAAAATACCAAATTAATGTTACTATTAGAAGAGAAATGGGCCGTGATATTGATGGGGCCTGTGGACAATTAAGAAAAAGTTATATTGATAATAAACAATGTAAAGAGGATAAGAGAGAGGACTCGTAGGATGAAGTCATATTCTGTAACGGATGTGGGGCAGAAGCGCCAGGTGAATCAGGACTATGTATATGCTTCTGAAGAACCAGTGGGAAACCTGCCGAATCTTTTTGTAGTTGCAGACGGTATGGGAGGGCATAATGCAGGCGATTTTGCATCCAGCTTTGCCGTACAGACACTGGTACATACTATTCAGGAAGATGAAAACCAAAATCCAATCAAAATTATCCGCAATGCGGTAGAAGAAGCTAATCGGAAAGTACTTGAAGAATCAAAACTGCATGTGGAGATGTCAGGTATGGGAACCACCATGGTTCTTGTTACCATCATAGATGATTATGCCTATGTAGCAAATGTGGGTGACAGCAGACTATATTTGATTGAAGATCAGATTCTTCAGATTACAAAAGATCATTCTCTGGTACAGGAGATGGTCAGACGGGGGTTAATCACAAAAGAAGAGGCCAGAGAGCATCCGGATAAAAATATTATTACCAGGGTGCTGGGAATTGGCCCAGAGGTAGAAGTGGATTTCTTTGATATCCATTTAAAAGACAACAGCATCTTGCTGTTGTGCTCAGACGGGCTTTCCAATATGGTTTCAGATGAAGACATCTGGAGGATTGCAAATACAAGCAGGGAATTAAAAGAAGCCGGTATGAGGCTGGTTTCCCTGGCAAATGAAAATGGTGGTAAAGATAATATAGCAGTAGTGCTGGTACAGCCAGACACAAAAGAGGTGCAAGTATGTTAAATGTGGGAGTAATTATTGGTGAACGGTATGAAGTGGTGGGGCCGATTGGCTCCGGTGGAATGGCAGATGTGTATAAGGCCATGGATCACAAACTGAACCGGTTCGTAGCCATGAAGGTGCTGAAGGCAGAATTCAGTGCAGATACAAATTTTATCAGAAAATTTCAAAGAGAAGCTCAGGCAGCAGCAGGGCTGGCTCATCCAAATGTAGTAAATGTCTTTGATGTTGGGGAGGACAGAGGCGTTAATTACATTGTTATGGAGCTGGTAGAAGGAATCACCCTGAAGGATTATATTTCTAAAAAGGGCAAATTAACAGTAAAAGAAGCAACAAGTATTGCAATTCAGGTTTCCATGGGCCTGGAGGCAGCACACAACAGGAATATTGTACACAGAGATATCAAACCTCAGAACATCATTATTTCTACAGATGGTAAGGTGAAAGTAACAGACTTTGGTATTGCCAGAGTAGCATCTTCCAATACCATCAGTACCAATGCTATGGGGTCTGTACATTACAGTTCACCGGAGCAGGTACGAGGCGGATACAGCGATTATAAGAGTGATATTTATTCACTTGGTATTACCATGTATGAAATGGTTACCGGCCGTGTGCCTTTTGACGGAGATACTACAGTGGCCATTGCCATTAAACATCTCCAGGATGAGATGATTCCGCCTTCCCAGTATGTGGCAAATCTTCCACACAGCCTGGAAGAAATCATTCTGAAATGTACACAGAAAAGTCCTGACAGACGTTACAGTACGCTGGCAGAACTGATCAATGATCTGAAGCATTCCCTCATTGATCCGGATGGTAATTTCGTAAACCTTACACCGCTGAGCAATCATGCACAGACGATTATGATCACACCGGAAGAGATGCGGGAAATTCAGGAAAGTGCTTATAAGCAGAAACCTCGTTATGACGAAGATGATGAAGACGATGAAGATGACGAGGATGATGAAATTTATGAAAAGCCTTCTAAACGCCGTTGGAAAAAGGCGAAAGAGGAGGAAGACGACGACGAAGATGATGAAGATGATGACGACGACGATGATGAAAGAGGCGGTATCAATACCAAATTAGAGAAAGCCATGACCATCGGAGGTCTCATTATTGGAGGTATTATTATCTGTATCCTGATTTATCTGGTGGCTTCAGCAGCAGGACTGGTAGGCGGAAGCGGAAAGAAAGAGAAAAAGCCGGAGACACAGCAGGAAGAACAGGTAGACAAAGATAAGAAAGACCAGGTGAAGGTTCCTGACTTATTAAACAAATCACCAGATGAAATCAAGAAAGAGTTGAACGAACTGGGACTCGGCGTGGACAAAGGTGGGGAAGAGGCGTCTGAAAGTGTAGAAGAAGGGAAAATCTGCCGTCAGGAGCCGGAAGCAGGAGCCATGGTGGATAAGAACACACAGGTGAAATATTATATCAGTACAGGAAAGGCAGCAAAAGATGTTACCATTCCTTCTGGTTTAGTAGGTGAAAGCCTCAGTGAAGTCGAAGATACATTGCAGCAGTTAAAGCTGGAATATAAGATTGAAAAAGAGCTGAGCGAGGATGTAGAGGTAGGAAAAGTTATTTCTCTTGACCCAGGTGAAGGAAGCACTGTGCCGGAAGGAACAGAAGTTACCATCGTGGTCAGCAAGGGTGAAGGCGACAAGATGGTAAAAATCCCGAATCTTGTAGGGTACACAAAAGAGGAAGGTGTTGAATCCCTGACGAACAGTGGGCTGATTGTTGAGGTAGAAGAAGTTTATAAGGAAAGTGCCGGTGTAGCAGTGGGAGAAATTTATGAAATACTTCCAAAACCAGGTACCAGAGTAGAAAGCGGATCCACTGTTGTGGTTCGTGTCCTGACAGAGAAGCAAGAGGAAACGCAGGAACCGGAAGAGCAGGAAACACAGACCGGAACAGAGTCTGAGGGAACAAGTGGGACTTCTGCTACAACAGGAGTAAAAGCATCTGTAGGTGACTGGGCAGTTCGGAATGTAAAGCTTACAAAACCAACCAATTATCAGGGTGGTGGTGTACAGCTCCGTCTGGTTCAGAATGATAATGGAGACGAAACAAGCGGAGGCAAAATTGTTTTAGAGGGCAATTCTATTAATTTCAATGAGGTAATCGGTGATATTGTCGGAGAAAATGGAGTTGAAACAGGAACACTCTATTTTGCAGAAAAACAGGCAGATGGAACTTACAAGACGATTTATAAATATCCGCTGGAGTTTAAGGAAGTACAGTAGAAGAGAAATATATATCGGATAGAGAAAAGGGGGCGGAAGTTCCCTTTTCTCTGTTTCTGGGCAGGAAAAGGGATTTTTCCTGCTCACAGGTTGCTATTAGAATATAAACAGTATATAATGACTAATGTGCAAAAAAGAGAGAAAAAGGTAGATTTTATGCAGGGAAGAATTATAAAAGGAATAGCTGGTTTTTATTATGTGACAGCACAGGATCATCAGGAATATGAGTGCAAAGCAAAGGGGATTTTCAGAAAAGAAAAGCTGAAGCCCCTGGTAGGAGATTATGTGGAACTGGAAGTTCTGGATCAGACAGAAAAGAAAGGAAATATTATTTCTGTATTGGAAAGGAAAAATCAGCTTATCCGCCCGGCAGTGGCGAATATTGACCAGGCACTTGTGATTTTTGCAGCAAGAGAGCCAAATCCCAATTTTGCATTGCTGGACAGATTTCTTGTTACCATGGAGCGGCAGGGAATCCCTGTAGTAATCTGTATGAATAAACAGGAGCTTTTCCAGGAGAAAGAAGAAGAACAGTTCCGGAATATTTATGAGGCTGGCGGATATCAGGTGCTTTTTACCAGTGCGAAACAGGAACAGGGTATTTCGAAGCTTAAGGAAATTCTGAAACATAAAACAACTGCTGTGGCAGGGCCTTCCGGTGTTGGAAAATCCTCCCTTACAAATCTTCTTGCTCCAAAGATTCAGATGGAGACCGGGGAAATCAGCAAAAAACTGGGAAGAGGAAGGCATACAACCAGACATACCCAGCTTATTGAACTGGAGCAGGACACTTATCTTATGGACACTCCTGGTTTCACATCCTTCTATGTTGAGGATATGGAGAAGGAGGAACTGAGATTTTATTTTCCGGAATTTACTCCTTATGAGGGGACTTGCAGATTTTTGCCCTGCACACACACACATGAGCCGGGATGCAGTGTAAAAACAGCACTGGAAGAGGGAAAAATCAGCAAAGAGCGTTATCATAATTATCTAGAAATGTATAAAGAAATAGCAGAAAAGCGGAGGTATTAATTTATGGAATATCAATTAGCCCCATCAATCCTGGCAGCAGATTTCTGCCATTTGGGAGCAGCAATCGAAAAAGTAGAACAAGCAGGAGTAAAATGGCTTCACATTGATATCATGGACGGGCAGTTTGTTCCTACAATCTCTATGGGAACGCCTGTTCTTGCTTCTGTGAGAAAGGAAAGTAAGCTGTTTCTGGATGTACACATTATGGCACAGGAACCAGATCATCTTATTGAAGAACTGGCTGGAGCCGGAGCTGATATGATTACAGTGCATGCAGAAGCTTGTACACATCTAGACAGAACTCTGCATTTGATCCAGGAGTCTGGCTGTAAATGTGGCGTAGCAATTAATCCGTCCACTCCAGTTTCGGTTTTGGAACATGTTCTTAGCTTGGCAGATATGATATTGATTATGTCTGTGAATCCAGGTTTTGGCGGACAGTCCTATATTTCATACTGTACTGAAAAAATTCGTAGATTGCGTACAATGGCACAGGAGCAGGGAGTTGAACTGGATATTGAAGTAGATGGCGGAATTAATAAAAATACGATTTCAGAAGTAATAGATGCAGGTGCAAATATTATTGTGGCAGGTTCTGCAGTGTTTAAAGGAGATATTGAAGGAAATATACGGGAACTGAAAGGAATGATGGAAAGGTAATGGATACACTTTTGCTGTGTGGTGGACCTTTAGAAGAGGTATTTTGCTTAAATATAATAGAAAAATTACAGCCGGACTGTATTATTGGGGTTGACCGGGGATTGGATTTTTGTTACCGGAATCAAATTCATCCAGATTATATTCTTGGAGATTTCGACAGTATTGATAAAGAGATTTTTGATTACTATGAGAATCAGTCAGAAATTCCAGTGAAGCGTTATAAGCCGGAAAAAGATGCGACAGATACCAGGATTGGCCTTGAACTTGCCATAAATCTGGGAAGTAGCAGGGTATTTTTGCTTGGTGCAACAGGAGGGAGACTGGACCATTATATGGGAAATCTTCAGTCACTGACTGCGGCGAGAAGAGAAGGTGTTGAAGCATGGATTCTGGACAGCAGGAATGCTTTGACTGTGCTGGATAAACCTGCGGTTATTTCCAGAAAGGAACAGTTTGGAACATATATTTCATTTTTTTCCATGAGCGACCAGGTGGAAGGTCTTACTCTTACAGGGTTTAAGTATCCATTGCATGAATACACAATGACAAATTTCGATGGAATTGGTGTAAGTAATGAGATTCAGGAGGAGACAGCAAAAGTGGAATTTTCCAAAGGGCTGGTGCTGATGGTGATGTCGAGGGATTAAGAAAAAAGAACGGGTAGCGTGCTACTCGTTCTTTTATGTACATATCTATCTATGCCACAACACCACAATGATTTTGAATCTGTTCGCTTATGCTATCTAAATCTTCAATCGGATTTTTTAATAATTCCAGATATTTCTGATCTTTTTCAATGATAGCATTATAATTTGCAAGATGTTTTTTATATGAAAATAATTCTACTACATTATCTTTCAGAATACCAAATGCTACAAAAAACCAGCCAAATGTTATTTTAAACATCTGGATAATCCAATATCCCTTGAAGAAAAAGCTTATCCATCCATCTTCTAAGGCTTCAGAAAAACCTTGACCACAATGTTTTACACAGGATTTCATTACATTTTTGAAATCCATGAAAAATAGTACTGCAAGAGCGCCTATGATTGCATACATAATAATATAAAAAGGAACCATGGTATAAACGCCTTTGCGTAAACCGCCTTGTAATCCAATTATTGCACCGCATAAAAGTCCAATTCTGCTCGCCAACAGTTTTCGTTTGTATTTTTTTTCCATTTCACGTTTGCTTTCCATCTGTACTTTCAGATGTTCTGATAATAGATTTTGTAAGTTTTCCAAAATATGAGCTGTTTTCTCCATTTTTCTGCCTTCTCCTTCTACATTTTTTGAATTATAGCAATTATATTGCCTGGAAGTCTCTATTATTTTATCTCATAATGTTTTGATATAGGAAAAATTTTCCGTTGTGCCGCATTTTGTGCCACTGTTTTTTTCGTGGTTTAAGATTGCTTTTTTTAAAAAAATATTTATAATAAATCTAGTTGCTTCATTTAAATAAAGGGAGAAAAAATGTCAATATTTAGCGAACAATGTAAATTTTATGTAGAAGACAGTGGATTAACACTTTATGAATTTTCAAAAAAATCAGGTATAGAACGGACAACTCTATATAGAATGATTAATGGGAAACGTGTGCCTTCCAAAGAGATTTTTTTACAATTTTGTTCTTTTTTGCGTCTTAATAATTTTAGCAAGGATGCGTTATATGAATTATATGATGAGGAACGTATTGGGAGAGGGGCTTATCATAATAGAAAATTTATACGCTCTTTGATGGAAAATATGGATCTGATTCATCAAAATATTATTTTAGATCAAAGTTATGCTTTAGCTGAAGCGGTAACATTTGATGAAAAACAGCAGAAAATTTGTACGACAAATTTTTTGCAAACAAAAACGATAATACGTCAAAGTTTAAACACGGTATTTGCAGATAGTAAATGTCAAAAAATATATACCAATATCCCAAAAAGTAATACGGATTTTTTTGCAGATCTGCAGATTTTATTTTATCAAAATTATGCAAATGATTTGAAGTTTTATCATTTATTTACGTTTCTTTCAAAGCCCGAAAGAAATGTGAACCCGAATTACAATTTAGAAATTTTAGAAAAAGTGCTTCCATTGTCCATGATTCCTAAAAAGAATTACTATCCGCATTATAATTATAATGAAATTTCTATAGAAGAGATGGGGGTGTCTCCATTCCCTTATTATCTGGTATCAGATACCTTTGCTTTAGAAATTGATTCGGATTTTACTACGGCAATTCTTCATTTTGATTGTGATACGGTTGCATTATTTCAAAAGAGAATGAAACATAATTTAGAAAACATGAAGCCACTATTTGAAGTGAAATCTGATTTTATTCAAGCATCTGACTATTATTATGAGTTTACACAAAAGTATTCAAAGCCTTCTTACATAATGGAATATAGTCCATGTGTCAGTCATTTGATTAATTTAAATGGTATTTCGAATTTTATAAAATTGTTGCCACAGACGGTTTCTGGTACTGTAGGCAACCGTATGATAAACTATATAACGAATGCTAAAAATATGGATACAAAACATATCTTTTCCGAAAGAGGATTGGATTATTTCTGGAAGCACGGGAAACTTCTGGGGCAGGGTGCTGCTTTACTTCCGGCATTTCCTGTCCGAATAAGAAAATATGCAATAAAAAACATGATAAGAATCGTAGAACAGGAAAATTCTCCTTTTTATTGTATCAAAGAAAGTTTTCATGCACCTCAGACTGCTTATCTGGAACTGTATGAAAATCCACATATTTTACTGATTTTATTTACACCGGATATGGAATTACAATTTTGCCATATTCAAGAGTCTAGTCTGTATTATGCTTTTGAAGACTTTCTGTCATCCATCAGTGAGACGGAGTTTCTTTTATCAAAGGAGCAATTTCTAGAAAAATTGAATACTTATACGTGAAAAATTTAAAAGCTAATTTGAAAGAGAAACTGAATGTTCACAAATATTAAATGGTATGGTATAATATAAAATGTTGTGTTATGAACTGAATGGGGTGATATACCTTCATAAAATTGAAGTGGAATATACCAATTCAGAGTTGCAGAAGTAGGAAATACCGTAATAGACCTGGTGGCTTGTGTGATGAATGTTGCGTAAACGTATATGCGTTTGAGATACTTTGTGGCACTCGTTGTGGCACTCGATAGGAGTGGCAATAAGCTCAAGCCTAATAAAACAAAGGAATTTTTAGGAGGAAATAGAAGAAATGAAACTAGGTATCGTTATTATCCGCCTGATTTCATGTATGTCCGTATAAGTCGTTAAAAGCCTTTAAATGCTGATAGCTAGAGCATTTAGCGGATTTCCGACTTGGTTAAAACTCTATATAAATTCATGTAAGTTTTTGAAAAATGGCCCACTTTGTGGCCC
>USPF01000051.1 GCA_900556555.1 uncultured Blautia sp.
TCCTTTTCCCACTGTCTGATAGAACAAATTTCGATTTTCCTGATCTTTCATACTGTTTCCTTTCCACTTGTTTTTGTACCAATACTTACAGCTCTTTCTATTAGTATATTCTCATTTCACGAAATTGTTCTGCCTTTTATCCTGACCGTTTATTCAAAAAAAACTGGGTCACAGTATTTTTACAAATGCTGTTTCCCAGTCTTGTTCTGTTTATTCTTTTACACTTAACCGAACCAATGCTCTTTGAAGCTTTGCTTCTGCAATCTTGTATTCCCTGTCTGTCAGACCGCCCTTTGCAAGCAGATTCTCTGCCCGCTCCTTGGCTCTCTCAGCTCTTTCTGCATCAATCTCTTCTTTCCATTCCCAGGTAGTTGCCCACAAACTGCAGACACCATCCATCATAGAAAGCATTCCACCGATACAAGCAGCTTCACGTACTGTACCATCTTCCAGTACCACATGAGCCTCTCCCATACCAAGTGCAGTACAGAAATTACAGTGTCCGGCAAGAATTGCCAAATCTCCCGTAATACTTCTGCAAACAATGCGGACTACATTATCGCCTTCAAACAAGAGACCGTCCGGTGTTCCGATTCGTAATGGAAATGTCTTCATAGACAGCCTCCTTACATATTTTTAGCCTTCTCGAACACTTCATCAATGGTTCCTGAGAACAGGAAACAGCTTTCCGGAAGGTCATCACATTCACCATCCAGGATCATCTTAAATCCTCTCAGTGTTTCTTTCAAAGGAACATACTGTCCAGGCATACCTGTGAACTGTTCTGCTACAGAGAAGCTCTGTGACAGGAAACGCTGTACCTTACGTGCACGGTTTACTGTCTTCTTATCTTCCTCTGATAATTCATCCATACCCATGATTGCAATAATATCCTGAAGTTCTTTATAACGCTGAAGAACTCTCTGCACTGCACGGGCAATTTCATAATGCTCTGTTCCTACAACCTCAGGGGCAAGGATACGGCTGGTAGAATCCAGTGGGTCTACAGCCGGATAAATACCCTGGCTTGAAATCTCACGGGACAATACTGTGGTAGCATCCAGATGAGTAAATGTTGTAGCCGGAGCCGGGTCTGTCAAGTCATCCGCAGGTACGTAAACGGCCTGTACAGATGTGATGGAACCTTTTCTTGTAGATGTGATACGTTCCTGCAAAGCACCCATTTCTGTTGCCAGAGTCGGCTGGTAACCTACTGCTGACGGCATACGTCCAAGCAGAGCGGAAACCTCAGAACCCGCCTGTGTGAAACGGAAAATATTATCAATGAATAACAGCACGTCCTGATTCTTCACATCACGGAAATACTCCGCCATCGTAAGTCCGGAAAGACCTACACGCATACGTGCTCCCGGCGGCTCGTTCATCTGTCCATATACCAGGGCTGTCTTATCAATAACTCCACTTTCTTTCATTTCGTTGTAAAGGTCATTACCTTCACGGGTACGCTCACCTACACCGGTAAATACGGAAAGTCCGCCGTGTGCTGTTGCTACGTTGTGGATAAGCTCCATAATAAGAACTGTCTTACCTACACCGGCACCACCGAACAGACCGATTTTACCACCCTTTGCATATGGGCAGATCAAGTCTACAACTTTAATACCTGTTTCCAGGATTTCTGTTGCCGGCATCTGATCTTCATATGCCGGTGCCGGACGGTGAATTGGCCAGTGCTCTTTTGTTTCTGGTGCCGGAAGATTATCCACCGGGTCACCAAGTAAGTTGAACACTCGGCCTAAGCATTCTTCACCTACAGGAACTGCAATTGGTGTCCCTGTATCTACAGCCTTTGTGCCTCTTACCAGACCGTCTGTGGAATTCATTGCAATACAACGAACTGTATTATCTCCGATCTGCTGAGCTACTTCGGCTGTAAGCTTTGCGCCTTTATTATCAATTTCAATGGCATTGAGAAGTGCCGGCAGTTCATCATGCGCAAAGCGGATGTCCAAAACAGGACCAATGACCTGCACTACCTCGCCAATGTGTTTTTCGCTCATTCTCGTGAATCTCCTCTATTTTTTAGATGCCTTCCGCACCTCCAACAATCTCCGTGATTTCCTGCGTTATGCTTGCCTGACGTGCACGGTTGTAATACAGATTCAGTTTATCAATCATTTCCTCTGCATTGCTTGTTGCTGCCTCCATAGCCATTCTTCTGGCTGCCAGCTCACTGGCAAGGCTTTCACACACGCCGCCATAAATCAGTCCCGCCAGATATTCCGGAACAATGGCGTCAAAGACTTCCATGCTGTTTGGCTCATACAGAATCAGACTGCGTGCCGCATCATCTAAATCATCCGGTGCATCTTCTGCCAGATCCGTCAGTGGCAGAAGGGATGAAACTTGCGGCTGCTGAGACAGCATGGAAACAAAAGTGGTAAAGCACAGTTCAATATGACCAAATGTGCCTTTCTTAAATTCCCCGCTCAGAAGATGTGCGATTTCAAAACAATCTGCCACAGAAACATCTGCTACTTCTGCAAATGCGTCTGTCAGAATTTCCGTACCTTTCCTCTGGAAGTATTCAACTGCTTTCTTACCAATAGGAAGAACGACATAATCTTTGCCTGCACTTACTTCCTCTACTTTTTTGAACATGTTGGCATTATAGCCCCCTGCCAGCCCACGGTCACCTGCAACTACAACAAAACAGTATTTGTCACTTACAGCTTCCCTGGCAAACACAGAATAAAATTCTGTATTATCCACTGCAATATGCTGCAGCGTACGGTAGAGATCTTTATAGTAAGGACGGCAGATTTCTGCCCGTTCTTTTGCTTTACGCAGCTTGGAGGACGCTACAAGTTCCATCGCTTTTGTAATCTGCATGGTGCTCTGAACACTCTTGATACGCAGTTTTACAGCTTTCATATTTGCAGCCATACTGCTTCCTCCTAATCACTTTATTTTTCTGGTCTTGTATTCAGGAAATTTTCCGTATAAGTATCCAGAACGTTTTTCAGCTTACTTTCTGTTTCTGATTCCAGTTTTCCTGTTGTACGGATTTCCTGCATCACTTCAACACCCTGTGCATCTGTATCCAGATAAGTATATAAACCGGCTTCATAGGATTTTACATCCTCTACATCTACTTTTACCAGGTTACCCTTGGTAACTGCATAAAGGATTGCCACCTGTTTTTCTACCGGCACAGGTGAGTTCTGATTCTGTTTTAATACTTCTACAATACGGGCACCCTGTTCCAGACGTGCTTTTGTATCCGCATCCAAGTCAGAACCAAACTGTGCGAAGCTCTGCAGCTCACGGTACTGGGAATAAATCAGTTTCAGAGAGCCTGCAACTTTCTTCATTGCCTTAATCTGAGCATTACCACCTACTCGGGATACGGAAATACCCGGGTTTACTGCCGGCATAATACCAGAGTGGAAAAGCTCTGTTTCAAGGAAAATCTGACCATCTGTAATAGAAATAACGTTGGTCGGAATATATGCGGATACGTCACCAGCCTGTGTCTCGATAATCGGAAGGGCTGTCAGTGAACCGCCACCATGCTCTTCATCCAGTTTTGCAGCACGCTCCAGAAGTCTGGAGTGCAGATAGAAAACGTCTCCAGGATAAGCCTCACGGCCAGGCGGACGGCGGATCAGAAGAGAAAGTGCACGGTAAGCTACCGCATGTTTACTCAAATCATCATAAACAATCAGCACATGCTTGCCTTTGTTCATAAAGTATTCACCCATTGCACAGCCTGAGTATGGTGCAATGTACTGAAGCGGGCTGGCTTCAGAAGCTGTAGCAGCTACAACGATGGTGTAATCCATAGCACCGTTTTTAGAAAGGTTTTCCACAAGGTTTGCTACTGTAGAACGTTTCTGTCCGATTGCTACATAAATACAGATTACATCTTTGCCCTTCTGGTTAATAATGGTATCTACCGCTACAGCAGTTTTACCTGTCTGACGGTCACCAATGATCAACTCACGCTGGCCTCTTCCAATCGGTACCATGGAGTCAATAGCCTTGATTCCTGTCTGCAGTGGTTCAAATACAGATTTTCTTTCACAAATTCCTGGTGCCGGGCTTTCTACAGGGCGGAATTCTTCCGTCACAATAGGGCCAGCGCCATCAATTGGCTGTCCAAGAGCATTTACAACTCGGCCAATCATTGCCTCACCTACCGGAACAGACACAACTTTTCCGGTACGTTTTACAGTCTGGCCTTCACCGATGTTTTCATCGGAACCAAATAATACGATGGACACGCTGTTTTCTTCCAGGTTCTGCGCCATACCAAAACTACCATCTTCAAATTCCAGCAATTCACCTGCCATACAGTTTACAAGACCGCTGGCTCTTGCGATACCGTCACCAACCAGTAAAACGGTACCTGTTTCATTCTGCTGGATTGCATTTTCATAGTATTTAATCTGGCTGCGGATGACCTTGGATATTTCTTCAGGTTTTAATTGCATGTTTCCATTCCCATCCTTTAAATTATTATTTCATTCAGTTTTTTGGAAACGCCTGCCAGGCGGCCCTGTACGGTTCCATCCAGCTGTTTTCCTTCCAACTCTACTTTCAAACCGGCAAGTACCGAAGGATCCACTTTCTGAGTCAGGGAAATCTGTTTTCCGCTGATTTCTTCCAGCTTCTTCCTGAGTGCCTCTGCCTGTTCTTCTTTCAGTGCCACTGCACTGGTAACTACTGCTTCCGCAATATTGTGATCTGCGTTATAACGCCTTACAAATTCCTCACAACAACCCGAGAATTCTCTTAAAATATTGCGTTCACACAGTATCTTCATAAAATTCACTAAATATCGCTCCGCCCCGTCACCAAAGGCTTTCTCAATCAAGTCATTTCTCTCTTCCTGAGGGATTGATGGCTCCATGAGAAGCTTCACGTAGTCAGGATTCTCCCAAAAGAGCTTTTGGATTTCTCCCATCTGTTCCATAATGGTGTCTGTGAGCTGTTCTTCGGCAGCAAGATCATACAGGCTGCCGCCATACAGTCTGGCAGTCTGCGTCATGATGCATCACCTACATTCGATATAAATTCGTCAATTAGTTTTTCATGGTCTTCTTCGCAGATTTCTCTTTCGATTACCTTTCCAGCAATCTCCATAGCCATTCCACCAATTTCACCCTTGATCTCATTTACTGCTTTTCTCTTCTCCTGAGCAATATCGCTCTCAGCCTTAGCCTTCAAAGCGGCTGCCTGAGCAGTTGCCTCTTTCAGCATCTCTTCACTCTGGATTGCCGCTGTCTTCTGAGCAGAAACAAGGATTTCATTCGCTTTATTTTTGGCATCCTGCATATTCTGTTCATATTCTGCCTTCATGGCATGTGCTTCTTCTTTCGCCTGTACGGCATTCTGAATCTCTGCGTCTGCCATGGCCTTACGTTTTTCCAAAATATTATTAATTGGCTTGAATAGAAAACGCTTGATTAGATACATCTGGATAAAAAGGTTGCATATCTGCGCTATGAAGGTCCACGGCACAATTCCAACTAAATCCTGCACCTGCATGCTTGTAACCTCCTGTTTTTTCCTTAACTGTTCCTATTTTGAACAACCAAATTAGCTCAGGAAGTTCATAAACATACCTGGTGCAACGAAAATAAGCAGAAGACCTGTTACGAAACCGTAGATACCGGTTGTCTCTGCGATCGCACAACCAAGAAGCATAGTAGAAGTAACATCACCTTTACATTCTGGCTGACGTCCGATAGCTTCAAGTGCTTTTGCAACTGCATTACCTTCACCAATACCAGGTCCGATACCAGCAATCAAAGCTGCTCCTGCACCAATTGCACATCCTGCTAATGCGATACCTTTTGCAAGTAACTGAAAATCCATAATATAATCCTCCTGTACATATCATTTTCTTTTTTTGTAATCTTAACCTTCTTCTGCTGCATTTGCGATATACATAACCGTCAGCATACAGAAGATAAATGCCTGCATAAATCCTGAGAACCAGTCAAAATACACGGATAACACTGCAGGTACACCAACATCAAGAATTGGTATTTTTGCTAATACATCACCAACCACACCCGGAATCAAACCTAAAAGTGCAGAACTGGCTACTGCAAGAGCACCGTAAATCAGGCCATTGATAACCACACCGGAAAGAATATTTCCAAAGTGACGGCAAGCCATACTGATCGGTGTTGCAAGCTCCGAAAGAATATTAAACGGAGTCATAACAGCAATGGGAGTCGTAAATCCCTTCAGATAACCGCCAAAACCATTGGTCTTGATCTTCTGGGCCGTGATAATGGAAAATACCACAATCGCCCAGGCTGCTTCTGTCGACAGGTCTGCTGTAGGACTGCGCAGCCCAATCAAGCTGATCAGGTTTGATACAATACTGGTGGCAAACAAGGCAGCCACAAACGGAATAAAATACCGGAAACGTTCTCCCATATTCCCAACCACAAATTTATTGGCCGTCTCCACCAGAAATTCTGCAAGAGCCTGTCTCTTGGAAATGTTCTCAACTTTCAGGTCATGAGTCAGCCAGATACATAATCCTGTGATTAGTATCATAACAATCCAGCTCACAACTAATGTCTCACTGATCTGTAATTTACCCAGCACAGGAAAATCAATTGGCAGTGTATAGAATACTCTTGCCCCTGAAATATCCAAATTCATCTATTCTTCCACCTCCTATCCTTTATTTTTTTAGAATACCTCTGAGTTTGATGCCGATACTCGGAAATAAAAGTGGAAGAAGTCCCGCAACCAGCGCAAAACAGGGAGCCACAGCGACTGCGATAATCCATAGTATCTGCAGCAGCATTCTTCTTGAGTAACTGGCTTTCATTCTCATTCTGGCCATTTCTTCATCCTCAGTGGCTGCCACCTTCTGAACGGCAAGCCCCATCAGGAAGAAATTCAGCACAGCGACAATGCCTCCGCCGATGCCGCCAAGGAATACCGTATAATCAAACGGTATCTTTTCTGAAAAAATAAAGTGAAAAACTGCAAATCCGATCCACATCAAAATGACGCCAATCAATGTACTTGCAGCTACTTTCGTCGTTTCCTTTTTTACGGCAGGCTGAACATCAGAAAAAATTTTTTTCATAATCCCTCCATTATATGTGTCTGTTGAAACCGATTTTTTTCTTCTTTTCCTTCTTCTGGCGTTTGTTCACAGATAGATATAACTTATATGCTACCATGCCTGACCCACCCAGCCCAAAGAAAAAGCCGGGAATGTAAATCCACCCGCCGACGCCCGTGCGCTGAGACACCCACATACAGATGCCGAGGCATAACAGCAGTGGAGTGATAAGCGAAAGCCCGAACTGCGTCAGAGTTGTAATATTTTTTACAATCTCCGTCCAATTTTTCATGACATTTGCTCCCTTTCCCTTTTCGATTATGCGACTCCTATAAACAGTATTTCCGCATAGTTGAATCTTATCATATATCAACGAACTTCTCAACTTATTTTAGGGAAAATTAATAAAGTTAAATTTTTAAAAAACAGAATGACGAAAACAATACCTTATTTTCGTCAAAAGCACATAGCCGGAGGACTTTTGTGTCCTTTTGTCTATGTGCTTTTCGCTCTTTATCATTTTACTATTTGATTATAAATTTTTTCTGCCGCACCTTCTGTACTGCTCCCAAACAAATACCTTCTTTTTTCTGTCTGTATGAAAATCCATGGCCCTGTTCTTGGATCCCGGCACACCTTCACACTTCCCAGGGAATTGCTGTTAAACAGCCCTTTCTGTACACTTTCCATTCCTGAACCATTTACTTTTGACAGAGGAATCTGCTCTGTCAGAAGTTCTGCTGATTCTATCTCTTCTTCCCTGATCTCATAAGAAGTTCCTGTATGAGATGCTGTGAGCACTCCGTTTTCATAAGAAAGTTCCACAGGCTGACGTTCTTCATAGATAAGCCACACCCCCATAAAGGGCATTGATACCAACAGCAGAACCAATAAGAACATGATTATCTTTCCGGCTCTTCGTGCCAGATTAAAAGACACATTCATGCCAGTCCTGTCGTTGATCAGCAGTTTCTTGTCATAAGGATTATAGTAAAACATACCCCGGATCCAGTAGTCATCCTCATCCACATAAAATCCTTTTCCACTGTCTTTTGTAAACTTTTCCTGCATCCTCCGTACCCGGAACTCCACACGCACCACCAGGATCACCAGTACACTGGTCAGAAGAAAAATCAAGGTCATATTCAGCCAGAAATTTTTTATGGTCAGCCATATGATCCAGTTTAACGCAACTGAAAACCATGCGGTGTACAGCCAGTTCTTCCCCCAGTTATACTGCCGGATACGTGTGAGAACCTCCGCTGTCTTCATGTTTTCATCTACAGTCTCTACTCTTTTCCGGTACATGAAACGGTAAGCCAGCCAGGAAAAAAGAACAAGACCTGCATCCATCACATAAACCATCCAGAAAGTCTTGTCTCCTATAAGTGGAAGCAAACTCACCACCAGCGGAATCAAAAACCATATGGGTGACAGCCATTTTACTGAAGTTCCAGCCAGTTCCAGATTTGCTACAATTTCTGTCTGGGTCTTCTTCCACCCTCGCTGTATCTTCAGTTCCTTTAGTGCTTTGTTGCACCGGATATACGGAATATACGTCAAAACCAGAAAAACATCGATCCACAGCAGATACACCAGCATCATCACACCAAAATCACGGATAGGCATACAGAGAACCGCCGAGATCAGCATTATGATACACAGGATTTTAAGCTGCTTTAGAAATTTTCGCAGGATTTCCTGAACCTGAGTATCTTCTCTTGCCTCAAAAGGAAGTGTTACTCCAATCACAATGTTTTTCTTAAATTTCGTCTCATTTTTCTGCATAAAATATACCAGGGGAATAATCCATATAATAGAGCCCCACATAATCAGATTCGTCATCATACTTCATCTCTCCCTTCCATATGAAGTGTATTTCTGCACAAATTCAAAATCTCCTCTTTATCCATTCCTGTCAGTACCAGTTCCGACAGACAAATCCTGAGTTTTTCAAGAAGCTGTTCATCCGGTTCTGTCTTATCCGGCACAGAGATCACACTGCCCAGACGCCTTTCTGTTTGTAAATATCCCTCCTGCTTCAAAAGCTGGTAAGCTTTGCTCACAGTCATCACATTAATTCCACTCTCATCCGCCAGCTCACGCACGGTAGGAAGCCGCATGCCTGCCTTTAGCGTTCCTTCTACAATTCCAAGCACTACCTGATTCCGTATCTGCTGGTAAATGGGAACTTCGCTGTTAAAATTCAAATGAAGAAGCATTCCTGCACCTCCTTTATCCTCATTTTTATATTATATATAGTAATACAAATAATACAAAAAATCAAGATTCTTATTTATTTAAAAAAGAACCCGCAGAAACCAGGTTTCAAACCTCTGGATTCTGCGGGTAACTCCTGTTTCCCAGTCCAATGTTTACTTGGTCTATGCCGCTTCCTGCAGCTTCTGGATCAACCTCTCAATTTCCTCTGTACTCATACCCATGAAAAGAGTCATTTGTTTTACCAGTTCTGTTGCGTCTCGTTTCATACTGTTTATTCCTTTACTTTTTTCTATTCCAACACTTTTGCATAAGGAAGGTAAAGATACTTTTGATTTTCAAATGGAATCTCATCCATACCCTCACCCGATGCCAATGCTGCTGCCAGTTTTGCCATAGCCTCTGCCTGACCTTTCTTGTCGTTATAAACAGTACCATCCAGCTTTGACTCTCTTACGGCCTTTAATCCCACATCTGTACCGTCGATTCCGAAAAACAACGGCAGCGTAGATTCTGTATAATTTAATTTTTCATAGGCATCTATAGCACCAAGTGCCATTTCATCATTATTGGCCAGAACAAGTTCAATCTTTGTCTGATACTGGCTAATCATCTGTGACATTCTATTTTCTGCCTGAGCTCGGTTCCAGTTAGCCAGCCCATAGCTTAACTTTTCCAGTTCAATTCCATTTGCTTTTAAAGCCTCTACTGCATTTTCTGTGCGGATAATAGTATCCTGATGTCCCGGTTCACCTTCCAGCACAACATACTGGATTTTCCCGTCTTTATTTCGGTCACTCTGGGGATTTTTCTTAATTACATCTGCTGCGATTTCGCCCTGCATAGTACCAGATTCCTGTGCATCTGCCCCTACATAATATAACTTTTCCCATTGCTGCATATCTTCAGCTACAGGTTCTCTGTTGAAAAAAATCAATGGAATATCATTGTCTCTGGCCAGGTCTATAATCTCCGAAGGATCTGTCCTGTCTACCAAATTCACACAGAGAACATTACACCCTCCGTCAATTAATTCTTGTACCTGATCATTCTGGGTTTTCTGAGAGCCTCCGGCTCCCTGTATATTCACACTGGCTTTCTTACCCTGTGACTCTAATTCACGGATTTCTTTCTTAAAACAATCCAGCAGTTCATTTAAAAAAATATCACTCTGATCATAGTAAGTCACACCAGCGCAAAGACCCTGCTCTTCCTGTATATCCTGTTTCTGGCAGCCGTTTAAACACAATACTACTGTACCAAAAAAGATTCCTGCAGCTACGTTTCTTTTCTTCCTCATGTTTCTTCCCTACTTTCTACTGGCTCATTGTAAAAAGGAGCTCCTGATTTTCTTTGGAAAACAATGTATCCCGCCTCAAAACGATATAAGGTATCTTCTTTCCCGGCATAGTATAAAAGAAATGTTCCAATTTTTCTGCCATTTGTGACAAACTCTGATACCCCATATTAAAAGCGTCTGGCACTACCAGGCACTCAGCAATTCCTGTATCAAGATAATACACCGCTTCTGTTGATTTCCCAATACCATACACCAGCGAACCATGAAGATTATTGGTGGCAGCGGCTGCTCCCACCCTGACCAGGCTATTGTCATCTAAGGCAATGACAAAATCCACTTTCTGCTGCTCCTGCAATTTTTCAGACACAGACCATAATACTACAGCACCTTTATCTTTCAATGTATCTAGCAATCCGCTTTCTCTTGCTGCTACTGCTTCTGTATCTCTATTCTCGGCAAATAAGCCAATTGTCTTGTTCTTGACATTTCCATTGTAATCCTTTAATAATTCTTTTGCCAATGTAACGCCCATCTCATAATGTTCTGGCTCTGTAACCGGGAATGCGTCTGAAGTCTTTTCTCTGTCTACTGTGGATTCCACCAGCATAACAGGAACTTTCTTTTCAATTTTTTTCAACATTTTCCTAGATTCTTCTCCCGGTACTGGCTGGACTATAATTCCATCTGCACCCTTTGCTATTTCCTTTTCTATCATAGCCTTTTGCTCTTCTGCCGTGAATTCTTCCCCTGTACTTACTACAAACAGTTCTATCTTTTTATCCTCGGCAGCCATCTTAAGGCCATATTGAAAGGCTGTCCACTGGTTATCGTCAGAGTTTTGGACAATCACCGAAATCTTATCCAATTCTTCTCCATTTTTCTCTCTTATCATAAGGGATGCCAAAATCACAACCATACTTCCCAGAATCATTTCTATAAAAAGAAATACTCTCTTGCTATTCTTCATTACCATTCCTCTGCATCTCTTTTTTCTCTATCTCTTCTTTGCTGAACAGGTGTCCTTTTTCCAGAATCTTCCTATTTTCTTCTGTATAAGGAATTGCAGGAATGCGGATGGAAACCCTGGTTCCTTCGTCAGGCTCACTTTCTATCAAAAGGCCGTATTCTTTTCCAAACAAAATCTGAAGTCTGTTATTGATATTAACCAATCCTACTCCTGAACCATGTTTACGCTTCCGGTTGCTGTCCGTTAACAGAAGGCTTACTTCCTCTTCAGACATCCCGATTCCATTGTCTTCTACAGATAGAATCAAAAGATCTTCTTCTTTTTTCACCCGAATCATAATTTCACCACAGTCATCCATAGGATCCACACCGTAGTTAATAGAATTCTCCAAAATCGGCTGAAGCGTTAATTTCACAGCACAATATTTTTCCAAATCTGGATCCACATCGAAAGTAACCGAAAATGCATCCTTATAACGTATTCTCTGGATATTCATATAACTTTTTGCGTGTTGCAGTTCATCACGGACACTAATAATGGTATGTCCCTGAGAAAGGCTGATGCGGAATAATTTTGCAAGCTGGGAAATCATAAATGCTGCCTCATCATTCCGCTCTCCTTCAATCATCCAGGTAATGGAATCCAGGGCGTTATATAAAAAGTGCGGATTAATCTGGCTTTGCAGTGCATCCAGTTCACTTTTTCTTCTCTCATTCTGCTCCCAGACAATTTCCTGCATCAGTTCTTCACTTTTCTCATAGGAACTTTGAATGGAATAACCAAGATGCCTGATTTCAGAAGAACCACCGATATAAATTTCCGGTTTCTTTCCCGCTTCATATTCCATAACAGAATGATTCAGTTTTAATATTGGTCTGGAAATCCTCTGGGTCACTACACGGTTAATGATAATCAGCATCATAGCCATCAAAAGGATTACCATAACAATAAAATACCGGATATTAATCATCTCATGGCTGAAAAGAGAATACGGGATTACACCGACCAGCTTCCATCCTGTGTAACTGACTGTATTCACAATTACTTTTCTTTGCACACCTTCAAACTCTTCATCATAGACACCGTCTTTATAAGATGCTGCAACCGAACTGTTTTCTTTACAGATTCCATCACTGATTTGAATCTGTCTTGGATGATAAATAATCTGCCCGTTATTGTCACAGAGATAATAATACTGTCCATTACTGACTTCATTAATCTGCTTCATCATTCTAGAAATACTAGAAAAATCCATATCTACCAGAAGGACTCCCGTCTGAGAAGTCCGGTTTTCTGTGAGTTCCACCGCTCTGCTGGAGGAGATGACCCAGTAATAACGGAAAGAATTATCGTCAAAGAGATTCTGGATGTGTGGTATGGAAAAATGTATATTTTCCATCTTATCCATGGCCTTCTGGTACCATTCCTGCCTGGTTACATCCGGATCTTCTTTCTGAGATGCCACAGGTTCCGCTGCCACAAGACTTCCATCTTTGTTATAAATAGCAATTGTACGCAGTTTATCCCTGTTTGCCTCATAGAGGAGATTCATCCCCTTCTGGATTTCTTCCCGCTTATCATAAAAATCATTTTCCTTTACTACATTATAATAAACCGCATCCGAGATTTGTCTCATGTTCACCAGATAATCCTCCATGGATTCTCCTGTCTGTTCCATAAGTTTTCTGGAGCTTTCCGTCGTTTCCTGCCTGGACAACATGGAAAATCTCATATACATAAGAACTCCCATAAGCAGCATGGTCAGCACTGAAATGAAGGAAAACACCAGCATCAACGTACTTTGAATCCCTCCCGGTTTCATTTTTTTTAAATACTGCAGCAATCTTTTTTTCACTTTTTCGCATACTCCGTTCTGTATTTAGAAGGGGATACCCCAAAACGCCGTTTAAAAACATAGCTGAAATAATTAGCATCTGCATATCCGACCTGCTTTGCTATGATATAACTCTTTTCGTTTGTCTCTATCAACATACGAGAAGCTTTTTCCATTCGGTAATCTGTAAGATATCCAATAAAAGAAGTACCTTCTTCTTTCTTAAAAATTGTAGAAAAATAAGAATTCGATACACCCAGTTCCTGACAAACACTATCCAGAGAAAGGTCTTCATCATCATAATGATTCTTCACATACTCTTTTGCCTGTACAATAAAAGAACTGGTGGACTGATCTCTGGCACAGGCAATCTTATCCTGGAAAAACAAACTAATATTCTTCAGCCACTGTCCAAGACGTTCCGGCTCCATCTCCATCAGTCTGCTATACAATCTTCCAATATCACTACAGAAATCTTCCATAGAAATATTATGATTAGCTGAAAACCTGTACAATGCACTGACCAGTTCCATCACAGCAACCTGATGTTGCTGCATAGATTTTTCAGGAGATGACAATCTGCTAAGATACTGCTCCGCTGCCTCCAGAATATCTTCTTGAGAACTTAAACGAATCGTCTTAAACAAATTTGACAATTCTGCCTCACTGGTAGAATCCGGTTCTGCCCCTTCTTTTGGTGCAATTTCGTTCATATTGATAGCCCTTGAGGCTCCATACAGGACACGGTAAGACACCGCTTCTCTGGCACCGCTGTAGGATTTTGATAACTCACTGACCCTATCGCACACCTGGCCGATTCCCACAGTCACCACTGCTGCAATAATACGGCTTGCATATTTGCAAAAACGGTCACATTCGTCAGTTAATTCGGATACTTCTTTTTTATCCCTTAACTGAGCGATCAAAACGGTGTTTCCCAGATAAGAAAAACACTTTGCCTGCCACTTCTGTGCCAGACGTTCTTCTGCCTGTTTCTGCACAGATGCAAATAAAAGCTGTGGACTCATCCCCTCTTCATTTTGCGCAGATGATGTATGAATGACCAGGCAGCAAAAATAAGGACCCTGAAAAGAAATCTGATAATCTGTTATATATTTTGGAACCTCTTCTTCCTGAATCCTCCCCTCAATCAAGGTAGAATAAAAGTTTGCCTGCAGAAGCGGTAGAGATTCCAGATAATACTCCTGTAATATTTTTGCATTTCGTTTTTCACTGATTTCCTGATCCAGTTTCGTCTTCAATCTTTTGAAAATTTCCGTTAATTCTATGGCATTTAAAGGCTTCAGAATATACTCCTCTGCTTCCAGATGGATAGCTTCTCTGGCATATTCAAATTCATCAAAACCCGTGAAAAACAATATTTTCGTATCCGGATACTCTGCCTTTACCTGCTTTGCCAGTTCCATTCCATCCATATAAGGCATCTTGATGTCCGTGATCATCACATCCGGCTGATATTCTTCCACCATTTCCAGTGCTTTCACACCATTATTTGCATGTCCAATCACCGAAAAACCAATCTCTTCCCATGCAATTTTCTTCATAATAATCTGGATAACTTCCTCTTCATCATCCACCAGCAGCAATGTATATCGATCCATATTTTTCTCCATGTAATCCTGTTAAATAATTTTACCTAATTATAACAAGTGCACGACAAAATGTAAATGTAACGAATCCAGGAACGCAAAAAAAGAGCCAGATTTTCTGACTCTTTTTGCTTTGTATCCATATGAAAACTATTTCTTCTGAACATATTTCAAACAGTCAAGTGTTACAGCTACCAGGATGATGATACCTGAGAATACGAACTGAAGGTTTGTATCGATACCAAGGATTGTAAGAGAATATGTAAGTGCTGTAAAGATGAATACACCTACTACAACGCCTGAAATCTTACCAATACCACCTGTGAAGGATACACCACCTACAACGCAGGCTGCGATGGCATCCATTTCCCATCCCTGTCCATAAGCTGCGGAACC
>USPF01000052.1 GCA_900556555.1 uncultured Blautia sp.
GCACTTAGAAATCACTGTTTTTGCAGACCAGAAGCTGCGGGGGCGGTGGTTTTTTTGTTTTACAGATAAAGGCGGATGTTTTATAAGCAGTTGGTCAAATTAGATTGACTGCTTTTTTGTAGTTAAAAATGAGGGGATTTTCATCAAAATAATAGTTTAGTTATGAAAAGGCATAAATATTGTGGGGAAATGTGATAAAAAAGTTGGGTGAAAATTGAGAAAAATAAAAAAAGTATACAAAAAGCAAAAAAATTATCACTAGAAAATAAGCACTGAACTGATAAAATAAAATCAAGAAAAGGGCCCGGAGAATTGAGAAATAGAGAGGAAAGAGAAGTATGAAAAAAAGAATAATTGCAACATTTTTATCAGTAATGATGGCAGCTTCTGTATTGGTAGGATGCGGCAGTGACAACAAGGAAGAAAAACAAGAAGAGAAAACAGCCTGGCAGGATGTAGATTATTCAGGAGAAGATCCAAAACTGGAAAAGAAAATCAAAATATTATCAATTTGGGCGGAAGATAATGATAATGGAATTTTGATCAACAAGATTTGTCAGGATTATAAAGATAATGTGAATCCAAACTTTGAATGGGAATATGAAATGGTTTCAGCAGATAACCTGACACAGAAAATTGCAACATTATCTGCTTCCAATGATCTTCCGGATTTGTTTGCGTATGAAGCCGGAGCGCCATTGACAACATTGATCGAGGCAGACAAGGTTGCGAATGTTTCTGAGATTGTTGAGACATTGGGAGTATCGGACAGTCTGAATGAAGGTGCTGTTGAGTTGATGAAAGGACTTTCAGGAACAGACGATCTGTATGATCTTCCGTTGGGACTTAATGTTGAGGGATTCTGGTACAATAAAGAACTTTTTGAAAAAGCAGGATGTGAAGCTCCGACAACATGGAAAGAATTTGAAGAAGTTCTGGAAAAACTGGATGCAGCAGGAATTCAGCCTCTTTCAACAGGAGGATCTGATAAGTGGCTTGCAACTCGTCTGATCAATGCGTATGCAGTGAGAACAATGGGAAATGATGCTTTGACAAAAGCGGCAGAAGGTGAAATTGATTATACAGATAAAGGATTTGTAGAAGCGGCTCAGAAACTGGCAGACTGGTCAGAAAAAGGATATTTCGGAGAAGGTGTTACAACAGTAGATGCTAATACAGCAGGTTCTATGGTGATGAGCGGTAAAGCAGCAATCTTCTATACAGGTTCCTGGTTTACACAGAATCTGACAGATCCATCGCAGAATCCAGCAGGAGAAGACGGAATCGGATTCTTTAATATCCCTGTAGTGGATGAGTCAGTCAGCTCCGCAACTTCTTACTCTATGAACTGTGGAAATATCCTGGCACTGGATAAAGCAAAATTTGATGAAGGAACAGCATGGTTCTTAAAATACTTCATCGAAAACATGGGGAATCTTGCCATGGAAGAACTGGGAACAGTGAAAGGCTACACATATACAACAGAAGCAGAAGATATGGATTCTTATACCAAGTTAGTTCTGGATGAAATTGACAAATCTACAGAAGGATTTGCATGGTGGGAAGCAAAAATGGATGCCGAACTTTCTAAAGTAGCACAGGAAAACGTTCAGCCATTACTGAATGGAGACATGAGCGCAGAAGAATATATGCAGTCGATTCAGGATGTATATGAAATGAATAAATAAAACAAAGCTTCCAGACAGATAGAAAAAGGGGAGTGTTTGGAATAAAAATCCGAACATTTCCCTTTTCTCTTAGAAGAAAGGAATGGAGATATGAAAAAAGTATTAGCAAATAAAAAAGCCATTGCGCTTTTTGTAGTTCCAGGCTTGGTATTATATACAATACTGGTCATTGTACCGGTTATATGGTCACTGTACTATTCTTTATATAGTGGAAGCCCGGGAATAAAATGGGAATTTGTAGGATTGGACAACTACGTGAAGTTATTTCAGGATAAAAACTTTTTAAGTGCACTGGCAGTCAATGCGAAATATATCTCTGTCGTAATGATCGGACAGGTTGGACTTGGATTACTGCTTGCATTGATGTTCCGGTTCTGGTTGAAACGCTGTAAAACAATTGTGCGTACATTGGTATTTTTCCCGGTTGTTCTTCCAACAGTTGCAGTTGGTCAGCTGTTTGCAAAGATTTATGAGATCCAGCCAAATTATGGTCTGTTAAATAGTTTTCTAGATTCGATTGGACTGGATAATCTGGTTCAGCCGTGGATCGGACAGGCAAGCACAGCATTGTGGGCGTTGTGTGTCATGGATATCTGGGTTGCAATGGGATTCTATTCTGTTATTTTTTACGGAGCGCTTCTGGATATTCCGGAAGATATTCTGGAGGCTGCACGGATTGACGGAGCGGGAAGCTTTCAGATGTTCAAGAGTATTTTACTTCCGCTGCTTCGTCCAATGATCATCACCAGTCTTGTATTTAGTTTCTCAGGAACAGTAAAAATGTTTGAATCTGCGCTGGCTTTGACGAACGGAGGGCCGGGTACGGCAACAAAGTCACTGTCCATGTATATGTATGATGTGTCATTTACATATAACAAAGTGGGCTATGGAAGTGTCATAGCAATCGTAATATTCCTGATCTGTATTATTGGCGCAAGAATCATTAACAGATTTGATGTGAAGGAGGATTAAAGATGAAAAAGGCAAAATCCGGTTTAAAAGGACTGATTATTTTTTTAATCTGTATGATAGAAGTATATCCGTTGTTCTGGATGTTGACTGCGTCATTAAAAGAACAGTATGAATGGAGTGAATATCCGGCATATGCATTAAATAAAGGATTCCATTTCCAGAACTACATCGATGCGTGGACGCGTGGAAATATGGCAACATTTTTTAAGAACAGTTTGATCACAACCGTCGTTTCTTTGGTTTTCATTGTTATTTTTGCCACAACAATTGGATTTGCAGTTACAAAAATGCAGTGGAAAATGAGAAAAAAGGTGGCGTCTTACTTTACGCTTGGAATTATGATCCCGGTTGCAACTGCACTGATTCCGTTATTCCAGATTTACAGCAAAACAAATCTTTTGAATACAAGAACCTGTCTGATCCTGACTTATATTGCATTTGGACTGTCATTGTCGATCTATCTGGTGCAGGGATATTTAAGATCCTTCCCGGATGACATTATGGAAGCGGCAGTTATCGACGGGTGCGGAATTTACCGTATGATGTGGCATATCGTTGTACCGCTGATGAAAAATGCGATTGTAACAGTACTTGTACTTCAGTTCTTCTTTAAATGGAACGATCTGTTATTCTCAATGACGTTTATCAGTGATTCTTCATTGAAAACTGTACAGACAGGACTTTTGTACTTCTCCGATGAGTTTGGCGGCAAAAACTGGGGGGCAATTTTCGCATCGGTTTCTTTGAGTGTGTTCCCGATGTTGATTTTATACACACTTTTGAATAAGAAAGTAATGGAAGGAATGACCGCAGGTGCAGTCAAGGGATAAATATATGGACAGAGAAAAAATGCAGAACTATGCAGACGAGATCCGGCAGTTTGTGATGGAACATACGGAAGATGTGCTGAAAAACCCGCGTAGTTTTATCCGGTATCCATTCATTGATCCGGGATCTGTATATGATGGAAATGTGTGGGACTGGGATACATACTGGTCTGTATATGGATTTTTTAATCTGGCAGACAGATATCCGGATGATACGACAAAAGTACGTCTGATCGAACATGCGAAAGGAAATATTCATAATTTTATGGATCATCAGCTTCCGGATGGATACATCCCAATGATGATCGAAGTGGCAGACTGGCCGGAACCATATTTGAATATGAAACATAAAGAAGGAATCCTGATGAATATGCACAAACCGTTTTTGTGCCAGCAGATTGTGCTGATCAGTGATTTTATCGGAGATTATTCCTGGTGCAGTCAGTACTTTGCAAATCTTGAAAAATATTTTGAGTGTTACGATAAGAATTATTATTTTGAAAACTGTGGGCTTTATGTCTGGTGTGATGACATTATGATCGGAATGGATAACGATCCGGCCACATTTGGAAGACCGAAATTTTCCACAGCCAATATTTATCTGAACAGCTTTATGTGTATGGAACTGGAGGCAATGGGAAAAATCTGCCGGACATTTGGAAAAGAAAAAAGGGCAGAATATTATCAAGAAAAGAAAACAAAGCTGGTTGAAGCGATACAGAATGAATGCTGGGATAAGAGAGATCAATTTTTCTACTCGGTGGATGTGGATATTAAAACAAGAAAATTCGACTGGTTTCATGAAGGGCTTGGTGTTTTCTGGAAAACACTTCCAATCAAGATTCGGGTCTGGTCGGGCTTCATTCCGATGTATGCAGGATTTGCGACAAAAGAGCAAGCAGAAGCTATGGTACATCATATATTTGACGAGGAGACATTTGCTTCTTTATACGGAGTGACAACACTTGCGAAGGATGAGAAAATGTTTGACCTGTCGGTAACGAACAATCCGTCAAACTGGTTGGGGCCGATCTGGCTGGTAGCAAACTATATTATTTTTAAAGGGCTTTTGAATTATGGATATATAGAGGAGGCTGAAAAAATATGTGAAGGAACATTACTTCTTTTGGGAAAAGATCTGGAAACAACAGGCAGTCTTCATGAATACTATGATCCATTTGATGGACATCCGATCATGAATGCCGGGTTTATTAACTGGAATGTTCTTGCTTTGAATATGGTTGATGAATTAAATGAGAGATATCGGATATGTGATGAAAAATAGGGTGTATATAAAGTGGCGGTTACAATTTTGTGAGATGTTGTAATCGCCATTTTACGTTATTATAAAAAGTGAAAATATTGTTGGGATATAAAATATTTATAAATATTTAACTGCATTTAAATGCTTAAATGCATGGAAAATACTGGAAATACGACAAAAATGCACAAAAATTCATTTTTAAAGAGTAGAATATTGACAAAAACAATAATGATGATATAATTATTTAAAAATATTTAACTAAATTTAAATAAAAGGAGGAAAAGAAATGAAAAGAAAAATTTTGGGGATGTTGCTTGCGGCATCGATGTCGGTATCTATGCTGGTTGGATGTGGTAGCGGGGAAAATACTGCTTCTGATAAGTCGTCAGATGAAAATGAAATTACTGTTTGGGCTTGGGACAAAAATATGAATGGATATGCTTTGGAAGAGGCACAAAAGGTATATGGGGATGATGTGGAAGTTAATTTTGTGGAGATGGCTAAAGCAGATGTTTTAACGAAGTTACATACGGTGTTGGCATCGGGAGTAAAGGAAGATCTTCCGGATATCGTTTTGATTAGTGATTTGAATGCACAGGGATATTTAATGTCGTATCCGGATGCGTTTCGACCTATGGGAGATAAAATTAGTTCAGATGATTTTGCGGCATATAAAACCGCAGCAGTATCTTATGAGGATGAATTGTATGGCGTTCCATTCGATAGTGGAGTTGCCGCTTTGTTTTACAGAACGGATTATTTGAGTGAGATTGGATATACAGAAGAAGATATGCAGGATCTTACATGGGAAGAGTATCTGAGTTTGGGAGAAAAGTTAAAAACAAAGGGACATATGCTTCAGACATATAATCCAAATGATATAGCTGAGTTCCAGATTATGCTTCAATCTGCCGGTAAATGGTTTACAAATGAAAAAGGCGAAGCGGATTTTATCGATAATGCAGCATTAGAGGAATGCTACTCTATATTTAAACAATTGAATGAGGCAGATTATACAAAGGTAGTAAGTGACTGGACAGAATTTGCGGGAGCAATAAATTCGGGAGAGGTTGCCTGTGTGCTTAGAGGATGTTGGATGACTTCTACATTGATGGCAGAAGAAAGTCAAAGTGGGAAATGGGCACTGGCACCGATTCCTAAGATGAATGTAGAGGGTGCAACTCATTATTCAAATCAGGGCGGTTCAAGCTGGTTTGTATTAAATGACAGTGCAAATTCAGAAATAGCAGCAGATTTCCTGGCAAAAACATTCGGTAGCAGTACAGAATTATATAATACCTTGCTTAAGGAAAAGAGTATTATAGGTACCTTTCTTCCAGCCACAGATGTGGAAGCATATGAAGAAACATCAGAATTCTTCAGTAATCAGCAAGTAAACAAACTTCTGGGTGATTGGATGACTAAGATTCCTGCAGTGGATACAGGAGCATTTTCGGCGGAAGCGCAAAATTCTCTTGTTTCAGTCACACCATCAATTCTTGAAGGGGAGGATCTGAAAGAAAATTTAGCAACTGCGGAAGAACAATTTGAACAGTCTATACAGTAAAAATGCAGAGGCTTTTGTCAGCGTTTTAGTCTGGAGAAAAGCCTCTTAAAAATGGAGGCGGATTATGAAGGGACAGAGACGGAAAAAGATTAAATGGACAGGTTGGTCAATGGTGCTTGCAGCGTCTCTTTTTGTGTTGATTTTTAGTTATATACCAATGATACAGGCATTTATTTTGTCACTCCAAACAGGAAAGGGAGCTAATCTTAAATTTGCCGGTTTTGATAATTATATAAGAATGCTCCAGGACAGCACTTTCTGGGTAACATTAGGAAATACATTGTTTTATGCGGTGATACAGATTCCGATTATGATTTTGATTGCGCTTGTGACGGCGGTTTTGTTAAATGATTCAAGATTAAAAGGACGAGGAATCTATCGCACATGTATTTTTTTGCCGTGTGTAACGTCGATGGTATCTTATGCAATTTTGTTTAAAAATATTTTTTCTGTGGATGGTGTTGTCAATCAGCTATTATTGAAATTAAATTTAATAGAGGAAGCAATTCCATTTGTATTGGATAAAAATTGGGCTAAGGTAGTTATTATCTTTGCATTGATATGGAGGTATACAGGATATTATATGATCTTTTTTCTGTCCGCTATGCAAAATATAGATTCTTCTGTTTATGAAGCGGCAAAAATGGATGGATGTAATTTCAGACAGACTTTTTTTAAGATAACTATGCCATTGTTGAAACCAATAATTTTCTTGACGGGAATTATGGCATTGAATAACACATTGCAATTATTTGACGAGGTTGTCAATTTAACAAATGGAGGACCTGGCAATGCAACGAGAACGATATCAGAATATATTTATGATTTATCCTTTGTTTATGTGCCGAGTTATGGCTATGCAGCGGCTGTTTCTTATGTTGTATTAATATTGATTATCATATTGACAATTGTGCAGAAAGGAATGACAGGTGAAAAGAAATGAGAAAAATACGCAATTTGGGAAAACATATTTTTTTGATACTATTTTCGTTCATTTGTATATTTCCATTTTACTGGATGATTGTAAGTGCTACAAATGAGTCAAAAGATATTACGATGGGGAAATTATCTTTCGGAAGTGCGTTGATGAAGAATATAGGCAATGCCTTTGCGAATACAGACATTGTACATGCATTTTTGAATTCGGCATTTTTGGCGATTGTAATTACTGTATTATCACTTTTAATTTGTTCCGTTGCGGGATATGCTTTTGTAATTTATTCAGACAAGAGTAAAAATATTTTATTTATGGCACTGATTGCTTCGATGATGGTTCCGTTTGCTGCCAAAATTATACCAATGTTTCGAATGTTTTCAAATTTGGGATTGCTGAATTCGTTTAGCGCAATTATACTTCCGGCAATTGGTACACCGTTTTTGGTATTTTTCTTTAAGCAAAACACACATGCATTTCCAGTAGAAACAATACAGGCGGCAAGAGTGGATGGACTTGGTGAGTATGGTATATTTTTTCGCATATATATGCCAATGATGAAATCTACCTATGCAGCCGCGGGGATTTTTGCTTTTATGGCGAGCTGGAATAATTATATGTGGCCTTTGATTGCGTTACAGAGTAACGATAAATTTACACTGCCTCTTGCAGTATCTAATCTGGCGGCAGGTTTTACGCCAGACTATGGCATGGTTATGGTCGGAATTATTATCTCCACAATTCCAACGATACTTGTATTTTTCCTGTTGCAGAAAGCGTTTGTAGAAGGAATGGTAGGATCAGTAAAATAAATATACCTGTCTTTTATTGACTTTTATTATAAATTAGAGGATAATTTTTATAAAAATTTATAAATATTTAGGCGGTAAAAGATGAAAGTAAAAGAATTAGCAGAAATATTAGAGTTATCACCGGCAACAGTATCCTTAGTGTTGAATAATCGACCAGGTATAAGTGAAGCTACGAGAAAGAAAGTGAAAGATGCGGTTATAGAATTAGGTTGTGAAGATATGATGAATATAAAAGAGAAAAAGAAAAAAACTCTTTTATTTGTAGTTTATAGAAAAAATGCAACTGATGATAAATTTCAACGTTTTTCACAACTTTTTTCAGAAATTATAGAAGGAGTAGAAAGTCAGGCAAAATTAAAAAATTTTCAGCTGATGCTTTCTTATGTAAATGATCTGTCTCTTCAAGAAGAAATTGTGCGTATTCAGAATATCAATTTGGATGGGATTCTGTTGCTTGCAACGGAGATGAGGGATTCACAGCTGAATGCTTTTTTCGAACTGGGAATCCCTGTTGTGGTACTAGATAAATATATGTGGGAGAAACCATATGATTGTGTGACAATCAATAATGAATTGGGTGTTTATGAAGCTATTTCTTATTTGAAAGAAATGGGGCATAAAGATATAGGATATCTGCATGTTGTACATAATGCAAATAACTTTTTAGACAGGTATTTTGGGTTCCTTACGGCTGTGCAAAAGCTTGAAATACCGTTTCAAAAGAAGTTTTTAGTGGAACTGAATACGAGTGGTGGTGAAGTCCTGCAGATGGAGACTTTTCAAGCATTTCAGAAAATGAAAGAAATGCCGACTGCCTTTTTTGCTGATAATGATATTTTGGCAATTTATGCAATGCAATCACTGCAAAGACTTGGATACAGAATACCTGAAGATATATCCATTATTGGATTTGATAACATGGCATTATCAGAAATATTGGAACCGGCATTGACAACGATTCAGGTTCAGAAACGCAAAATGGGAATAGCGGCGTTAAACCTTCTGATTTCTAAAATGGAAGAAGAGGAAAATGAAGGAGAAAGCGTCAAGATAGAAGTATCCACTTCGTTGATTGTCAGAGAAAGTGTAAGACAATTGAAACAGGAGTGAAAAAATGAAAATGAACAGCAAAGCGCCATTTATATTATATGGTGGGGATTATAATCCAGATCAATGGGATGATGAAACCATTGAAAGAGATATGGAATATTTTCGGAAGGCAGGTGTGAATCTGGTTACGCTTCCAGTTTTTTCATGGGCAAAATTAGAACCGGAGGAAGGGAGATATGAATTTGAATGGTTAGATAAGATTATGGAAACATTGTTAAAAAATCATATCAATGTATTTTTATCAACTCCAACGGTGGCTCAACCAGCATGGCTTTCAAAAAAATATCCAGAAGTATTGCCGACAGATATTTCAGGAAGGAAGAGAACTCATGGGATGAGAGTGTTCTTTTGTGTGAATAGCGAAAAGTACAGAGAACGGGCAGCGGCAATTGCAAAAGAAATGGCAATTCGTTATAAAGATTATCCTGGACTTCTTGGTTGGCATGTTGCTAATGAATATGGGACATATTGTTACTGTGAGAATTGTCAAAAGAAATTCAGAGAATGGCTAAAAGAGAGGTATCAGACCACAGAAAATTTAAATAAGAAATGGAATACCTCTTTTTGGGGAAGAACGATTTATGATTTTGATGAAATATATCTTCCTACTGAGTTGAATGATGATTATCGATTTTTTCCAGCAGCCCAACTTGATTATATGCGATTTGTAACCGATTCTACAAAATCGTGCTTTTTAAATGAAGCTAACATTCTGCGTAAATATACACCGGATATTCCTGTGTTCAGCAACATTTCAGGGTTTATCAAAAAGTTAAATCAGTTTGAATTAACAGAGGTTATGGATGTAGTGGCATGGGATAACTATCCGTCGCCAAAAGATGATCCAAGTTTTCCGGCGATGAAACATGACATAATGCGAGCAATGAAAGATGGGGAATCTTACGTAATAGCAGAACAGTCGCCAAATCAGCAGAATTGGCAGCCATATAATAAAGTGAAACGTCCAGGGGAAGTGCGTACGATAGCTTTTCAAGGGATTGGACATGGTGCCGATACATGCTTGTTTTTTCAAATGCGTCAATCAATTGGGGGACAAGAAAAGTTTCATGGAGCAATGATATCGCATGCAGATAGAGAGGATACAAAGACATTTCAAGAGATGAAACAATTAGGAGCTGAATTGAAAAAACTTGGAAATAGATGCTTAGAGGCCAAAGTGAATTCAGAGGTGGGAATACTCTTTGACTGGGATAACTGGTGGGCATTGGAGTTGGCAAGTGGACCTACACAGGATATGGATTATTTAAAACAAGTACATCATTTTTACCGAGCTTTATATGAGAATAATATTTCAACAGATATTCTGAAAGTAACTGCGAATTACTCAAAATATAAAATTATTATAGTGCCATTGTTATACATGATAAAAGAAAATGTTGTCGAAAGACTAGAACAGTTTGTAGGTCAAGGTGGAACATTGATTATTACCTATATGAGTGGAATGGTAGATGAAAATGATAAATGTGTATTTGGCGCATATCCGGGGAAATTACGGAAGCTTACAGGGATCTGGGTTGAGGAAACCGATGCATTATATCCAGATGAAGAGAATCAGATGGTTGTGGAAAATTCTGAAAGTGTAAACAGTATCTACAAATGTGGGTTTTTGTGTGATCAAATTCATTTGGAAACAGCGGAAGCGCTAGCTGTTTACGGAAAGGATTTTTATCAAGGGAAACCGTGTTTGACAAAAAATAACTACCAGAAAGGAAGTGTGTACTATTTTGGAACATGTCCGGAAATACGGTTTTTGAAACACTTTATGAAAAAAATTTGTGAACAACAGAATGTATATCCTTATTTTCGAATCGATGGATGTGGAGAAATTTGTGTTCGGGAGGGAGAGCGTGGAAAGACGATCTTTCTGATCAATCATCAAGAGGAAGATATGGTGGTACATCTTGATAAGGATAAGTATTGGGATATTTTAAATGAAGAGCAAGTGGAAGATATGTTGATTGTAGGTGGACGGAACGTAGTGGTTTTGAAACCCTTGTAAGGAGAGAGGGAGGACTATGAAGATATATGAGGAAGAGATTGGAAATATTTTAGAGACGGAAATACGGGAAAACCGTATTTCTGGTGCTCAGGCAGCATGCTTTTTGAATGGGGAAAAAGTAGTTCATAAATGTGCAGGGTATTCTTGTCTGGAAACAAAGAGAAGAACAGAAACAGACACGATTTACAGAATTTATTCTATGACAAAACCTGTAACTGCAGTTGCAGCAATGATTCTTAAAGAACGCGGGATATTGGATTTTGAAGAACCTGTCAGTAAATATTTTCCGGAGTATGAATATCTGAGAATTTGGGGGAAAAGTGGAAAGCAAAAAGTTTCATTGAAGATTAGAAATTTGTTGAATATGGATTCTGGAATTGTTTATCCTGGGCCTAAAAATGTGCAGAAAGAAATGGATAAAATTTTTGAGGATATGAAAAATGAGGATGGAATCGGACTTCGTTATACATTGCGGGAGGTTATACGAAGGATCGCAGAGTGCCCTCTTGCATTTTTTCCAGGAGCTGGGTGGCAGTATGGTTTGTCAGCAGATATTTTGGGAGGGATTATTCAGGAAATTTCACAAATGAGTCTTGGAGAATTTTTGAAAAAAGAAATATTTGTTCCCTTGGAAATGGAAGATACAGGTTTTTATGTACCAATAGAGAAACAGGAACGTTTTGCCGAATTATATCGAAGAACGGAAAGTGGACTTAAAGTAGAAAAAGAAAGATATCTGGGCTTGACACTGTGCCTAGAAAAACCTTCTTTTGAATCGGGAGGCGCAGGACTTGTATCTACATTAGAAGATTACAGTCATTTTGCTAATATGTTGGCAGGAGGGGGCTTGTGGAATCAGACAAGGATATTAAAACGAGAATCGATACAACAATTTACAAAAAATTGTCTGAGGGAAAATGTAAGAAAGATGGTGGGTTTTCCTCAAATGAAAGGATATGGATATGGAAATTTGATGAGATGTCTTGTGAATGAAAGTGAGATTCCGGGTAAAGGGAAGAAGGGGGAGTTTGGCTGGGATGGCTGGGCTGGACCTTATTTTATGGTGAATTTAGAACAAAAATTTACAATTCTATATTTTACACAGATTAGTAATTATCAGGATTGGAGGATTATCTGGAAAATCAGAAACGTATTATATGATGCAATCCTATGAAGCAAATAGTTTCGTCTTAAAAAATTTTTTCGTGTACCAATATTCTTTGGATAGTTCCAAACTGATTTAGGAGAAAATGCCTAGTAAATATTAAAAAAGACAAAAAAAGTATACAAAATAAATAAAAAATACCACTATTAAGTGTAATGTAGTTATGGATATAATGAAAATAAAGGGACAAAGGTTAAAAATTATGTTTCTAAAGGGAGGATAGAAATGTGGAGAAGCTTAACTATCAAGATTCAGTAGAGCAGTGGGGGCTTTGGGAAATTGAGATTCCCGGACCTTCCACAGGAAACCCGTTTATAGAACAGACAGTAAAAGCAGTGATATCCGGGGAAAATGAGACAAAAGAAATCGATGGATTTTACGATGGAAAGGGGCGCTATAAGATACGCTTTATGCCGTCGTTTCAAGGTGAATATCAGTTTCATGTCACCAGTAGTTTTCAAAAGACTGCAGAAGGAAAATTTCGTGTAACAGAGCCGTCTGAGAATAATCACGGGCCGGTTCGGGTGGCCGGAACCTGGCATTTTGCGTATGAAGATGGAACGCCGTATTATTCTGTAGGGACGACCTGCTATGTGTGGGAACTGCAGTCGGATGAACGGATTCGGGAAACATTGGATAATCTGAAAGCTGCCAGATTCAATAAAATCCGTTTTTGTATTTTTCCAAAACACTATGCTTACAATTTTAAAGATCCGAGAAGTTTTCCGTATGAAGGAACACCGATGGATTCCAGTGTGCTGACAGAGGAGAATTTTGGGACATATACAGAGGAGTCTGAAGGGAATCGCTGGGATTTTCACAGATTCAATCCTGAACATTTCCGGCATATCGAAGAGTGTATCGTAAAACTGCAGAAGCTGGGGATTGAAGCCGATATTATCGTAATGCATCCATATGACAGATGGGGATTTTCCTGTATGAGCAGGGAAGAAGATGACTTGTACTGGAATTATGTTGTCGCCAGATTTTCTGCGTATCGCAATGTGTGGTGGTCACTGGCGAATGAATATGATCTGATGAAGCATAAGACATTGGAGGACTGGGAGAGATGTGCCCGGATTTTGTGTGAAAAAGATCCGTACAATCATTTGCGTTCCATCCACAACTGTCATGGATTTTACGATTATAACAGACCGTGGATCACACACTGCAGCATCCAGAGGCAGGAGCCGTATTTAAGTGCAGAGTATGTGACGAAGTGGCGGGAAACCTATAAAAAGCCCGTAGTTCTGGATGAAATCTGTTATGAAGGAAATTTGCAGTTTGGATGGGGAAATATCAGTGGAAAAGAATTGCTTCGAAGATTCTGGGAGGCATCCTGCAGAGGCGGTTATGCAGGACATGGAGAAACGCTGTTGGATCTGACAGAAGATGAGAAGGTATTGTGGTGGTCTCATGGAGGAACGCTCAAAGGAGAGAGCTGGAAGCGCTTTGGCTTTCTTTATGATATATTGTGTGAGACTCCGGGACACGGGCTTGCACCGTATGATCTGAAATGGGATTGTGTATGTGGTGTACCGGAAACAGACTGGAATAAAAAAGTAAAAAGCTATTATCTCATTTATTATGGATTTACCTGTCCGATATTCAAAGAATTTGATTTTGATGATACGACAGAGTTTGAGATTGAGGTCATTGATACATGGAATATGACGATTGAAAAGCAGGGAACAGGAAAAGGAAAATTCCGTGTTATGCTACCGGGGCATGAGTATATGGCTATCCGTTTGAGAGCAAAGGAGTGACAGAATATGAAAGTAGGAATCGTATATACAAGTACAACACCGGAACTGATTGAGACGGTGAATACAGAATTAAACAGACAGCTGGGGGGAGAGGCAGAATTTTTCAATTATGAAGATCCTTCCATCCTGGCAGAGGTAAGGGATGCGGGATTTGTGACAGCGGGTGCGGCTGCAAGACTGGTGACGATGTTTATGCAGGCGATACAGGATAAAGCGGAGGTTGTTTTAAACTGTTGTTCTTCTGTAGGAGAAGTCGCAGATGCAGCGGTTTCTATCGGAAAATTTACAGGAGTACCGATCGTCCGGATTGACGAAGAGATGTGTCGGGAAGCAGTGCGTCTTGGTGCAAGGATCGGGGTATTGGCAACACTTCCGACGACGTTGGAGCCAACCAAACATACGATTGAGAGAGTGGCCAGAGAACTTGGAAAACAGGTGACTTTGGTAGATGGCCTGGTAGAGGGAGCATTTGGTGTGGATCAGGAGCAGTTCAAAGCATTGCTTGGCAAAACAGCAGAACAGATCCGTGATCAGGTAGATGTGATTCTTTTGAGTCAGGGATCTATGGCTTATGCAGAAACGTTCTTAAGCGAAACATATGGAATTCCGGTTGTGTCCAGTCCGCGATTTGGCGCAGCAGCAGTTCGAAGTGCGTTGGAGGAAAAAGGATATCGGTTTGAGAGACAGGGGGAGATGGGATGCTGACAGATACAAGACAATCACGGAATGCAAAAGTGACACCGGTAGACGGTCTTTCCGTGACATGGACACGGGGATTGTGGAAAGAGCGGACAGATACCTGTGCACAGGCAACAGTTCCACAGTTGCAGCATATGTTTGAAAGCAAAGAGATCAGTCATGTACTTGAAAATTTCCGGATTTGTGCAGGAGAAGCAGATGGGGAGTTTCCGGCGAAATGGTCTTCTGGGCAACCGACTGAAGTACGTGATCTGCCGAAACT
>USPF01000053.1 GCA_900556555.1 uncultured Blautia sp.
CCAGTCGTCGAACTCTTTAAACTCTCCGCTTCCGTCTATATCCTTAAAATAAAGTCCGTCCTTTTCAAGAATTTTTCTGCTTACAGTACCAATCATCGGTCCATTCTGGTTTTTATAATATCGTAACTGTTCTGATGCTTTTTTTGCCATAAAAAATACCTCCTATACTCACAGTCTCGCTTTTCGATAACTTAATTATATCGAAAAACCAGACAAAAATATAGGAAGTATTTTTATCTATTTTTGTAGTATTTTCAGTTTAAGATACTTCTCCGATTTTCTCCAAAATCTGTCTCTTGTACTCCAGAAATTCTTCTGTAAGATTAAAGTCTTCTCGCCTTGGTTTTGGCTCTTTGATACAGATTTCTTCTGTAATTTTCCCCGGATGTCCTGTGAGAAGGTAAATTCTATCTGATAAAAGAATTGCCTCATCAATATCATGGGTAATAAAAATCGTAGATAGATGAATCTGTTCCATGACCTTTAGATACCACTTATGCATCGCTGTTTTTGTTAGAGTATCCAGTGCTGAAAATGGCTCGTCCAGCAGTGCAATTTTATCAGAAAACATATAGGTCCGAAGCAGTGCTGCCCTCTGCCGCATCCCTCCAGAGAGCTGGCTTGGATACTTTTTCTGTGTCCCATCCAGGCCAAATTCCTGAAAATAAGGCTGTACTTTTTTTCTGGCTTCTTTTTTCTTTTCTCCTTTTATCACCAAAGGCAACGCTACATTATCTTCAATGGTCCGGTAAGGAAGCAGCAAATCTTTTTGCAGCATATAGCTTACGTTTCCAGGCTGTCCTGTGATATCTTTACCATCCAGAAAGACCTGTCCTGATTCCGGAACCAGCAGTCCTGAAATCACATTAAACAAGGTCGTTTTTCCGCCTCCGCTGATTCCCAGAAGTCCCACTAATTCATGATCATGGAGTTCTATGGAAACATCTTCCAAAATCTTATTTCCATCAAAAGCCTTTGTGACATGCGAAACTTTTAATTGTGCCATAGTATTTCCAGTCCTTCTTACTCGGGAAGATATTCATTGGAGAATCCTGCGTTATCAGGAATTTCTGTCTCTGATAAGCCAGTTTCATTCAGCCACTGATAGAATGCATTCCATCTTTTTGGATCAATATATCCCCATTGTTCTACTTCTGCTTTATACTGATCTTTCAAATATTCCTGACTTGCTTTTACTAATTCTGTATCCAACTCCGGAGAAGCCTCACAGAGAATCTCAGCCGCCTTTTCCGGATCTTCTATGGCAAATTCATAGCCTTTTTTTAATGCCTCCAAAAAGGCTTTTGCTGTATCCGGCTCTTCCTTCAAAAACGAATTATTTGCAATAACTACAGGTGTATAGTAATCAAAAATAGGATTGATATCTTTAAATGCAAAATAATCAGTATCAAGCTGTGCTACCTCTGTAGCCACACCAGCCCATGCATAAAAGACCCAGATTGCATCCACAGATTTTGATTTCAGAGCAGAAACTTCGTCTGTGACTGTACTTGGAATCAATTCTACTTTTGAAAAATCTCCTCCATCCTGTTCTACCACATTTTGTATCATCGCTTTTTCAATAGGCCCATCCCAGGTAGCATACTTCTTGCCTTCCATTCCTTTTGGTGTATCCAGCCCTTCACCCTTTCTGGAAATAATACCAGAAGTATTATGCTGAACAAGTGCCGCAACTGCTGTAGTAGGAAGTGCTTTTTCTCCGGCTACACCAGGTGCCATAGAATCCTGAAAGGAAACACCGAACTGAGCCTTTCCAGAAGCTACCAGTGCGTCTGCACCGTCTTCCGGCGGCTGTACGATTTCCACATCCAGACCTGCTTCTTCAAAATATCCCTGTGCCTGTGCCACATACAAACCTGTATGATTGGTATTTGGTGTCCAGTCCAGCACAAAGGTGATTTTTTCCTGTTTATCCTCTGCTGTTTTCTTGTCTTCTGCTTGATTACCACAAGCGGTCATGGATAAAATCATCCCTGCACACAAAAATATCGCTGCTATTTTCTTTTTCATAATGCTAATCCTTTCTACTTCGCATGTTCCCACGGCATGCATTTTTTCTGCAGTATTTCCACCAGTTTCATCAGCAATAAACTGAGAATGGAGATGAGGAAAATCACGGCAAACATCTTGTCATAAGAAAATGCTTTTTTCACTCTGGTCATATAAACTCCCAAGCCATGGAATCCACCCAGCCATTCGGAAATCACGGCACCTACCACAGAATAAGAAACAGAAATTCTCAAACTGGCGAAAAAATGGCTCATTGCTCCCGGAAGTTTAATGCACCGGAAGATTTGGAACCTTCCGGCTCCCATGGCACGCATCAAATTGATCATGTCTTTGTCTGCAGACTGAAATCCATCCAGAAGTCCCACCGTGATAGGGAAAAAGGTTACAATGACAATCAAAATTACCTTTGGAAGCATCTCGTACCCGAACCAGAGAACCAGCAAAGGGGCAATTGCCACAGTAGGTACGGTCTGTGTCAATACGATCAAAGGATAAAATGCCTGGTACACTTTCTCAAACCGTTCCATCAGCACAGCCATCAAAAACCCCACTGCCACACCGAAAAACAATCCCAGGGCAGCTTCCAAAAGAGTTACTCTGGCATTTTCCATTAAAAGTCCAAAGTCCAGGATAAATGCCTTTCCCACATCAATGGGTGACGGAAGCATAAAATCAGGTACCAGGCCTGCCCAGGATACAATCTGCCAGATAAGCAACAAAACCGCCACTGCAGATATTGCCCAGAATTTACTGGTGATGCTTTGTGACTTTTCTTTCAATGGTAAGTACATCTCCTTCCGGTTTATAGCTGACTTTGATGTAAGCTGCAACCGAAGGTGCACCTGCTTTGACTGCTATATGCTGGCATTCTTTTACAATATCCATAAGTTCATCATAATCACCTTCAATGGTTGTCTCAAAAGGACCTACATAATAGTTATTTCCTGTACTTTTGATATATGCGATTACTTCATCAACGATACGAATCAGTTCCTCATCATCTGCTGCAGCCGGTAAAGACTGGATTGCTACACTTGCGTTCATTCTTTTTTCCTCCTATGATGTATGATATAAAAAAGCTCCTGCTAGGGGTCACCTGACAGGAGTCAATCATCATCTATTTTTTCTATGATTCCTACGCCGGCATTACCCGGATCAGGTATATGGGTCTAAGACGAATCGGTCTTATTCTCAGCCGGACTTCACCAGCTCCCCTAACGTTTTTCAGTGTACTTGATTTAACTTAAAAAGTCAAGAAATTCTTTTTCGCCACACTCGTTTCAGGATTTCCATGGCCTCCAAAATTTCCTTTTCTTCCATACATGCATAGCCCAGCAGAACATGCCTGGATGTCTTGGAATCCCCGGAAATAGAATACTCCGACAACCCGTAGACTTTGACTCCTTCTTTTGCAGCAAGCTTCACTGCTTCCTCCTCTGTCAACCCATTTTCTAAGGACAGAAGCAGATGAACCCCTGCATATTCTCCGGATGGTATGCAGATATCCGGTATTTCCTTTAATTGTTTTAGTAGGATATCATGTTTATTTTTATAGATTCCCCGCATTTTATTAAGATGCCGCTCATAATATCCTTCTTGTAAAAACAATTCTAATATCCTCTGATCCACTTTGGATACGGTCACTGAAAACATATTTTTCCGCTCTTGATAAAGCTCCATAAGACGGTTTGGAAGTACCATATAACTTACCCTGATAGACGGTGCAATAGACTTGGAAAAGGTTCCGATGTAGATAACACAATCATGGCTGTCAAAACCTTTTAACGCCGGAATCGGCTTTCCTTTGTAGCGGAATTCACTATCATAATCATCTTCAATAATATATCTTCCCTCTTTCTCCCCGGCCCAAGCTAACAGCGCCATACGCCGGCTTAAGGGCATGACAGTTCCTACCGGAAACTGATGAGAAGGCATTGCATATACCACATCGCCATTGCTTTTTTCCAGGGCATGACAATCAATTCCAGCTTTATCCTGACCAATCGTCTCCACCTGAAACCCCATATGTAAAAAATCATAATATGCGGTCAAATATGTGGGGTCTTCCATAATAATCTTTTTATCTCTGCTAAGAATTGTTCCCAGAAGCATCAAAAGATAATCGTTTCCTGCACCTATAATAATCTGTTCTGCATTGCAATGCACTCCTCTGGCCTGATACAGATATTCGGCAACTGCCCTGCGAAATCCCCCCTCCCCACAGGGATTTCCAAGCTGAAAATCCTTTTGATCCGCCCCACCTAACACTCTTCTGGAAAGCTTTTGCCAAGCACTATAAGGGAACCCATGAGCATCAATACCGTTTAATGCAAAATCATACCGGTAATGTTCCTCTGCACAGGATTTCTGTTCTTTTTTTCTTCCTGTCCGGCCGTTTTCTGCTGCAAAACTACGCTCTTTTTGCTGTTCTGTATAGTACAGCCCCTGAATGTCGCATACATAATACCCTTTGCAGGAAACAGCCTCCATATAGCCTTCGGAAACAAGCTGATCATAAGATAATTCCACGGTGCTTCTGCTGACAGACAGACAGTTTGCCAAAGCTCTGGAAGAGGGCAGCTTTTCTCCTGCTTTTAAATGTCCGTGCTGTATTTCTCTTTTTATATACTCACAAATCTGCTGATACAAAGGGATTTCCGATTTGATATGTAGTGGAATCAGCAGCTCTTTCATGTCCTTTCACCTGCTTTCTCAGAAAGACAAAGAGGAAACAGCCTTTTATCCGGATGTTTCCTCTTTGTTCCTATTTTAATTTAAAAGAGCTCTTCAGGGATACAATTCTGTTAAATACAGGTGCTCCCGGCTTGCTGTCATGGCAGTCTGCACAGAAGAATCCATTTCTTACAAACTGGAATCTGTCATAAGCTTCCGCTTTTCCAAGCTCTGGCTCTACCATACAGTTTTTCACAACAGTCAGAGAGTTTGGATTCAGATTCAGACTTCCGTCTTCTTTGTTATATACACCTTTTTCTTCGTCTACGATGTTCTCATACAGACGGCATTCTGCCTGAACGGCTGTATCTGCACATACCCAGTGAATGGTTCCTTTCACCTTTCTTCCATCTGGGGAATTTCCACCCTTAGAGGCTGGGTCATAGGTACAATGAATCACGGTAATATTGCCTTCTTCATCTTTTTCCACTCCTGTACAGGTAACAAAATATGCATTCATAAGACGCACTTCATTGTCCGGATACAAACGTTTATACTTCTTCACAGGAACTTCCATGAAGTCTTCTCTTTCAATATAGAGCTCTCTTCCAAATGGAACCTGTCTGCTTCCAAGCTCTGGATTTTCCATGTTATTTGGTACTTCCAGATACTCGATTTCACCTTCTGGATAATTGTCGATCACTACTTTTACAGGATCTAAAATTGCCATCATACGAGGTGCTTTCATCTTCAGATCTTCACGGATACAATACTCCAGCATCGCATAATCCACAGAACTGTTTGCTTTGGAAACACCACAAAGTTCTACAAATTTCTGAATAGATTCCGGTGTAAAGCCACGTCTTCTAAGAGCGGCAATAGAAACAAGACGAGGGTCATCCCAGCCGTCTACAATGCCATCTTCTACCAGTTTTTTAATGTATCTTTTTCCAGTTACTACATTCGTAAGGTACAGTTTTGCAAACTCAATCTGTTTTGGAGGATGTACATATTCCAGTTCTCTTACCACCCAGTCATATAATGGTCTGTGATCCTCGAATTCCAGGGTACAGATGGAATGAGTAACCCCTTCAATGGCATCTTCGATTGGATGTGCAAAGTCATACATCGGATAAATACACCACTGATCCCCTGTATTGTGGTGTGTCATATGTGCCACACGGTAAATAACCGGGTCTCTCATATTAATATTCGGAGAAGCCATGTCGATTTTTGCACGAAGAACCTTGCTTCCGTCTTCAAACTCTCCGTTTTTCATTTTTTCGAATAATTCCAGGTTTTCTTCCACACTTCTGTTTCTGTATGGACTTTCTTTTCCCGGCTCTGTAAGAGTTCCTCTGTACTCTCTGATTTCATCTGCAGTCAGGTCACATACAAAAGCTTTGCCTTTTTTGATTAATTTCACTGCAGCTTCATACATCTGCTCAAAATAGTTAGAAGCAAAATAAAGGCGGTCTTCCCAGTCCGCACCAAGCCACTGAATGTCTGCTTTAATAGACTCTACAAACTCAACCTTTTCTTTTGTAGGGTTGGTATCATCAAAACGCATATTGAATTTACCATGGTATTTCTGTGCAAGTCCATAGTTTAATAAAATTGATTTTGCATGACCGATGTGCAGATATCCGTTTGGTTCCGGTGGAAAACGGGTACAGATTTCCTCATATTTCCCCTCTGCCAAGTCTTTTTCAATGATCTGTTCAATAAAGTTCTTTGACGTTACATTTTCTTTTCCTGTTTCTTTTTCCACGCCTGTTCCTCCATCTATGTTTATTTCCTCCGGCTCACACCGGAATGAACGCTTTAAAAAGCCTGATAGCCTAAGCATTATACTATCATAAAAAGTTCTTTTTTCAAAGGACTTTTTTCGCCTACTCTTCCAGAATCATAAAATTTGCTGTTGCAGTGGCAAGTAATTTCCCTGTTTTTTGAGAACGGCACTCCGCATGAACGTTGCAGATTCGGTGTCCTACCCTGTCCGCCTTTGCGGTTATCAGCAATGCATCCTGAGCCATTCCCGGACCTAAATAGTTAATATTCAGGTTAATGGTTGGAATCATCTGTCTTCTGCTGACATAACGCACGATTACGCCGCAGGTAGTGTCGATGGCTGCGGCAGTCATTCCTCCATGCATGGTTGCCATATGATTCAGCTCCCATCTCTGGATGGGAAAACGGAGTGTTACACTCTTTTTTTCATAATTGCAGGAATAAAATTCTACCTGCATCTTACTGTACAAATGCTCCGGATCTTTTGGATACAACCGCTCCATACTCTCCCGGATTTCCTGTTCCATTCTCTGCTGTCTGGTATCCTCCATGGTCATTTCCTCTTTTCTATACTTAATTTTAATATCTTACTTCCAGTAATGTCAGTCCTCTTGCCGGAGCAGTAAAACCGGCAAGACTCCTGTCACATTCCTCAAGAATACACGGCATTTCTTCTGGTCTGCGGTCCCCTCTTCCTACTTCTATCAGTGTTCCAGTAAGGATCCTAACCATATTATACAGGAACCCATTCCCTGTAAAAGTTAATTTTACTTCCTGTCCGGCATCTTCGATTTCAATACGAAAAATCGTTCTCACCGAGGATTTTTTCATCTTCTTATTGGAACAAAAACTCTTAAAATCATGGGTTCCTTCCAGATATCCGGCAGCCTTTTTCATTGCATCCACATCCAGATTTTCATGGAGCGGACACTGATATTTCCGCTCAAATACATTCTTGTGAACCCCCGTAACAACCCGGTACTGATATACCTTTTCCTTTGCATTTAAGCGGCTGTGAAACCGTTCTTCCACCTTGGTAACCCTGGTAATTTCAATATCTTCCGGCAGATACTGATTGAGGTAATTGCAGATTTCTTCACAGGTTTTGTCTGTATCAAGGAATACATTTGCCACCTGTCCTCTGGCATGAACACCTGCATCTGTACGCCCTGCCCCCTGGATAGAAACAGGATTTTTGCACATTCGTCCAAGCACATCTTCGATTTTTCCCTGTATGGTATTGTCCGTGTCTTTTTGCTTCTGCCAGCCTCCGTACCGGGTGCCGTCATATTGGATATCCATTCGATAATTCATGATTTTCCGTTTCCTCTCTTCAAAATTTATAAAAGCATCTGATACAATGCTACCATGATTGGCATGGTAAAAATACTCAGAATAACAGACATGACATTCACTGCCCCTGCCTGTTCTTCCTGATTATGAAATAAACATGCCATCTGCGTTACCGTAGCTGCAACCGGGGCTGCAATAGCCAGGAACAGAATCAAAAGCACTTCTTTTGCATAGGGAATGACAGCTGTTACCCTGGTGATCCATAATACAATGATCATGAGAAAAGGGAACACCAAAAGTCTTCCTGCACATACCATCCAGTTTCTTTTAGACAAAAAGACGCTTTTCAGATCCGTCTGTGCCATAATCATCCCAATCATCAGCATCGAAACAGGTCCTATGGTACTGCCCATAGCGGATACGGTAGTGCCCAAAACGCCGGGTAGTCTTGTGTTTGTAAAGAAAAGGATTAGACCTACTGCAATCGCAAACATATTGGGATTTTTCAGGATTTTTTTCCAGCTCATCTGCTCTCTTCCACCCACCAGAGAAACTGTATGTGTCCACAGAAAAACAAGCTGAACCATAATAAAAGCACAACAATAAAACACCTGTTTTTGCCCCAGTAATGCAGAAACCAAAGGAATAATCAGATTTCCCCCGTTGGAATAAACCATTGACGCTTTCTCAATGGAAGTAAGCTTCCATCTTTTTCCTAACACAGAAACAACCAGAATAAATAACACATGCATCAATATCGCAAAGCCTGCTGCAAGAAGCAATCCGTTCATCTTCTCCTTTGAAAATTCAATCTGAAAACTGTTGATTACCACACACGGAACGATGATATATAAAGTCAGGGCAGAAAGCACCTGGCTCTGGCTGCTGGTGACAAGTTTTGCTTTTACTGCTGCAAAACCCATGAGAATCATCAGCATCATGGATACCATCTGTCCAAATAATAAAATACTTAATTCCATCTTTTAAACTCCTCTGTTGCTCATCATTTTTTATGCTTTTTTATTCTATCACTACTCTCGGTTTCTGTCACTGAAAAAAAACAGCACCGCAGATTCCTGCGATGCCGTTTTTATGTTCCTTTATTCCTGCCTGCATAATTCCTTCAGTCTGTGCAGTCTCTTCTCGTAATTTTTACCTTCCCTTAAAAATGCACTTTCCTCCTGATTTTCCACAGAATCCAGCACACGTTCCATTAATACGCCATACATTTTCTGGCGTTCTCCTTCCTCCTGTTTTTCTTTTGTTTCCATGGTCTGGAAAAGAAGGCTGTTTTCACATTTTGAATTTTCCGGCTCCATATAATATGCGATAAAGTTTTCCAGAAGCTCCCACGTCTGCTCCAGATTTGCCTCTGATATCTTTTCTTTTTCCGGCATTTCATTTCCATTTAATGCTACAGTAAGCTTTCCGGTATAAGGATTTATCCCCGGAATCTTTAAAAGTTCAGCCAGATCATACTGCAAATCCGCAATCTTTTCAGCTCTCTCCTTATCTTCTAATTTCATACAGGTTTCAATATACATATCCATGGAGTTTATTAAAGAAGTCGCTTTACTAAGCATCATATTTTCCAGGGCTTTCTTGCTCTCCTGATACTTTTTCTGACGCATATAAAGCCCAGGATAAATATCCTCTTTCTTGATATACGTGTCCGGTATCTGGCTTAATAAATCTTCTGCCTTCTGGAAATTTTCCTGATTCATGGCATTAATCACATTATAGTAAATGGCCGGGTCTGAGATGGCACGGTCCTGGCTTTTTGACGCATAATCCAAAAGTTTCTGACCCTTTTCCGCAAATTTCTTCTTCCATTCTCCGTTATCTGTCTCCCCTGCCATCACGGCTGCACCATTAAAAATACTGCCAAGCTGCAAGGAAAGATATCCTGATCCCGGGTCATTTTTTAAAAGTTCTTCCCCCTGTTCGTAAGCTTCCTTATAGTTTTTCTGAATCAATTTCATCGAAATTTCTGTACAGAATCTACTAACCTCCTCTTTGCTCAGTTCTGCCCGGAAATCAAGCAGTGTATTGATATCCGTATCCAGAAGCCGTGCCAGAGGCCCAAGAATTGCTACGTCAGGCATTGAAACGCCATTCTCCCATTTATTTACCGCTGGTGCGGATACCCCCAGCATCTCTGCCATCTGCTCCTGGGTTAAATTCTTTTCCTTACGCAAGTTTCGGATCACTTCACCTGTTTTCATATTTTCATACCTCTCTTTTTCATTTTTAAAGAGAAAAGCTTTTCTTCTTATCTACAGAATACAGGAAAAACCGCTGTTTCACAAGTGAAGGAAATTTAACTTTCCTGCAAATAAAATAACTATTCGTTATGAAATTTTACCTGATTTCCAAGAAAACATAATGCCAGTAAATTAGGAATTGCCATCATGCCATTTAATGCATCTGACAGTTCCCATATTAGCCTGGGAGCCATGATACAGCCTGGAAATGTAATAAGAATAAAAAGAAAACGATATCGGTATCCCCATTTTTTTCCACCCAGATAAGCTGCTGTCTGTTCCCCAAAATAAGACCAGCCCACCATGGTTGCAAAGGCAAAAAGAGCTGTAGATATTGCCAGAAATTGTCCTCCAAATGGAATCACACGGGCAAAGGCCAGTCCTGTAAGTGTAGTACCGTCTATGGTTTCCAGCCCTTGTGCTATATGTTTCAGAAAGACCTGAGGCTGATAGACACCGCTTACTAAAATCACCAGAGCAGTTATGGTACACACCGCAATAGTATCAATAAAAATCTCAAGAATCCCCCACATTCCCTGAATCTCCGGTTCTTTCACATCAGACTGGGCATGAGCCATAACAGAAGATCCCAGACCCGCCTCATTAGAAAAAATCCCTCTTGCAATCCCCATACGGACGGCCTGCCCCATACCATATCCTGCAACTCCTCCCACCACTGGTCTTATGCAAAAGGCTTCGGAAAAAATGATGGAAAAAGCACCTGGAATCTGTTCCCGGAACACAAAAAGTACCGTCAAAGCTCCGCATAAATACAGTATAGCCATCACAGGAACCAGCTTTTCTGTCAGTGCTGCAATTCTCTTTGTTCCTCCAAGAATCACCACTGCAACACCTGCGGTACACAGGAAACCAGATACAGAAACGGGAACATGAAAGGCCTCATAAAGCCCCTTGGCCAGAGAATTTCCCTGCACCATATTTCCCATTCCGAAAGACGCTCCAAGACAGCAAAATGCAAACATGACTGCAAGGGGCTTGCAACCAAGCCCACGCTCCATGTACACCATGGCTCCTCCTACCCATCTTCCCTGTTCATCCCGGTAACGGTAGCGAATTCCAAGATAATTCTCTGCATAGTTTGTCATCATTCCCAAAAAAGCAGAAACCCACATCCAGAAAATAGCACCAGGGCCGCCAAATACCAGTGCTGTGGCAACTCCGGTGATATTTCCTGTACCAAGTGTGGCTGCCAGCGCTGTACAAAAGGACTGAAACTGAGAAATTGCACCTTCATCTTTTGTTTCCCTTATTTCTTTTTTTCCAGCCAGAGCCCCTAGTGTATTTTTAAGCCAGACATGTGCTTTTGTAATTTGAAAAAATCTAGATTTTAGGGTAAAACGAACCCCGGTTGCCAGAAAAAACACCAGCATACCGGGGCCCCATACGAGATTTTGAAGAGTATGTATGAACTGAGCCATAACAACCTATCCTTTTTTCCAGGTTCATACTATGCTTATGCACATCCCTTCACAAAAATCACTGAAAAATCAAACTTATAAAATTGTTTCCATTCCTATTTTCCGCGGTTTCAAACCACAGGATTCATAGAATTTCATTGCATTTTCGTTGCAGCACCACACATTCAGCGTCACATTATAGCATCCGTTTTCTTTTGCAAATTTTAATACTTCCTCATAGATACTTTTTCCGATATGCTGTCCTCTCAACGCTTCATCTACGCACAGATCATCAATGTACAAGGTCTTAATGTCTGTCATGATGTTGTGATTTTTGTACTGCTGGAAGACACAAAAAGCATATCCAAGAACCATATCCTTTTCATCTACTGCTACCAGAATCGGTCTGCTGTCATCATGAATAATGGCTTTTAACTGTTCATTTGTATATTTTTTCTTCCCGTATTGAAACAAATCCGGGCGTCCATTGTGATGAACCAGGCACACCTGCATCAAAAGCTGGTCAATCCGTTCCATGTCTTTTTCTTTTGCTCTTCTTATCTGCATCTTTTATCTCCCTGAACCGTTCATTAAATACACATCTGCATAATTCACGCCTAATGCATTGGCCTTGTTATGGTCATTTACATAAATATCAATACGGTTTCCTTTTATGGCACCTCCACAGTCTTCTGCTGTAAACACATGTCCATTAATAATAACCTGTGTTCCATAAGGAATCACGTTAGGGTCTACTGCAATGGTCTGACCTTCTATCACTGGGGTACCGGTTGCTGTAATACCAGTTTCCACATCACAGCAAAGTTCGCATGCACAATAGTAAGTAAGCTTAAAGTTTCCTAATAAATTACCATACATACTTTCTGTGGCATTAACCTCAGCAATATCACCACTTCCATATACTACCTGAGTATCCTCCAAAATTCTTGTTGCCCAGACAGCACAATTGGTATTCACATCATCCACCACAATACCATAATTGCTGCCTTTTGCTTCGATGGTCTTTCCATTTCCCGCATACATCACCACGTGGAAAATATAACCATCTTTTGCATAAAAAATCAAATCACCCGGCTGAGCATCCTCCACTGCAATTTTCATACCATACTGTGCCTGGTCTTCGGCCACTCTCGGCAAATCATATCCGTACTGTTTATAAATACTTTGAACAAATCCGGAACAGTCTGCACCATCAGTAAGGCTTGTTCCGCCCCATACATATGGATTTCCAAGGAACTGGGAAGCAAATTCTACAATAGAACTGCGTACCTCGCCTCCCGGCACACCTGATTTGATCGAAGTCAGCGTATAATAACGTGCCTGGTTCTCTTCCTGATTTATCTGTGATTCTGCCTTTGCGTAACTGTCTTCTCCCTGCTGCTCTACTTGTGCTTTTACAGTTTCTGTCATATCAAGATAGGTACGGCTGACAAAACCTCTGACATCTCCTGATTCTATGTACACCCAGTCCTGATCTTTATCTGCAATAATATAGACCAGGCTTCCTCTTGTCAAAGTTCCGATAATCCGGCTGTCAGTTCCTTTTCCTTCTCTTACATTGAGAACACTTGCTGTAGTGAAAGCATAATCTTTCTGCACAACCGTCTGGTTCACAGTCGCCCTCAGATACAGGAATGCCTTATTTTCCAGATAGGGAATCAGCTCCTGTGCCACAGGTACAGTTCCCTCAATCCCTGCATACTCTTTTCCTTCCTGTGCAGCATTTTCCTTTGCCTTCGCCTGATATGTTTCCAGCAATTTCTGTGCTTCCTCTCCCGTATAAACGGAGTCTTCCCTTACAAATCCTCTGACTCTTCCTGATTCCACATAATACCAGCCATTCTCTTCTTCTTTCAGGATATAGCATACTCCTTCTTTTGCAAGTGCTCCCACGCTGCGGGATGTATCTGACATCTCTTCTTTGACTTCCAGATTCTCTTTTGCAAAGGCATATTTTCTTGCTACTGTCCAAAAACGAAAATCTTCGATCACAGTTGGTACACTGTAAATCTGCTGTCTTGCCACCAGTTCTTCATTGGTGGTAGGTGCTGATGGGTCATCTGGTGCAACCTGCGGGGAACCATCTTCCAGCAAAATCACAAAGCCATTTTCATCTAATACATAATGGTGTCTTTCCGGCAACTGGTACCCGGTTCTCTCCTCATACTGTTCCGGGATTTCTGGCTGCTCTGGGGTTTCCGGCACTTCTGGCTGTTCTGCTTCTATCTTTGGAGAACCATCTTCTAATAAGATTACAAAGCCCTGCTCGTCTAATACATAATGATAGCCCTGCGGAAGCTGATACCCGGTTCTTGCTTCATACTGTTCCGGAGTCTCTCCTTTAGGTGTTTCCGGCTGCTCTGGTATTTCTGGCTGCTCTGGCACTTCCGGCTGCTCTGGTATTTCTGGCTGCTCCGGCACTTCCGGCTGTTCTGGTATTTCTGGCTGTTCTGGTGTTTCCGGCTGCTCTGGTATCTCCGGCACCTCTGCTGTACCCTCTTCTGTATTTTCCGATACTGGATTTTCTATTTCTGTTTTGTTATTTTCTGTCTGTACCTGCACATCTGCCGCATACACATTAGACGGAACTGCAAGCGTATAGGCCAGTGATAATGCAAGTACTTTCTTTAGTTCTTTAAATTTCAATTCTTTTCCTCCAAACACTGCTGTATAAAATATTATGGCATGGAAACCTTTATTCCCTGATATTGCAGCTTTCTGCTTCTGCTTTTCTATATAGTTTAACGCAGTAAATAAGTAAAAACAACCTTTCCGCAGGAAAATTTTTCATCCTATTTCCTGAAAGTTCCCGAGCACCTAAAAAAATCCACTGCTCCCTGTTTCAAAAAACAGATATACAGTGGACAACTGACTAATGATACAGTAGATATAAAATCTGTTTCGGAATCACACCGAATTCTCCATAAATACTCGAATAAAAGCTGTATAAGATATAAT
>USPF01000054.1 GCA_900556555.1 uncultured Blautia sp.
GTGGTTTTTGGGTTGACGTGCTTTGAACAGTAGCGGTATTTCTCTTAATAGTATTTTGATGATATTTATGATTTGCTGCATGAAGTCTTTAAAAAACAATTTAATGATTTCTGTAATGCAACAAAAAAGGAAACCTTTTATGAAGAATATGTACGGGCTGCAGATTTTATTACGAAGAATCGTCATGCCATGGAGCATGTTTACAATTCAAAGGACAGGGATTTGATCCGCATTTATATAGAGCGGGTTGCAAGAATTTTCGTGGAACGTTTTGTAAGAGAAGCTGCTGTTTCCTATGAGCTTTCCGAGGAAGGAGTAGAGTATCTGACAGGCTTTTACAGCAATGCTATTACCGGAAACACTATGCACTGGGTGGAAGATGGAATGCCTCCATACCGGGAAAAAATATTATATTTAACTTCAAAATCCTTTGAGTCTACTGTGGAAAATATGATTCAGGTATATATAAAATTTGGAGAACATAACATGCATTGATTGTAGTTAGAATCAATACAGACAAAACAGGGAAAATGTCTGATTTTCAGATGAATCCCTGTTTTTGTCTGTATTTTTTTTGCCCTTTTTTTCTTATGATAACAAGTAAGAAAACAAAGGAGAACGAAGCAATATGGGAATAGCAAAAGAAGTAAAAAAAGCAACAATAAGAAGAGCTTTTCATTATCTGGAAAAGGATCCGGAGAAGAATGCACAGAATTTAATGGAGCTGGTAGACCGTTTTGCAGGTGAAGGCCCGGATTCTTTCCCGACACAAAGAGCGGCATTTCGAAATGTCCTGGAGAATCCGGATAATAACATGTATCAGCTCATTATGAAGGTGCTGAAGGAAACGGATCAGGAGGTTTTGAAAGCAACACTGGAAAACTTTTTTTTCAATGCCAACCTTACAGGATGGCCAAAGCAGGAGGAAAACAGAAAAAAATACGGATGCAATATTCCATGGGCAATCCTTTTGGACCCTACATCAGCCTGCAATCTCCACTGTACAGGATGCTGGGCAGCAGAGTACGGAAATAAGCTGAATCTGACAGTGGAAGAGATTGATTCGATTATCAGACAGGGAAAAGAGCTGGGGGTTTACATGTATATTTACACAGGTGGAGAGCCTCTGGTAAGGAAAAAAGATCTGATTGCTTTGTGTGAAAAACACAGTGATTGCCAGTTTTTAAGTTTTACAAATGCGACATTGATTGATGAAGCATTTGCAGAAGAGATGCTTCGTGTAAAGAATTTTATTCCGGCTATCAGTGTAGAAGGATTTGAAAATGCTACAGACGGACGCAGAGGACAGGGAACCTATCAGAAGGTTGTAAAAGCAATGAAAATACTAAAGGAAAAGCATCTTCCTTTTGGAATTTCCTGTTGTTATACCAGCCAGAATCTGGATTCTATCAGTTCCTATGACATTGTAGATCAGATGATTGAATGGGGGGCTTATTTTGTCTGGTATTTTCATTATATGCCAGTGGGCAATGATGCAGTGCCTGCCTTACTTCCCAATCCGGCCCAGAGAACCTTTATGTATCACAGAATCAGGGAAATCAGAAGTACAAAACCGATTTTTGCCATGGATTTTCAGAATGACGGGAAGTATGTAGGAGGATGCATTGCAGGAGGAAGAAGATACCTTCATATCAATGCAAATGGAGATGCAGATCCCTGTGTATTTGTACATTATTCCAATGCAAATATCAGAGAAAAAACATTGTTGGAATGTCTCCAATCTCCGATTTTTATGGCATATCATGATGGACAGCCATTTCATGAAAATCATTTAAGACCTTGTCCTATGCTGGAAAATCCGGAAATATTAAGAAATATGGTACATGAAACAGGTGCCTATTCTACTGATTTACAGTCTCCGGAACCAGTAGATCATTTATGCGATAAATGTGTTGTATATGCCCATGAGTGGAAACCAGAGGCGGATAAATTATGGACAGGCAAAGAGCGGAAAAACTAAAAAAGATAGGATCTTTAATGTTTCGATGTATGTTCTTTTGCTTTCTTATCTGGCTGATTTTTCATAAGGATTACAAGGCAATTTATGAAACAATACGAACCATCCGGCTGGGAGATTTTGTACTGCTTCTGGTTTTAGGAAATCTCTATTTATGTTTTGGTGCAGCGGCATTCTACATACTGGTGCGGAAATATCATTCTGAATTTACATACCGGCAGGCATTAAAAACAGCATATTTGGGGATTTTCGGGAACGTTGCTGCCTTTTCCCTTGGGTCTGTTCCACTGCGTACCTACTACCTGCATACACTTGGCATTGAGGCGGGAGAGGGAATCAGTTTCTTAAACATTGATTACATGCTCCATAAACTTTCTGTCCTTTTGTGTAATACGCTTATGCTGCTGTTTATGGGAAACTGGCTGGTTTCAGGCCCGGGAAAAATGAAAAGATATCTGCTGGCCGGATATGGATTTTATACGGTTGTCATTCTTGGATTGGCAGGTATTGTTTTTTCAGAATATATTTACAAGCGGATCTGCTTTTTAGTCCTATTATTGCCCGATAAGGGAAAATGGAAAAAAATAAAAAATATCTGCAGGCATCATTTGAGAATCATGCATCAAAGTGGAAATAAGGTGAAAACAGATAAAAGAAATATGATAAAAATGATTGCGTTTCATGGGTGCAAATTGTTGGTGATGTATGCAATTCCATTTGTATGCCTGCAGTTTACCGGGTATCATGAGCTCACTTTCTGGAAGGCAGAGCTACTTACTGGGGTATCCAATTTATTATCAGGAGTGCTCCCAAATGTTTCAGGAATGGGTTCGGCAGAAGTAGCATTTCTTTTTGTATATTTACCTTTTATGAAAGACAGTATGGTATCTGCAATCTTAATTTTATATCGGTTTGCTACCTATTTCTTTTCGTTTCTTATTAGCATTTTTGTATTTAGAACATTAAGAAAGCAGAAAAAATATAAGGGAGATTTTTAGAATGGATATGAGAAAACATAGGCTGATATCTGAATTTGACGGATTAAGATTAGATGTTGAGGAAGTGGTTCCAGACCGGATCCGGGGAATTGTTCAGATATCACACGGTATGGCAGAACATAAAGAACGATATGAAGAATTTATGAAATTTCTGGCAGAGCATGATTATATGGCGGTGATTCATGATCATAGAGGACATGGAAACAGTGTAAACGATTTAGTTGAACTTGGATATTTTTATACAGAGGATATACAGGGAATCATAGAAGATCTTCATCAGATAACCAGATGGATCAAGGAACAGTATCCGGGACTTCCAATCTATTTATTTAGTCACAGTATGGGAACTTTAGTAGCCAGAAATTATATGAAAAAATACGATTCTGATATTCAAAAATTGATTTTATGCGGTCCTCCTACAAAAAATGCAGGGGCAGCGTCTGCACTGCTTATGGCAAAGGCATCCAGAACCATGAAGGGAGGCATGTACCGGAATCAGTATATACATAATCTGGCTTTTAAGGGATATGACAGAGATGAAAAAACAGCTAATAACTGGCTTTCTACAGATACCGAAAAAGTAGAAGCATATAATAACAATCCTCTCTGTGGATATGTTTTTACGAATAATGGATTTATTAATTTGTTTCAACTGATGCAGGAGGCTTTTTCTACAAAAGGATGGGAAAAAAACAATTTAACATTACCGATTCTAATGATTGCAGGGGAAGAAGACCCGGTGATACAAAGCAGAGAAAAGTTTGAACAATTAGAACAGTTTTTAAAGGGAATGGGTTACTCTGATATCAAAAGTAAACTGCATCCAGGTATGCGCCATGAACTGTTAAATGAAAGAAATAAGGAGCAGGTTTATCAGGAAATTTTAGCATTTATTGACGAAACGGAGGAAGCAATATGAGAAAAGCATTTATATGTCCTACAAAATATGTACAGGGAGAAGATGAGATTTTAAATCTTGGTTATTTCGTAAAAACATTTGGAGAATCAGCACTGTTGATCGCACACCCGGATGATGTGAACAGAGTCAGGGAAAAGCTGGAAAGAACAGCAGAAAAGTTTCAAATTCAGTTTATAGAAAGTGGATTTTGCGGACAATGTTCCAGAACAGAAGTATCCAGACTTCAGGAGCTTGCGAAGCAGTGGAATTGTACCTGTACCATAGGTCTTGGAGGAGGAAAAGCAATCGATACGGCAAAATGCGTAGCAGAAGGAAATAATTTGATTATTGTACCTACCATTGCAGCCACGGATGCACCAACCAGTCATTCTGCGGTACTCTATACACCGGAAGGTGCTTTTGACGATTATGCATATTTTAAACAGAGCCCCAGTGTGATTCTGGTAGATACCACAGTGATTGCAAATGCTCCTGTACGTTTTCTGGTATCCGGTATGGGAGATGCACTTTCTACTTACTTCGAAGCGAGAGCAAATGTGCAGTCCAATACAAGAGTAAATGCAGGTCTTCCATGTGGCTTCAGAGAGGGCGTTTGCGGGGAAGCAAGAGGAACAAAAGCGGCTTTTGCATTGGCAACGCTTTGTTATGAATCACTGCTGGAAGATGGATGGAAGGCAAAAATGGCCTGTGAAAATCATGTTGTGACAGATGCGTTAGAAAAAATAGTGGAAACCAATATTCTTCTTTCTGGTCTTGGTTTTGAGAGTGGAGGATTAGCAGCAGCCCATGCAATCCATGATGGCCTGACAATTCTGGAAGGCACACACAAGTATTTTCATGGAGAAAAAGTAGCTTTTGGTACCCTGGCACAGCTTGTACTTGAGAATGCACCGATGGAGGAAATAGAAGAAGTTCTGGAATTCTGCCTGTCTATTGGTCTTCCTGTTTGTTTAGAAGATATCGGGGTTTCCCACATTACGGAAGAAGAACTGATACAGGTAGCCGAAAAAGCATGCATACCGGAAGAATCCATTTATGCAATGCCGTTTCCGATTACTGTACAGCAGGTAGCGGCTGCAGTCAAGACCGCAGATGCCATTGGAAGTTCTTATAAACAAAAAATGCAGGGATAAAAGGAGGGATTTGCGATGAAAAAGATTATAAATCAGCCAGAAACTCTGGTGGAAGAGATGTGCTGTGGTATGGCAGCTGCACATCCGGAATTAGAAGTTATACGAAAATATAAAATCATCAAAAAGAAGACCATGAATCCCAAAAAAGTCAGCCTAATAAGTGGCGGCGGAAGTGGACATGAGCCTGCACATGGAGGTTTTGTGGGTCAAGGGATGCTGGATGCGGCAGTCTGCGGTGATGTGTTTGCTTCGCCTTCTCAGATTCAGGTATATCAGGCCATAAAAGCAACAGCAGGGGAGAAGGGAACACTATTAATCATCAAAAATTACAGCGGAGATATGATGAATTTTAAGAATGGAGCACATCTGGCTGAAGAAGATGGAATCCAGGTAGAATATGTGAAAGTTGATGATGATATTGCAGTAAAAGACAGTCTATATACCGTTGGGCGAAGAGGCGTGGCAGGAACTGTTTTGGTGCATAAAATTGCAGGAGCAGCGGCAGAAAAAGGCTATTCTTTAAAACAGGTAAAGGCGGCAGCAGAAAATGCAATTGCCAATATGAGAAGTATCGGATTTGCACTTACTTCCTGCACTGTTCCGGCTAAAGGAACCCCAACCTTTTACATAAAAGAGGATGAAATGGAATATGGTGTTGGAATCCATGGAGAACCAGGTATTCAAAGAGAAAAAATACCATCAGCAGATGAGTTAGCAGAGCGGATGGTAAGAGCTATTTTAGAAGAATTAGATGTGCAGGAGCAGGATGAGGTGGCGGTTCTCATCAATGGATTTGGAGGAACACCTTTGCAGGAATTATATTTATTGAATCATTCTGTGACAAAAGAATTAGATAAAAGAAATGTAAAAATATACCGGGAATTTGTAGGAAATTATATGACCAGCATTGATATGGCGGGTGCATCGATATCCATTATGAAGATGAATCATGAGCTGAAAGAATTGCTGGATGAAAACTGTCAGACACCTGCTTTTCATGTGAATGGACCAGTTCCGGGCAGTACGTTTCTGCCACTTCCGGATACAGTAAAAGACGAGAAAAGGGATGTGTTTCAAATTTCCACAGAACCAGCATACGCAGAAATAGGGAAAGAAATCATCACTCTGGAAAATATCATTTATATGACAGATGTCATGAGTGATTGCATTATCCGGAACGAAGTTCCGTTTTGTGAACTGGATTCTCATGCAGGAGACGGGGATTTTGGAATGAGTGTTGCAAAGGGATTTAAACAGCTAAAAAGAGAATGGAATGAAATACTAGAAGAACATGGAAGCTCTATTGGTGAGTTTCTGGATGCCTGTTCCATGGTGATCATGGAACACTGTGGCGGTGCATCAGGCCCTATCTGGGGCTCTGCTTTCCGGATGGCTGGTAAACAAGCCGGAAAAAAACGGGAATTGTCAAAAAGAGAGTTTGCGGATATGCTGGAGGCTGCTGTAACAGGAATTCAGAAGACAGGAGAGTATTCTTTTGGAAGAGGTGCAGTGGTTGGAGATAAAACATTGATTGATGCATTGGTGCCAAGTGTAGACTCCTGGGAGATGCAGATTGAACAGAATCAGGATATGAAAACGTTATTTGAGATGGCAGCAGAAGCAGCAGTCCGTGGAGCAAAAAGTACAGAAGAAATTGTGGCAAGAATGGGACGTGCAGGCACTGTTGGAGATAGAAGTATTGGGTATCCAGACGCAGGAGCTCACGCTCTTGGTGTCATCTTCACGGAAATATCGCAGGAAATGAAAATAATTGTAAAAAAAGTCTTTTCAGATACCTTCGAATGTGTTAATAATATAATATGGTCTTTTATTTAAGTGCATAGGGAGGACGTAAAACAATGAAGAAAGTTTACGAAGGTAAGACAAAAGACGTATATGAACTTGAGAATGGAAATGTACTTCTGAAATTTAAAGACGATTGTACAGGAAAAGATGGCGTATTCGATCCAGGCGAAAACAGCGTTGGTTTAACCATTGAAGGAATCGGACGTGCAAATCTTGAAACATCTGTTCATTACTTCGAATTGTTAAAAGAAGCCGGAGTGAAAACTCATTATGTAAGTGCAAATCTTGAAGACTCAACTATGGAAGTGCTTCCGGGAAAAGTATTTGGACATGGTCTGGAAGTAATCTGCCGTTTAAAAGCAACAGGAAGTTTTATCCGCCGTTACGGTGCTTACATTGAAGATGGCACACCATTAGAAGGTGGATATGTAGAAGCAACATTCAAAGATGATGCAAAAGGCGATCCACTTGTAACATCCGAAGGACTTGCAGCACTTGGTGTTATGAGCCAGGAAATGTTTAACGATATGAAAGAGCAGACACTTCGTATTACAAGAATCGTTGCAGACGATCTTGCAAAGAAAGGTCTTGATCTTTATGATATCAAATTTGAATTTGGATATCACAACGATGAAGTTATCCTGATTGATGAGATCGCAAGTGGTAACATGCGTGTTTACAAAGATGGTAAGATTGTAGAGCCTATGGAACTTACAAAACTCATTTTAGAGAAATAAGAGAAACAAAACAAGGGCTTTTCCGCATGGAAAGGCTCTTTTACAATCTCATTAGGGAGAGTATTAAGCGAAAGACGAGGAAATGATTATGGAAACAGCATTGACAGGACGTAATGTAGGAAAAACCTGCCGTACTCACTACAGAGGAACATTTAACGATGGAACACAGTTTGATTCATCTTATGACAGAGGACAGCCCCTGGAATTTACCTGCGGAGCAGGACAGATGATCAAGGGATTTGACGCAGCCGTTGCTGATATGGAAGTGGGACAGATTGTAGATATCCACTTAATGCCGGAAGAAGCATATGGTATGCCGGATCCAAATGCCATTTTTACAGTGGAGATTGCACAGCTTCCGGGAGCAGAAAATCTGGAAGTAGGACAGCAGGTTTATTTATCCAATCAGCTTGGACAGCCATTTCCTGTTAAGGTGATTGCTAAGGAAGAGGCAACCATTACCTTTGATGCCAATCACGAAATGGCAGGAAAAGAATTAAATTTCCGTATCGAATTAGTGGAAGTAAAATAAGAAAACAGAAAAGGCTGCACTTGGGGAAGAGGTACGGTGGACACAAAAACGCCAGTATGGACGCCGTGGTACGGGCAGTAAGATTTTATAAAAAATTGTTAAAAAATATGGAATAGTGGATAGAGAAACAACTGCCAGATGGATTAGAATCTGGCAGTTGTTTTGACATTATTTATGATTTTTCATTGCTTTATAACCAATTAAAACAGTCCATACATAGGCACATGTTTTTGGAATCATAAGCATTCCAATCATTGGGATTTGGTCTGCAAAAAGCACTACTGGAATATAAAATCCAAAGCTTAATACAATGGTAAGCCACATGTTTTTGAATTCTGTATCATGGTTTTTGCGGGCACTTTTGTAAAAAAGAACAATGATTAAAAATCCAAGTAATGCAAACGGAATGTTTCTGTAAATTCCCCAAGAGAGTGGAGCAGCAGCACTGAGCCATTTATTCTGTGGAAACAGGCAGAGAATGATTCGCAATGCAGATAACACGTAGATGGCAGCAGTGATGTTATTTTGCCCTTTTATCTGATAGCGGATACGCCATACGTAATACAGAATAATGTAAAAGATGGTCATGGTGATAGAGGTAATGAATTTTCCTGTACCCAAAGCTACCGTAAAATCTTCTAATCCTGTGGTACAAAGTGCAATGGCTCTTGGTACCAGATGGAAAGAATCACCAACACCAAGTACAACAGCCATGATACCAAATAAACGGTATTCTTTGTTTCCATTAGACTTTCGGATCATTGTGATTCCAATGGTAATAACGGAAATCAAATAAATGACATCAAATAAAGTTTCAACAATTGCCTGCATAAAAAATCCTCACTTTCATAGTTTTATTTTGTTTTATATTGTAAAAAATTTTTACCGAATAAAATTCCAGCCAATAGCAAAGAAGAGCCTAGTCCGGTGTAAAATACAGCAATAAAGCGTTCCGGAGCAAGAGAAGATGCCCGGAGATAAATACCACCACTCATCATAACAGCCATAATAATAAAAGACTTTATATCAAAAAACTTCATGAAAAACTGTCGTTCTTCTTCGTAATTTTGAATTCTGGCTGTATATTTTTTTACAAGCCGTCCAAAAATAAAGTATTGAAAAACAGTAAAAACAGCCAAAGAGAGTAAAATGTCTATTACGGAAATATAAGGGGAATAGGAGAGAAGACCTATTCTCAGAATATTGAATCCTGCAACAGACCAGACTGCACAGGCAATGAGTAATAGTGTTTTTTTCTTTACTTTCATGACGTGAAAATCTCCTTTCTGAACATGGTTCAATTTACTGGAAATAAAAACGGATGTTCCGTTTCATGTGGGAAAACATATCCGTTTTATTCTTACATTTTATAAATGGTGCGTCGAATCATACCGGTGATTCCAGAACAATCATAGTTATGACGAATCATTGCGGCAATAATAAAAGAAAAAATAATTTCCACAAACTTTTCAGGGGTAAAGGTATCATCAAATACTTCCATATGAACATTCGTATCGTGAACCAGTATCTGGTATAAGCCCTGACTCATGTGCTTCCAGGATTCTGCCATTAACTTTTGACCATTGATTTTTTCTTCTTCCATGAAAATCATTGAATGAAAGGCAAAAAAGCCAGGATATTTTTCTTCTCCTTGTTTCATGCTTTCAAAAATCCATTCCACACAGTCAACAAAGCTTTTAAAATCAGAGGTGTTTTCTGAAAAATGGAAAATATCATGCCATACACGTTCTACAGTTGCAGCAATCAAGTCAGATTTATTGTGAAAATAATTGTAGATGGAACCGACAGAAATATTGCATTCCTTAGCAACGGTTCTGATATTGATTGCATTCCATCCTTGTTTTTGAATCAGGCTTGTGCTGATACGTAAAATTTCTTCTTTTGATGTAACAATGGTATTCATTTTCTGTTCTCCTTCTTATAAATGAACAATGTTCATTATACATATATTTTTTGCTTTGTCAAGCATTACCTTTATTGTGTTACAAATCTCTGTTATGGTATAATACATCTGATGAAAACGATAACCGAGGTATAAAAAGTGAAAGAAGAATGTTTAATCTACAAACAGCCCTTAGAATATTTAGAAGAAGGTATTCTGATGGAATGTGCGATTTGCCACAAAAAAGAAAATAGCAAAACACGTTGTGTGAACAGTCATTATGTCTGTAGTGAGTGCCATACAAAAGGCATGGACAGTATTATTGGATTATGTCTCAATGAACATAGTAAAAATCCAATAGAAATTATCAATAAAATGATGTCCCAGCCGTTTTGTCATATGCATGGACCGGAGCATCATGTAATGGTGGGAGCAGCACTGCTTACTGCCTATCATAATGCAGGCGGAGAACTAGAGCTTGAAAAGGCATTGATGGAAATGGACCGGAGAGGGAAGGAAGTTCCAGGCGGTGCCTGTGGATTCTGGGGAGCCTGCGGTGCTGGGATCAGTACAGGAATGTACCTGTCGATTGTTACAAAATCAACACCTCTGGAAACAAAAACCTGGGGTTTGTGTAACCAGATGACAGGGAAAGCACTAGGGAAGATCGGTGAACTGAATGGCCCTCGCTGCTGTAAGCGGGATTCTTATTTGGCAATCCTAGAAGCGGTCAAGTTTACAGAAGAACATTTGGGAATTTCTATGGAAACAAAAGAATTCTTCTGTACACGTTCTGACCAGAACAATCAGTGTTTGAAACATAATTGCCCATTTCATGGAGAAAAGGAAATGCCGAAGAAAAAGAAAGTAGCCTTTATTTGTGTTCATAATTCTTGCCGGAGCCAGATTGCCGAAGCCCTGGGAAAACACTTGGCAGCGGACGTATTTGAAAGTTATTCCGCAGGAACAGAAACAAAACCAAAGGTTAACCAGGATGCAGTCCGCATCATGAAAACATTGTATGGCATTGATATGGAACAAACACAGTATTCCAAATTAATTGGGGAAATTCCTGAGCCGGATCTTGCGATTTCCATGGGGTGTAATGTAGAATGTCCCTTTATCGGAAGACCATTTGACGACAACTGGGGACTGGAAGACCCTACAGGAAAACCAGATTCAGAATTTGAAAAAATTATTGCTGAAATCGAAAAGAGAGTTTTAGAATTGAAAGAGCGATTGCGAGGATAAGGAGGTAACGATTATGTTAGAAGTAGGAACAAAGGCACCGGATTTTGAATTGCCGGATCAAAATGGACAGATGCATAAGTTAAGTGATTATGCCGGAAAGAAAGTGATTTTATACTTTTATCCAAAGGACAGTACACCAGGATGTACGAAACAGGCCTGCGGTTTTTCGGAAAGATACCCACAGTTTGTAGAAAAAGGAGCAGTCATTCTGGGAGTGAGCAAAGATTCTGTTGCTTCTCATAAGAGGTTTGAAGAAAAGTACGGATTAGCATTTACCTTACTCTCTGACCCGGAACGTAAGGTGATTGAAGCCTATGATGTCTGGAAAGAAAAGAAGAATTACGGGAAGGTATCTATGGGTGTGGTACGAACCACTTATCTTATTGACGAGCAGGGAATCATCATAAAAAGCAATGACAAAGTGAAGGCAGCAGATGACCCGGAACGCATGTTACAGGAGTTGGCGTAATGAAGATTATTCTTTCACCAGCTAAGAAAATGAATGACAAGGAGCAATGTAGCTCTTTTGGACAATCTGTCTTTGAATGTACGGTTACACAACCAGTTTATTTAAAGAAAACAGAAGGGATTTTAGCATGGCTTAGAAGTCAGTCTTACGCTGAATTGAAGAAACTTTGGGAATGTAACGATAAAATTGCAGAACAAAATTTTAAGCGGCTGGAGCATATGAATCTTAGGAACTATCTTACTCCAGCGGTGCTTTCTTATGAAGGAATTGCGTATCAGTATATGGCACCGTCTGTATTTGAGGATGGACATTTTGAATACATTCAGGAGCATTTGTGTATTTTATCTGCCTTTTATGGTGTGCTTAGAGCCATGGATGGTGTTACTCCGTACCGCTTAGAGATGAAGGCAAAGGCATGTATTCATGGAAAGAAGAATTTATATGAATTCTGGGGGAGTGATTTGTACGAAGGAGTCAGAGATGACAGCGGAATCATCATTAATCTGGCTTCCAAAGAGTATTCAAAATGCATTGAAAAGTATCTGAGGAAAGATGACAGATATATCACCATTACCTTCTGTGAAAAATCAGGTGATAAACTGGTAACAAAAGGTACTTATGCCAAGATGGCAAGAGGTGAAATGGTACGGTTTATGGCAGAAAACCATATTGAAAATCCGGTGGAAATACAGAAATTTGACAGACTTGGATATGTGTTCCGTGATGGGCTATCTTCGGAATCTGAATATGTATTTGAACGAATTACAGAAGACTGCTAGGGTAACAAGAGAGTATAAGGAAGGGAAGCTTAGTCAAACGTGTTTTGTGGTGTGCTACCCGTCAAGTAGACAAATTAAATAACGAAAATTTTTTCTTCCCCGGTACAGTTTATGTACCGGGTTGTTTATGCAACGTTTTCTAGTTCCCGACGAGGAACGCCCCATCGGAAAATACGGTCGTATGCACCGTGATTATCTCATGGAACATGATCTGATGAGATTTAATGATTTGGTATTGGAAGGTCAGCTCTGGACTTATCTTGCCGATTTGAACGAGCAAGCACAAAACAGGTTGCAGCTGATTATCAGTCAGATGCAAAAAGCCGAGTCTGTGACTGAGAAATTGAAAGAGAAAAATCAGTGGTTATGGATTCAGAGTATGAACAGCATCCACAATAGAGCAGAAGAAATTGTATTGAAAGAAATCGTATATAGATAATATTTCGCCGGACTTCATTTTCTATGGAGTCCGGCTTTCTATATGAGGAAACCAGAGTTTTCTATGTCGGCAAAAACAAGACGGAAAACGCAAAAGTAGTTGATATTTTTGCCGATGATATGATATACTATACAATAGATTAGTGTAGTTTATGGATTCGATTTATGACGGAGGAGAGCAGATGCGATACCTTTCAGTTACTGAAATAGCAAAAAGATGGAATGTGTCGGAACGTAGCGTTAGAAACTACTGTGCACATGGACGTGTAAATGGTGCATTTCTTACTGGCAAAACTTGGAATATTCCTGAAAATGCAGAAAAGCCGGAGCGTTCTAATAAGAAGAAAGAACAGCCGATTACACTGCTTGACATTCTGCAGGAGCAGAAAAAAAGTAAGTATTCCGGCGGTATTTACCATAAGACACAGATTGATTTGACATACAACTCAAACCATATCGAGGGTAGCCGTTTGACCCACGATCAGACCAGATATATTTTTGAAACCAACACTATCGGTGTAGAAAAAGAAGTGCTGAATGTGGACGATGTGATTGAAACAGCAAATCATTTCCGCTGTATTGATATGATTATTGATAACGCAAAGGCAACACTGACAGAGAAGTTTATCAAAGAACTTCATCTGATCCTGAAGAATGGCACCAGTGATTCCAGAAAAGATTGGTTTGCTGTAGGTGATTATAAAAAAATGCCGAATGAAGTGGGCGGTATGGCTACTGTACTTCCGGAAGAAGTTGCCGATAAGATGAAAGCATTGCTGTCAGAGTACAATGGAATAGAAGAAAAGACCTTTGAAGATATTCTGGACTTCCATGTGAAGTTTGAGCGAATTCATCCGTTCCAAGACGGTAACGGTCGTGTAGGCAGACTGATCATGTTCAAGGAGTGTCTGAAATATAATATCGTTCCATTTATCATCGAGGATAATCTGAAAATGTTCTATTATCGTGGACTGAAAGAATGGAACAATGAGAAAGGCTATCTGAGAGATACCTGTCTGACGGCGCAGGATAAATATAAAGCGTATTTGGATTATTTTAGAATTGCGTATTAAGCAAGAAACGAGGTGCAGCTATGTCAGAAGAAAAGAACTGGCAATTTGAGCTTGAAGAATATATCAAACAGGGCGAACCTGGTCAAATTGAAAAAAGTGAAGCATGGCAGACTGCAATCGGCTTGCAGGCGGTAGATGGTTTGCAAACCTCTGCTTATCTGTTAGATACTGCCAAGGAACATATCGAAGGAAAGATCAGTATTGATGAA
>USPF01000055.1 GCA_900556555.1 uncultured Blautia sp.
CCGGCGGTCTACGATCTCCAGCAGACGGTCATTTGGGATAACGATCAGTGTGTCCACATTCTCTTTTAATTTTTCAATACCTGTCAGTGCGTTTGTCATACGGGTCTTAGCTTCAAAACGGAAAGGTTTTGTGACAACGCCGACGGTCAGGATACCCATTTCTTTTGCCAGGCCTGCCACGATCGGTGCGGCACCTGTTCCGGTTCCGCCACCCATACCGCAGGTAACGAATACCATATCTGCGCCCTGCAGTACCTGTTTGATCTCTTCGATGCTCTCCTCAGCCGCTTTCTCGCCGATCTCCGGCTTAGCGCCTGCACCAAGACCTTTTGTCAGCTTCTCACCGATCTGCACTACAGTCGGTGCCTTGCATAAGGTCAGGGCCTGTTTATCTGTATTGACTCCGACGAATTCCACTCCGCCGATAGCCTCTTCCACCATTCTGTTGACTGCGTTATTACCAGCTCCACCTACACCAATCACTATAATTTTTGCAGATGATTCAGCTTCGTTTGTCATAATCTCTAACACGGTATTTCCTCCTTTAGCTCCCTTGTATGATTTATGTTCTATATGCTATACATTCCGTATGTATCAGTCAAAATCCATGGCTGTTCTTTTGCTACATATAGATATATAATATATGCTTTTTTTAAATTAATCAACTGGTAAATTTACTTTTTAAGAAATTTTTCTTCAATTTTTAGATTTTATCCGTTATTCCTCCGTATTTGTACCAGTCTCTGATTCTGCTGCATCTGTTCCGTCGCTGTATTCCAGTCCGGAATCATCCCATTCCTCTTCTTCCTGGCTTTCTTCTTCCCTGGATTCTCCCTGCTCTGGAAGAATGTAGTCCGGCCTGTCTGTATTTTCTGATTCTCCGGAGGCATCGGAATCTCCATCCGTAGTTTCCTCTTCGCTCTCCCCTGCATTGTCAAAAACCACTCCAGCCGTGTCTTCGTTTATATTTTCCAGGTGCAGAATTCCTTCCATCCCCTCAAGCTGTGGAAGTATTCCTGACAACCGGTTCATCTTTTCATCCATATTTTCGTCATCACCCAGACGTACTTCCACATCAGCATAATATAGCACAAGCTGGTTCATGTCATTGAAAATAAGCCTGTCTGGCTTTTGCTTTGACTTTTCCAGCATTTTTCCTACACTCAGGATGGTATTCAGTTTTTTTGTGTTAATACCCTTGAGCTTTTCTCCCAGCTTCGCCTGTTTCACGCTGATACCGTCGATCACTGGTACTCCCTCCAAAGGTTCCTCTGTGATAATGTGAATGATTCCCTGTCTGTCGAAATTTACATATTGCCCTTGAAATTCCAGGCATCCTACCATCTGTTTTTCTTTTACCTGAACCACAATGGTATTCCTGTTTTTTCGTTTTATGGTCACTCCGTCTATCATCTTGGCATCTTTTGTTTTTTCATCTGTCTTGGTAAGCATGACCAGAATGGAATTCTTTGCATTCGGTGCATCCAGAACCATTTTTTTGATTTCCTCATCAGAATAATACCGGTTGCCCTCAATCTGTATCTTGGTCACACGGAATCCCACAAAAAACACCAGGGCTGCAACAAGCACTGCCAGCACCACGGCTTCTATGAAAATCCTGTATAATTTTCTTTTATTCATAAATGTCCCCTTAATCCTTTAAAATCCTGGCTCCCATATGCTTCAAATCACGGCAGATATCCTCATATCCCCGTTCAATAAAATTCCTGTTCTCCACATATGTTTCACCTCTGGCCGCCAGCCCCGCAATGATAAGAGCTGCCCCTCCTCGTAATTCCATAGCTTCTACCCGTGTTCCAACCAGATTGCTTCCTGTAATCCTTGCACGGTTCCCGCAAACTTCAATACATGCCCCCATTTTCCTTAACTGGGAAACTGTCTTGAACCGGTCCTCAAAGATATTCTCCACAATGCAGCTTTCGCCTCTGGCTGCTGCCAGCACTGCCATAAAAACAGACTGCAAATCCGTTGGAAATCCCGGATAAACCTGAGTCTCGAGAAGAGCCATAGGATTATCTGCCCAAAAACTTTGCAAAGTTAGTTTACCACTGTTGTACCTATATTGTCCACCTATTTTCTCATAGGCATCAAGCAAAGCTCCCATCTCCTCCATGGGCGGTTGTAAAAGCGTACCCCCTCCTCTGGTAATGGCACTGGCACAGACATACGTTCCTGCTGCAATCCGGTCTGTAGGAATGAAAAATTCTGTATCATGAAGCGTTTCCACCCCCTGAATCTTCAACGTTCCTGTTCCAATCCCACGAATCAGAGCTCCGGCTTTCTGCAAAAACCGGCACAGCCAGGTCACTTCCGGCTCCTGTGAGCATCCAAGAAGCACCGTGTTCCCCTTGGCACAGACTGCCCCAAGAACAGCGTTTTGTGTTGCTCCCACACTTCTTTTTTCAAACCTTATGACATTGCCTCTTAACCCGGTTGTCTCTGCTCTTAGTATTCCCTGTTCTTCTTTAAAGACCGCTCCCAGTTTTTCTAATGCCTTAATATGCATTTCAATGGGCCGTTTCCCTATGACACATCCTCCTGGGTATGGCACAGAGGCTTCCCCACATCTGCCCAGAAGACTTCCCAGCAAGACCACAGAAGAACGCATCTGGCTTCCTGCTCTTACATCTGCCTGTGGCTTCATAAGATGGTTTGCATGGATTTCCATGGTATTTCCCTTCCAGCAGGTTTTTGCGCCCATATGCTGAAGAATCGTTTCCATGAGGAACACATCAGAAATCTTAGGACAGCCATGGAGCACTGTGGTTCCTTTATTTAAAAGAGCGGCAGCCATCATTGGCAATGCCGCATTTTTTGACCCCTGTATGCTTACCTCTCCCTGTAGGGGAATCCCTCCTGTAATCTTTATTCCGTTCAAGCCATACACTCCTCTGTGTTCAGATTCAAAGATACTATATCATATGCTGTGATGCAGATTCTGTGCAGGCTTTTACGGCTCCTCATATCTGCTGACAGACAGGGCAATGCCCATTTCTCCCAATAAAAACAATACGGAGGTTCCTCCATAGCTGACAAAGGGCAGCGTGATTCCTGTGTTCGGAATGGTATTGGTCACTACAGCAATATTTAAGATTACCTGCATCGCCATATGCCCCATAATCCCCGCTGCAATCAAAGCACCGCACAAATCCTTTGCATTGGCCGCAATGACCATCAGCCGCCATATCAACAAGCCGAACAGAAGAATAACCAGGCATGAACCTACAAGTCCTGTTTCCTCACATATAATTGAAAAAATCATGTCATTTTGAGCTTCCGGCACAAATCCAAGTTTCTGCAGGCTGCTGCCAAGCCCCCTGCCAAAGATTCCCCCGCTGCCTATGGCATACAATCCCTGAATGGTCTGAAAACCTTTCTCATAGGCCTCCGGGTTTCTCCAGATGGCAAGACGTTCCAGACGGTAACTTGCCATACTTAAAAAAAACCCGATAAAGAGAATTCCGGCAGCTCCAATTCCCACAAAAGGAAGATATCTGGGATCTGATACAAAAATAAGAATTACCCCAATGCCAAGAATGATCACTGCTGTACTCAGGTTATTGGTTCCCACAAGTCCCACAATAGGAAGCAAAAGTACCATGGTACCCGCCATATGAAGGAATCCCTGCCTCTTCTCCCTGCCCTTTATCATTACCCAGGTTAGAAACAAAATCACTGCCACTTTGGCAAACTCAGAAGGCTGAAAAGATAATGGCCCTATGGACAGCCATCGTTTTGAACCATTATACTCATCTCCGAACAACAGGACAGCCAGGGAAAGCAGTATGGATACCAAATAAAAAAAGGGGGCAAATTTCACCAGAATATGGTAATCCATGCAGGACACCAGATACATCCCCATAAGCCCCAGGGAAGTGGCCAAAATCTGTTTCTTGAAATAATAGGCCGAGTCATGGAATTTCACTCTCCCGTTATAAGCACTGGTACTATAAAGGAACACCAGACCGCAGACGGTCAGAAGCAGCACCAGAAACAAAAGGATGCTATCCGGATGTCTCTCTCTTTTCTTTTCTCTTACCAAAAACAGCACATTCCTCTCCGTCACTGGTTCTTTTCAATATATGCCCTGACACGCAAAAGGAGAACTCCCTTCATGGGAATTCTCCTTTGGTGATACCTATTTTACGCCTTCATGCGGAGCACATATTCCTTGAATTTGTCCCCACGCTGTTCATAATTGTCAAACTGGCCCCAGCTTGCACAGGCAGGGGAAAGAAGTACCGCATCTCCTTCCACTGCTTTGGAAGCACAGATTTTCACGGCTTCCTCCAGGTTGTCCGCCAGAATCGTATTCTCAAATCCACAGGCATGGGCTGTTTCCTGAATTTTCTCTCTTGTCTGTCCGATGAGAACCAGATACTTCACTTTACCGTCAAATGAACGTATCCACTCTTCGTAGGAAGATTCCTTGTCATACCCTCCGCCAATCAGCAATGTCGGGCGGTTCATAGCCTGAATTCCCTTGATTGCTGCATCTGGGTTTGTCCCCTTAGAGTCATTGTAATAAGCTACTCCGTCTATTTCATCTACAAATTCGATTCTATGAGCCACAGCTTTAAATGCTGTAACTGCTTTGTGAATGACTTCTACCGGCACTCCTGCATAATAAGCCATGGCACAGGCTGCCATCACATTTTCATAGTTATGCTGCCCCAGAAGTTTCAGTTCCCCGGTTCTGACCATTTCTATTTCTTTCTCACCTGTCCGAAGCAGGATTCTGTTTCCATCCAGGAAAATCCCCTTTTCCAGTTTCCGTACACTGGAAAAGAAAATTGGTGTTGCAGGGCAGTGCTTTGCATACTCTCTCAGCTCCAAATCTTCATAATTCAGGACACAGTAGCTGTCCTTTGTCTGATGAGCTGCAATCAATTCCTTCACTCTGATATACTCTTCCATGGTGTGATGGCGGTTCAGATGATCCTCTGTGATGTTCAGGATTCCTGAAACATCCGGAGAAAAGTGCTCTGTTGTTTCCAGCTGAAAACTGCTGATTTCAGCTACTGTACAACTGTTTTCTGTCATAGAAAGTGCAGCCCCTGTATAAGCATTTCCGATATTGCCCACAACAAAGACAGAATCATAAGAATCTCTGGATTCCCTGTCTTCCTTCATGATTTCTCCCAGCAAGGCTGTGGTGGTAGTTTTTCCATTGGTTCCGGTGATTGCCAGAACCTTTCCGCCTCCCATTTGGTAGGCAAGCTCTACCTCTCCCCAAATAGGAATTCCGGCTGCTTTTAGTTTTTCTACCGGAGGAATATCCAGAGGAACACCAGGGCTCATCACCACCAGTTCCAGCGAATCTATCAATTCCTGGGGCAGCTCTCCCAAAACAATCCTGCAGGCAGAAGCTGTATCCAGCCTTTTTCTGATTTCCTGCTCTAAAAGCTTCTCATTCCCATCATAAAGCACTACATCAGCCTTCAATGCCTCCAAAAGCTTCACTGCACCAATCCCGCTGATGCCGGAGCCAAATACCAGCACTCTTTTATTTTCCAAATCTTTTCTCTGCAATCTCATAATCAATTCCTCATCTTTCCAGGCTTTTTCCGCTCTTTAAACACCCATCAGGGCAATGAGACACAACACAGCCGTAATCACAGAAAATACTGCCACAATTCTGGTCTCAGACCAGCCGCACAGTTCAAAATGGTGATGGATCGGAGCCATCTTGAAGAAACGTTTTCCATGAGTAGCCTTGAAATAGGTCACCTGGATCATAACAGACAGGACTTCCACCACATAAATCATTCCTACCAGAATAATGAACAACGGCATCTGAAGCATATAAGCAGTTCCTGCCACAAAGCCTCCAAGTGCCAGAGAACCGGTATCTCCCATAAAAATCTTAGCCGGATATACATTAAACAGTAAAAATCCCATCAGTGCCCCCACAACCGCACAGGTAATGGGCTCAATACCACTTTTGGTTCCAATAGCCATTACAGAGAAGAACGTTGCAACCATAATGGTCACAGAAGATGCCAGGCCATCCAGTCCATCTGTAAAGTTTACACCATTTACAGTTCCAATCACTGCAATAAACAGTACAGGAATCGTCAAAATTCCTAAATCCAGTTCATGTCCTGGGAAAAATGGAATCTTCATGGTCATTGGAATATCTGTAAACTTCATCAGATAAAATGCGAATATTCCGGTTACAACAATCTGGCAGGCCATTTTCTGCATAGGCATCAGGCCATCTGAACGTTTCAGTACGACCTTCAGATAATCGTCCAGAAATCCGATGATTCCAAATCCCAGGGTCAGAAACAGAACCGGAATAATCTTCGGATAATCTTTTACATAAAACAGGGAAGTTACGACTGTTGATAACAGGAAGATGATTCCTCCCATAGTAGGAGTTCCTGCTTTTTTCAGATGGGACTGTACGCCTTCTACCCTCTCTGTCTGTCCCATTTTCAATTTTCTCAAATAAGGGATCACAACAGGTCCTAATAATACGCTGATAGCAAAGGCAATCAGCACCGGTAACGCCATAGTAAATTCTGTCATAGTACACCTCTTTTATATGTATTTTACTCTTAATCAGTATAATGCTTTTTTTCGTATTTATCAACCTTCAATCCCCATGTAAGGAAGAATGTTATCAAATATATCCCGGATCACCGGTGCTGCTATGGTTCCTCCATAATATACGCCCTGTGGGTCATGAATGAGGCAGATGCCAAGCACCTGGGGATTCTCAGCCGGCGTAAACCCAAGAAAAGAAGAAATATACCGGTTCGCACTTCTTGGAAGCGTCTGGGATGTGGCTGTTTTTCCCCCTATTGTTCTTCCTTCTATGGCCGCATTTTTTCCTGATCCTTCTGACACTACTTTTTCCAAAATATACCGTACCTGGGCTGAAATTTTCTCTGATACAATTCCCTTCTTTTCCTGATAACGGAAGGTTTTCACCAGATTTCCCTTTTCATCCGTGACCTTCACTCCGAAATGAGGGGTGACTCTCCTTCCACCATTGATAATAGAACTTACGGTTGTGGCAAGCTGCACCGGGGTAATCTGAAAAGACTGCCCAAAAGAGATTGTAGCCAGCTCTACGTCTCCTACATTTTCCTCTTTGTGCATAATGGTACCGGCCTCCCCCGGCAGGTCAATCCCTGTTTTTTCCATAAGTCCAAATTTCCGGAAATAATCAAAATATTGTTTCACGCCAAGCCGGAGCCCCACTTCTATAAACACCGGATTGCAGGAATTCATAGCTCCCTCCACAAAACTCTCTGCCCCATGCCCTGTCCTTTTATGACAATGAATCCTCCTGTCTTCCACGATTTTAAAACCAGGGCAGGAAAACCTGTCTTCCATATGCACAACGCCCTGTGACAGCCCGGCAGCCATGGTAATGATTTTAAACGTGGAACCTGGTTCATAAGTATCATTGATGGTTCTGTTTCTCCACATTTGATTGCAGGCATCCTGCAGCTCCTTCTCTGTCATCCCTTTGGTATCTTCACTGATATTCAAAGTAAACGGCTCATTCAGATTAAACTCCGGCACATTGGCATTGGCATAAATCTCACCATTCTGCGGATTCATGAGCAAGATAGAAACTGCGTCTGCCTGTTTTTCCTCCATCACCTTCCATGCTGCCTGCTGTGCGTACATCTGGATGTTTTTATCCAGGCTGATATGCAGATCATATCCTGGTACAGGCTCTGTCCTGCTTTCCCCCAGTTCGGAAAGTTCCACTCCTCTGGCATCTGTTGTAGTAAGAATTTTCCCATCAACACCCCGCAGTACGTCTTCATACATCACTTCCAGTCCTATAATCCCCTGATTGTCACCCCCGGTAAAACCCAGCACCTTGGAAGCCAGTTCCTCATAAGGATATTCTCTTTTAAAATCCTCATCCACCTTCACACCTGCCAGGCCATAACTCCTGATCCTGTCTCCCACTTCCTTTTCCACATTTGTTTTCACACGCTCAATAGCCGAAACAGCCTCTACTCTTTTTCTGGCTGTTTTTTCTGAAATTCCCAATTCCCGGCACAGCATAGCAGCTACCTTATCTGGTTCCTTTATCTGGCTATGGATAACAGAAATGGTACACACCGCTTTATTATCTGCCAGAACCTCTCCATTCCGGTCAAGAATCCTTCCTCTTGCAGCCTTGATATCACGCTCCCTTTCATGAAGTTCCTCTGCCTTTTCTGCATAATAATCTGACCGGAGCACCATCAGATAAACCATACGTGCCATAAGCCCCAGGAGCATACATATGCACACCAAAAACACGATTACAATTTTCTTTTTATGATAGGTCCTGTTTTTCCTCATAGAACTTTCCTGCATCATTATCCATATACTATATGCAGCTTTTATTTTTTTCTATGACAGAAAAAGACCGGCTCTTTTGCCAGTCTTCTTCTCTTATCGTCTGATTTCATCATTTAATTTTTCTAATTCATCCAGATCATAAGTATCTTCATATTCTGGATCATCTGCATCGATTCCTGCATCCTCATTAGAAATACCATCTGTATTCTGGTCATTGATTTCGTCCTCATCAATTGGGTCTCCATCTCCGAAGCCCTGATCCAGAATCGTACCGTAAGGATTTGAAACTCCGTCTTCCTCTATATCTGTAAGCTTCGGCACACCATAGAATCCTTGCCACAGTACGGTTTCTCCCTGTGCAGTTTCATCCTGATAAATATTCATATACGGCAGCACTTCTGACAAAATAGCCTGAGCCAGATACTGAGCATACGTACTGGATGCCTGTTTTTCCACGTTTGGCGTATCTACAACTGTGTAGATTACAACTTCCGGTTTATCCAGAGGTGCGAACCCAATGAAAGAAACCAGGTAATTTCCCTTTTCTTTTTCATTCAGTTTTTCCGCTGTTCCTGTCTTACCACCCATGGAATATCCCTGTACCTTTGCGGATTTACTGGTACCGCTGGTAATACTCATTCCCATATATTCCCTGACTTTTGCAGATACTTCCTGGGAAATGGGCTGCTTCATGATATTTGGAGATATATTCTTCACAGTTTTGCCATCTTCATCTGTGATTTCTTTTACCAGATGGGGCTGATAATACGTACCACCGTTTACCACCGCAGAAATAGCAGCAATTTCCTGGATCATAGTACAGTTAAAGCCCTGCCCAAATGCAGAGGTGGAGAGCTCCATCTCATACATGTTTTCCTCGGAAAACAGCAGTCCTGTCTCTTCACTTGGAAGATCAATTCCTGTTCTGGTTCCAAAATTAAACTTTCTCTGATATTCCAGGAACAAATCCCTGCCCATTCTCCGGCCAATGGCCATCATACCGTCATTGCAGGAGTTCTGGATAACTTCTCCCAGGCTTTCTGAACCGTGATTATCCGGATACACGGCACAACGTACATAATCTTCACCGATTTCCTCGCCACCGTCGCAAATAAAACGGTTGTTTTCTGTCACAGCACCTGATTCCAATGCACTGGCTACTACAACAGGTTTAAACGTAGACCCTGGCTCAAAGTTCTGGCTTACGCAGTAATTTTTCCACATTCCAAACAGGGCTTCCCTGGTCTCCTCATCATCCATCCGTTCAATTTCTATATCCGTGTAACTTCCTGAAAGATCGCGGGGGTCATTCAAATCATAGGTGCCGGAACTTGCCATGGCAAGAATCTCTCCGTTATTTGGATTTTCAATCACCACCGCAATGTTCTCTGCACCTTTCTTCTTGGCATTTTTTTTGTTATTCGGACCAGCCGACAATGCTCTGTCAAAAGCCGAAATATATTTTTCTACAATCTCCTGGATAGTTGCATCCAGAGTTGTTGTAAGGTTCTTTCCGTTTACCGGATTGATAATATTCTGCTCAAGGGATGTGCTGTCAGAAAGATAACCGAAGGTTCTTCCATTTGTTCCGTTTAAGGTACTGTTATAATATCCCTCCAGCCCCCAGGTAGCTGTATCTCCTGCGTCTGTAAAACCAATGACATCACAGGCCAGGCTTCCCAGCGGATAAATTCTCTTATAGGTATCCTCAAAATAGACACCTTTTACCCTCTGTCTTCTGGTAATCTCTTCCTCTCCCAGTGCCTCCCTCTCTTCCTTGCTTGCCGGAATTTCCAAAGATTCCTCAAACACTCTTTTTTCATCCATGGTAACTTCTTTTTTTAAAATCTGATACCGGCTGTCCTTCGTCTTTTCACTTGTGAGAAGCCCCTCTACCACGTCTTTTTCGATTTCAAAATATTCTTCCAGAGCATTCTGGGTTGGTTCTTTGTATTTCTCATTGTTATTAATCTCTACACAGTCAAGAACCAGATTATACACCTTTACACTGTTTGCCAGCATGGTACCATTACGATCTGTAATGCTGCCGCGCCTGAAAGGCACTGTGGTATCTGTGTATTGCTGCTGTGACTGGGTCAGAACCTGCTGGGTGTATTTATTACCCGACTTTGCGTTAATCCAGGTAATTCCTACCAATAAACCGACTAAAGCCAGCAGGAAAAGTCCAAATACCCCCGCCAGCTTTATTTTCATCTTACTTGTAAGTTTTCGTTGTCTTGATTCGTTTTTTCTCAATCTTCCACCTGCTTAATTTTCCGGTACATCCTGATACTGTCTCACATAGTTATTGTTTCCTGGTGTATAATACTTAATCTGATCCTCCGCAGCATAGTCCATTCCCAGTTCGTTAATGGCCCTGTCACGGATTTCCTCCAGGTCTACATTTGTCATAATCTCACTGTAATAGGCATCATTATCTGCCTTTAATTCGTTCAGTTCCAGAGCTTTTGCATCTACTGTGCTTTTTTGTTCTGTTACTAATGCAGTCAGTCTGATATAGTGTACACAGGCACCGGTTGCCAATGCACAAATAAGGAAAAGGAACATAATATATCCCTTTCCCATATTGGTACTTTTTGCCCGGTTTTTCTGTGCAGTCTTGCTCAGTTTCTTCTTTGGCCGGACAGGTACCTCTTCCAGACGGCGTGCAGCATTTCCATCTTCATAATATGCCTGACGCCTTTTCACTCTTCTGTTGTCATATTGATTATGGTTCCTTGTACTTGCCATGAAGTTCTCCCTTGCCAGGTTATTTCTGCTCCTGTTTCACTCTCTCAAAAACTCTCAACTTTGCACTCTTTGATCTGGGATTAACCTCCAATTCCTCCTCACTTGGCAGAATCGGTTTTCTGGTAATCACCCTTCCTTTTGACACATTTCCACATACGCACACCGGAAATCCTGGCGGACAGGTACATGGATTTTCATTCTGTTTGAATATTGTTTTCACAATGCGGTCTTCCAGGGAATGAAAGGTAATAATACAAATCCTTCCATTGTCATTCAAAAGGTCTATCATGTCATCCAGTGTATTTCTCAGTACATCCAGTTCCTGATTCAGTTCAATCCGGATAGCCTGGAATGTTTTCTTTGCCGGATGTCCTCCTACTGCCCTCATTTTCATAGGAATCGCCCGTTTGATAATTTCAGACAGTTCTCCTGTTGTTTCTATACTTTTTTCCTGTCTTGCAAGACAGATATGTTTCGCAATGTTTTTTGCAAATTTATCTTCCCCGTAATCCCGGATAATACGGTACAGCTCCTGTTCGCTGTAATCATTGACAATATCTCTGGCTGTGCGGGGATTTCTCTGATCCATACGCATGTCAAGAGGGACATCTTCCCTATAAGTAAAACCTCGCTGGCTATTGTCCAGCTGGTAGGAAGATACCCCCAAATCTAAAATAATCCCATCTACAGATGTGATTCCTATCTTGTGCAATTCCCTTTTCATGTTGCAATAGTTGCTGCGGATTATGGTCACCTGATCTTTGAACTCCTGTAACCGCTCTCCCGCAGCTTTTATTGCAGCTTCATCTTGATCTATACCTATCAAGCTCCCCTTGGCAGATAACTGCTGGCATATCCTGTAGGAATGCCCACCGCCTCCTAATGTTCCATCTACATAAATCCCATCAGGTTTCACCTTCAAATTCCCGACAGTTTCTTCCAGTAATACGGATTTGTGTTTAAATTCCATTTTTCTCTCCTAGCATTCTCAGATTACAATACCCATTTTCTGCATACCTTCTGCAATGGCATCCATATCCTCATAATTGCTGTTCTCTATCCACTTTTCCTTACTCCAGACTTCGATTCTCGTAAGATTTCCAGTGAGTACCACGTCTTTATTCAGACCGGCAAACTCCCGTAAAGTTGCTGGCACGAGGATTCTCCCCTGCTTGTCCAGCTCACACAAGGTTGCACTGGCTACAAAGAAACGTAAGAAGGCTCTTGCATTTTTATCATTAAGTGGTAAAGCTTTCAGCTTTTCCTCAAAGGCTTTCCATTCGTTGTTGGGATAAATGGATAAACAGCCATCCAATCCTTTGGTAAGTACGAATTCTTTTCCCAGCTCTTCTCTGAACTTAGCCGGAATAATCATTCTTCCTTTTGCATCTATTGTATGACTATACTCTCCCATGAACATACGAACGTCACCTTCTTTCGTGAGAACTATAAATCTCCCCTTTATAATTCTCTATGACGCTTCACAGATACTTCTGCCATCAGCCACCCATTTAGCACCACTTTCCACCACTTTCTACCACTTATACGTACATTTTATACTAATCCCATAAATTATGCAAGGGGAAACACATATTCTTTTTCGTTTTTTTCACTTAATTTTAGAGGATTTTTCGTATAAAATCCTAATTTTTTCCATTTAAGGTTTTAAAACTATTGCTTTACAATTCTTAAAAGTATAAAATTAGAAATCAAAAGAAGCAAGAAGGAGCTGAACAACTATGACAACCGGATTACTGCTGGAAGGCGGGGCTATGAGAGGATTATACACCGCCGGTGTACTGGATGTATTTATGCAAAATCACATTTCCATAGACACTATAATCGGCGTTTCCGCCGGAGCTTTATTTGGAATGAATTACAAATCAAAACAAACGGGACGGGTTTTGAGATATAATAAAAGATTTGCCTCCTGCAAAAATTACATGGGTTTTCACTCACTGATTACCACAGGAAATATTATGAATAAGGATTTCTGTTTTAATAAAATTGTCAATGACTTAGACCCTGTTGATTTTGAAACCTATAAAAACGG
>USPF01000056.1 GCA_900556555.1 uncultured Blautia sp.
AATGCACCTTTTACCACTTTCCCACCTACCCCGGCACACCTAGGCAGGCCAAAATACTTCTCTTTTGTTTTTTTGAGGATGTAAAAAAGATTTCTGGATTGTTTTTTGAAATGTCAAATGAATTGAATAAAGATTTCTCACAGAATTTGTTCTTTTCTCCTATTTTATCATATCTAATGACTTCTGGCAACGCCAGCCAGACCACCACAAAAAAATCCCGCCAGCACCCAATTGAGTACCAGCAGGATTCCTTATAGTCCAAATAATTTTTTTGCATTTGTTCTAGTTATGTCAATCACTTCTTCATAGGTAACGCCTTTGATTTCTGCGATTTCTTTTGCCACATAAGTAAGATACTGAGAACAATTCCGTTTTCCACGATAGGGCTCCGGTGTCAGATAAGGTGCATCTGTCTCCAGAAGCAAATAATCAAGAGGTGCATATTCCACTACTTCTTTTAATTTCTTCGCATTTTTGAAGGTCACTACCCCACCGATTCCCAGATAATATCCCATGTTCATATATTCTCTGGCATGTTCCTTGGAATAGGAATAGCAGTGAATCACACCTTTTAAGCAGTCTGCTCTCTCTGCCTTCATAATATCCAGGGTATCTTTTGCTGCATCCCTGCTGTGGACAATGATGGGAAGCTCTGTTTCTTTCGCCAGATCCATCTGCCGGACAAACCATTTCTTCTGTGTCTCATGATTTTCCTTGTCCCAGTAATAATCCAGCCCAATCTCACCTACAGCAACCGTTTTGGGCAAGCGGCAGTATTTGCATAACAGTTCCATTTTCTCTTCATTCAGAGTTCCTACCTCATCGGGATGAACACCGATTGCTCCGTACACAAATGGATATTGCTCCATGAGTTTTACTGTGTCCTCCACACCTCGAAGAGATGCACCCACATTTACAATAGTTTCTATTCCATTTTCGTGCATGGAACGGAGCAATGCATCCCTGTCCAGGTCAAAGGCTTCATCATCATAGTGTGCATGTGTCTCAAATATCATGAATTCCTCTATCCTCCAATCTCTTATGTACCCATCCTTTAAACAGTGCATAAAGCACAGAAGAAAGCGGAATAAAGATGAGCATTCCTACCACTCCCATGAGGCTGCCGCCCACGGTTACAGCCACCAATACCCAAATGGAAGGAAGTCCTACAGAACCGCCCACCACATGAGGATAGATGAGATTTCCTTCTACCTGCTGCAATACAAAGAACAGAATCACGAACCCGATTGCCTGTACCGGATTTGACACAAGAATCAGGAAGGTGCCTAACACGCATCCGATAAATGCTCCGAAAATAGGAATCAGTGCTGTAAAGGCAATGAGGACTCCCACCAGCAATGCATATGGGAAACGCAAAACACTCATGGAAACAAAGAACATGGTTCCAAGAATCACCGCCTCCAGGCACTGCCCTGTCACAAAATTGGAAAAGGTCTTGTAGCTAAGTGCAGCCACCTGCAAAGTCTTCTCAACTGCATGGCGTGGAAGAAAGGCATAGAGCACTTTCTTCACCTGCACAGATAATTTCTCTTTTTGAAGTAAGATATAGCATGCAAACACAAATCCCACAAAGAAATTCATCAGGGAATTGATTACTGTTTTTGCCACTGTAACGGTAGAACTCAGCACATTTCCTGCTCCGTTTTTCAGGAAGTTCACAGCACTTTGGAGAATCTTATCCCAGTTAAATTCCAGGCTGTCAATCCACATTTCAAGTTGTTCACTGTCCGGGAAGGCTTCTGTAAGCCACTGTTCCAGTTTTGGCAGAAACGCTTCTATGTTCTTGCTGATGCTGGCAAAGGTTGCTGCAATTTCAGGAATCACAACTACCAGAACAATCTGGAGTATTGCCACAACAAAGAGAATAGAAAGCACCAGGCTCACCGGTCTTACCAGCTTTTTCTTCTTCGCCTTGGCAAACAGTCTTCCTTCCAGAAAATGCATCGGTATATTTAGAATAAACGCCATAGCACCGCCTAGAATAAACGGAAAGACGATTCTCATTAAGAAAACAAATCCAGCCGCCAGATTTTCAATTCTCTGCACTCCAACAAGTACCAAAACTGCAAAAACAATCAGAATCATTAAGTTCTTCATGTTCTTTTTGTTCAAATCCATAACATCCCTCCCAGGCACTTTTTTCTTTATTTACCGATTTTTTTGCGAATCCATTTGATAAACTGGATAATCGGCAGATTGGCAAGAGCCAGGCCATACATAATAAATAACTGAGCAAGACTTAATGTCTGAACCTGGAAAATGCTGTGCAGCCAAGGAACCATCATAACCGCAGTAATCAGAAGGATTCCGATACCGAAAGCACCTGCCAGATATTTGTTATTGAAAAATCTCTTTGTAAACAGAACCGGTTCGTCAGATTTACAGTTAAATCCATGTACCAGACGGGAAGTACAAAGTGTACCAAAGGCCAGGGTAGAAGCCAGCAGAGGACTTTCCTGATAGCCGATATAAAATCCAATCATGGTCATAACACCGATTACAAGACCTTCAATTCCGATTTTGGAAAGGAAATTCTTGGTGAGAATGGATTCGTTCATTGGTCTTGGTTTTTCATTCATTACAGATTTAGTATGTGGTTCCAGTCCCAGTGCAATCGCAGGGAGACTGTCTGTAAGAAGGTTGATAAACAGCAGGTGAACCGGTGCAAATGGTACCGGCAAGTTTGCAATGGATGCATACAGCACTGCCAGAATTCCTGCAAAGTTTCCTGATAACAGGAACTGAATCGCACTCTTGATGTTTCTGTAAACATTACGTCCGTTTTCTACTGCTTTAACAATAGTCGCAAAGTTGTCATCTGTCAATATCATAGATGCAGCATCTTTGGAAACTTCTGTTCCTGTGATACCCATAGCCACACCGATATCTGCCTGTTTCAGCGCCGGCGCATCGTTTACACCGTCACCTGTCATAGATACGATATTTCCTTTTTCCTGCCATGCGCGGACAATACGGATTTTGTGTTCTGGTGAAACACGGGCATATACGGAAATACCTTCAACGAAATCTTTCAGCTCTTCGTCTGTCATATTTTCAATCACAGCACCTTCACAAGCCTCAGATTCATCTTTCAGGATACCGATTCTCTTAGCAATTGCTGCTGCTGTTACCTTGTGGTCTCCAGTAATCATAATAGGTTTGATGCCGGCCTTAATACATTCTGCAACGGCATCTTTTGATTCTTCTCTCGGCGGATCCATCATTGCGATTAAACCAAGGAAGGTCATGTCATGTTCGTCTTCTACGGTAAGTGTGGAACCTTCCGGCACATCTTTGTAAGCAAAGGCAAGAACACGAAGGCCGTTCTTGGAAAACTTCTGGTTCTGTGCTTCAATATCCTGGATATCCTGCTGGGTAATTGGCTCTGCCTTTCCGTTTTTCTGAATCATGGTCACTCTTCCAAGGAGTACATCCACGGCACCTTTTGTAACCATGGTAGAACCTCTTTTCAGTGTATGCAGAGTGGACATCAGTTTTCTGTCACTGTCAAAAGGCACTTCACTGAATCTTGGGTATTTGGTTCTCACTGCTTCCGCAGGAACTCCTAATTTATCTCCCTGATTAATAAGAGCAGTCTCTGTTGGATCACCAATCTCTTCTCCGTTTTTGTTTGTGGAGTCATTGCACAAAATACTATGACGAAGAAGCTGTTTCTGCTGTTTATCATCCAGGTCAATGTCTTCTGCTGCGATTTCCTTTCCGTCTACATAATAGTATTCTACGGTCATTTTATTCTGTGTCAGAGTACCTGTCTTATCAGAACAGATAATGGACACGCTTCCCAGACCTTCCACGGCCTGAAGTTTACGGACAATGGCATGTTCTTTTGCCATTTTCTGTGTACCAAAGGACAATACAATGGTAACAATCGAACTGAGTGCTTCCGGAATAGCTGCTACCGCTAAGGCTACTGCAAAGAGGAAAGCATCTCCCATGGATTCGCCTCTGATTACGCTGATTCCAAATAAGATGGCACAGAATACCAGGATTAAAATAGAAAGCTTCTGTCCGAAATTATCCAGGTTCATCTGAAGAGGTGTTTTCTTCTCTGAAGTATTTTTCAGAAGTTTTGCTATTTTTCCAACTTCTGTTTCCATACCAATGGCCGTTACCAGGAAGGAACCACGGCCGTAAGAAACAAAGCTTCCGGAATATACCATGTTCGTTCTGTCACCAAGAGGAACCTCACCGCTGATTTCTTCTTCGGTCTTATCTACTCCAAGGCTCTCTCCTGTGAGGGCACTTTCATCTACTTTCAGGCTGGCATTTTCCAGAATACGTCCGTCAGCCGGAACGTAATCTCCTGCCTCCAGCATGACAATATCACCGATGGTTACCTCTGAAGATGGAACTTTGATCACATCTCCGTTACGAAATACTTTTGCCTCCGGCCCTGACATGGCTTTCAAACTGTCCAAAGACTGTTCTGCCTTTACGGTCTGTACGGTTCCCAGAATAGCATTCATAGTAATAACCACCAGAATAACAATGGCACTTTCCACTTCACCAAGAAGACCGGAAACAACAGCTGCAACAATCAGGATGATTACCAGAAAATCCTTAAATTGTTCCAGAAAAATCTGAGGAATGGATTTCTTCTTTTCTTCCACCAGTGCATTAGGACCATACTTTTTCTGATTTTGCTTAATCTGATCCTCACTGAGCGGATGGGTGCTGCCGTTTACGGCTTTTTGAGCTTCTGTTCTTGACATCTGATAATACTCTTTCATGAATTTTCCTCCGTTCATTTTTATTATAGTGTGCTTCGTAAAGGTCTTTCTATGCCACAGCATTTCAGAAAGTAAAAAGCGAGACCTTTACTGCACAGTCTGCTATGCAATAAAAGTCTCGCTGTTTCATCACGACACGGACGAGAAAATTCTCATCGAGATTGACGACGCCGTAAACACCTGTTGGTGCCAGCTACTCCCTTTCATTAAAGAGAATAATAAAGGACAGAAAGGCGGTTGTCAATAGGAAAATTTTTTTAGCAGATTTCTGCACCTGCCGGCATATCTTTGTCTGGTGTCATAAGTGCCAGTTCTCCGTCAAATCCTTCTGCACAGAGAATCATTCCCTCAGACAGTACACCTGCCAGTTTTGCAGGTTTTAAGTTCACCAGAACCATCACTTTCTTGCCCACCATGTCTTCTGGTGCGTAGTTGGATTTAATGCCTGATACAATTTGTTTTACCTGGCTTCCGATTTTTACCTGAGAGCAAAGAAGTTTTTTGGATTTTTTCACTGCTTCGCAGGCAATGATTTCTCCTACCTGGAACTGCATTTTCATGAAATCATCAAAAGTCACTTCTGGTTTTGCTTCAATATCAACCACAGGAGCTTCTTCTTTTTCTTCTTCTGGCTGTGCATCCTGTGCTCTCATTTCTTCCACTTTTGCCATGACTTCTTTTACATCAAGGCGTGCAAAGAGGATTTCTGGTTTCTCAGTAACTTTATTTCCGGATGGATACAATCCAAAGGTATCCAGTTCTTCATATGTTCTCTTATTAGCATTTAACTGAGCCAGAATCTTGCCTGTAGTGTCCGGCATAAAGGATTCCAGTAAGGAAGCACCGATGCAGATTCCTTCTACCAGGTTGTACAGCACTTCTGCCAGACGGTCTTTCTTATCTTCGTCTTTTGCCAGTGCCCATGGCATAGTTTCGTCAATATATTTGTTGCAGCGTTTAAATAAGGTGAAGATTTCAGTGATTGCATCTGCCACACGAAGTTCTTCCATCTTAGCTGCTACCTTTGCCTTTGTTCCCAGAACTACGGCTTTTAATTCTTCATCTACCGGCTCGCACACACCTGTACTCTTTACTACACCATCAAAGTATTTATTGGACATGGAAATGGTTCTGTTTACCAGGTTTCCAAGGGTATTTGCCAGTTCAGAATTCAGTCTCTCTACCATTAATTCCCAGGTAATCACACCATCGTTTTCAAATGGCATTTCGTGAAGCACGAAATAACGTACTGCATCTACTCCGAAGAAATCCACCAACTGATCTGCATACAGAACATTTCCTTTAGATTTACTCATTTTTCCATCACCCTGAAGCAGCCATGGATGTCCGAATACCTGTTTCGGCAGTGGCAGATCAAGTGCCATAAGGAAGATTGGCCAGTAAATGGTATGGAAACGGATAATGTCTTTTCCAATCAGATGAAGGTCTGCAGGCCAGTCTTTTTTGAACTGTTCTGTGCTTTCTCCGTCACAGTCATATCCGATTCCTGTAATGTAGTTTGTCAATGCATCCAGCCATACATAAACAACGTGTTTCGGGTCAAAGTCTACTGGAATTCCCCATTTGAAAGAAGTTCTGGACACACACAGATCCTGAAGTCCCGGAAGAAGGAAGTTGTTCATCATTTCATTCTTTCTGGAAACCGGCTGGATAAATTCCGGATGTTCATTGATGTGGTCAATGAGTCTCTGTGCATATTTGCTCATTCTGAAGAAGTATGCTTCTTCTTTTGCAGGTGTTACAGGGCGTCCACAGTCCGGGCATTTGCCGTCTACTAACTGAGATTCTGTGAAGAAGGATTCACATGGAGTACAGTACATTCCTTCATAATATCCTTTGTAGATATCTCCCTGGTCATACAGCTTTTTAAAGATTTTCTGTACCTGTTTTTCATGATCTGCATCTGTGGTACGGATAAATTTGTCATAAGATGTGTTCATCAAATCCCAGATGTTTTTGATTTCTCCTGCAACACTGTCTACGAATTCTTTACAAGTTACACCAGCTTCTGCTGCCTTTAACTCAATTTTCTGTCCGTGTTCATCTGTTCCAGTCTGGAAGAATACATCGTATCCCTGCTGTCTTTTGAATCTGGCAATACTGTCAGCCAGAACTGCTTCATAAGTATTTCCAATGTGTGGTTTGCCTGATGTATAGGCAATGGCTGTGGTAATATAATATTTTTTCTTATCCATTTTGGATTCCTCCTTTTTTGTTAATAGGAAACAATTTCCTATGATATAAAAAAACCCGTCTTCCCTGTTTCCAAAGAAGACGAGTTGTATTTACCCGTGTTACCACTTCTGTTCGTCTGTATTTCGCAATACAAACCTCTTGGGGTACATCCATACCCTCCCGCTATAACAGGCGGAACCTGTCGCAGCCTAGGCATATACATACTTCGGTGCGCCTCTCAAAAGCCATCTTCCACGTATTTCCATCTGCTTCCTCTCAGCATATTTTTTATAGAAGCTTCTCTGTAGGACTTCTCTACGTGTACTCTCTTTATCATCGTGTTTTCCTATACTAGCAATGCTAACATAGTTACAAAGATTTGTAAAGTGGTACTTTTATTACTTATTTTTATGCAGTTTTTCATATTCTTTACTCAGCTTCATTACCATAGGAATAGATGCCAGAATCGCAATCAAGTTGGGAATTACCATCAAACCATTAAACATGTCTGACATATCCCAAACCAGTTCCACTTTCAGTGTAGAACCAAGCAAAACAAACAGAACAACTAACGCTGCATAAATCTTAACTGCTTTTGCTCCGAATAAATTCTTCACATTTACTTCTCCAAAGTAGTACCATCCGATAATCGTGGTGAATGCAAAGAACAGCATGCAAATGGCAATAAAGATTTTTCCAAAGGAACCAAAGGCAGAATCAAAGGCTACCTGTGCCAATGCAGAAGCTGTTTTTCCACTGGATAATGCTCCTGTGGATAGGATAACCAGTGCTGTCAGGGTCAGAATGACAAAGGTATCAATAAACACGCCCATCATGGCAATGATTCCCTGATCACCCGGATGCTTCACGTCTGCGGTAGCATGTGCATGAGGGGTAGAACCCATACCTGCTTCGTTAGAGAAAAGCCCTCTTGCCACACCGAAACGCATTGCCTTCTGAACTGTCACACCAAGAGCTCCACCTAAAACAGCGTTTGGATTAAAAGCTGCTACAAAAATATCATGAAATGCTTTTCCAACGCCCTGGATATTCATTCCTAAAATTACCAGGCATCCAACAATATAAATCAGAGCCATAATAGGAACAACCTTTTCTGTTACCCTTGCAATTCTGTTAATTCCTCCGATGAAAATGAAGGCTGCAATGATTGCAATTACAATACCCACGTAAAGCGGTTTGATTCCAAAAGCTGTCTCAAAGGAACTTCCAATGGAATTGGACTGTACCATATTTCCCATGAAACCTAATGCTAAGATGATTGCCACTGAGAAAAATCCTGCAAGGAATTTTCCGAATTTTCCTTTAAAAATGTATTTGATATAGTAAACAGGCCCGCCTATGATTACACCATTTTCTTTCACTCTGGTATGCTGTGCCATGACAGCTTCTGCATAAATCGTAGCCATTCCAAAGAAAGCACTGACCCACATCCAGAAGATTGCCCCTGGTCCGCCAGAAGCAATGGCGGTTGCTGCACCTGCAATATTTCCGGTTCCAACCTGTGCTGCAATGGCTGTTGCCAACGCCTGGAAGGAACTAAGTCCGTTCTCGCTGCTTTTTCCATGAAGAGAAAAGTTTCCAAACATCTTCTTCATACCAACACCGAACTTCCGAACCTGAATAAACTTCAAACTAAAGGAATAAATAATTCCGGTTCCAAGCAGCAGAACCAGCAACGCATAGTCCCACAAAAATGTGTTGACATGCTCCACCACTGATGCAATAACATTCATGACTGTTTCTAAAATTTCCATTTCTTTTTTCTTCTCCTTTTGTTCTTCTTTATGCATTTTTATGCATACTCTTTCGTGAACAAGCAAGAAAACCTGATACGAAAAAAGCCCATGAGATTTTGTCTATTAAAATCCCATGGACTGTATGTTCAGATTTCAGCGCAATATGCGTTATTGGGGACAGAAAAAAATCTGTCCTTTTAAACCTCACTGTCCTTTTGCCTGAGAGATTCACAGACAGTTCTCCGTCTGCTTACACCTTCGGCACCCATTAAGGGATTCTCCAGAGAGCCATCCAGATACAGTCTCGTCTTTTGCAGACCCCTGAGAGTATTACTCCTTCGGTGGGCATTTCGCCGCTTTCCTGCATCCTTCCTTTGGCACAATATGCAATTAACGAATTTCATTATAGCACTGATTTTCCTTTTGTCAATCCCCCATTTGCGGACAATTGTTTTTTGTAGGTGGAAATTACATTTTTTGAAAAACCTATCTCTTTTTCATATATATAATATTGCTCACCAGCGGACAACTGTAATGAGCCACATATTCCTCATATTCCTTCATGTTTACATAATATTTATTCCCCCAGGAGGAAATCTCTAACCACTGGCCGCACATTCCTGTAATCACAACAAAGTGAGCGGCTGTTCGGCACGCTTCTATATATTCTTGTCCTCTCTTCTGATAAAAAGCCAGTTTATGCCGTTTCCAGGGAATGGGAAAATTAGGTCCGACTGCTAGGATAACAGGTAAATCATGTGCCAGCATGGATCGGATCCGGTTATCCCGATTTCTTCTGCGTACCCCAAAAGAAGCTTTCAGCGGAATCCTGTTTTTTAGAAAATAAACGTTCAAACCACCGATTAATACCCACCAGGGCATTCCTAGCCCGGGAATCACAGGGAAATAATGTTTTCGCATTTTATCCAGCAGTTTAAGATAAACTGTTCTGCTTAACTTCCCCTGTAAATATTTGTCCCGTGAAAACTCTGTTCCAACAGGATATTTCTTATGTAAACCTATATACAAGAGAAAATCTGTGCCAGCCACAACACCACAGCCGTATTTTTGCAAGGTACGGCTTTTTGCCCATGTCTGACTTCCGCCAAAGGAGGATTGGTGATTTTCCTTGACTGTAATATATGGATGTTTTAATTTTACGGATTTCATAGACATTGTTCTCTAAACTTTCTGTTGAATACAACGAACAAGCATGTTATATTATAGATATAAAGAGAACAATCGCCCACAAGGGGTTGACCATATGAATTAGGATAACATAGAATTATCACCTCATCACTCGCCAAAGTTCCGGGGTGGTTTTTCTATGCCTTAAAACATTATCGACAGAACGTAAAAACGAATGTCAGCAATGCTAAAATGAACATTCCAAAAGCAATTAAATCTTTGAAATCAAAATGATTATTCCTGTTCATCAGCACCACCCCCATTCTATGTAAAATAAAATGAAGGTCAATCCACCCTGTAACACGATTGTTCTCTACAAGAATTCTAGCATGTTTCAGTTCCCCTGACAACTCTTTTTATCCGTCTATCTCCACCGTCATTTCGTCTGAAATCACGACTGGTCCTCCCATTTTACACCGAATTACTTTTCCATTTTCAATGGTGACAGAGGCTTCAATCACTCCTCCCGGCTGGTGAAGTTCATACACATATGTGCCATCTTCTTTTCCGTGGGAGAGATACACAGCAGCCCCCATGCTTCCACTTCCGCAGCTGCTTTCCCATACCATAGAACCGTTTTCTTTGACATTTACTACCGGGGTCATTTTTTCCCCTTCCAGGAACATCACGCCATAGGCATCAGCAGGACACGCCTGCTCTGCCACCTGGATCACCTGGTCTACAAAATCCTGTTCTCTCGGTGCAGATTTTACAATAATATGGCAGATACCCTCAAATACCACCATAGAATAGGTCTCTCCCTGTATCTTTGGCAGTTCTACAATCTCCACAGGCAGAGGCATCTGGGTTCTGCTGGTTCCCTTTTCTAAATCGACTTCTGCCTTCAAAGGTTCTGCGGAACCGCTGACATCTACTTCCACCTCTGATGGTTTCTCTGTGGAAAGCATACTCATAAGATAACCAAAGCTCCTGGTTGCATTGCCGCAGAATTCACCGCCCATCATCTGCATATGCACCTTGCCGTTATCCTGATACTCTACAAATCCCACTTGTTCTGCCCCAAATTCCTCCATGGCTAAAAGCTGGTTTGAAATTGCTGCGTAATCCTTTCTGTCTGCTTTGCTCATGACAAAAAGTGTAATGTTTCCTGCCGGATCTGCTCTTCGGATTCTCAATTTCATAATGATAAATACCTCCTGTTTTTTCTCATTATTTCGTACAAAATCTAGTATCTTGATTGTATCATATTCCCACCAAAAAATAGTAAAATAATCCCTCTTTTATATTTTTCTTTTTTCATATCGACATTTCTAAAACTCTGTGCTATATATGAAGATATGGAACTATTGTAACGAACTGAGGAGGGTTTTGATTGAAACAAAAAAATGCATCTACGAATCAGATTACCGAAGGTGTAATCTGGAAGCAGCTTCTGCTTTTCTTCTTTCCCATCATGCTGGGAACACTTTTTCAGCAGCTTTATAATACTGCTGACGCTGTTGTGGTAGGCCGTTTTGTTGGGACGCAGGCTCTGGCCGCTGTAGGCGGTTCTACCGGACAGATTGTAAACCTGGTAGTGAACTTTTTCGTAGGTCTTGCTTCCGGTGCTACTGTCATCATTGCCCGTTATTACGGAGCAAAAAAAGAGAAAGACCTGAACGACACACTACATACTGCAGCAGCCTTATCTATTGTCGGCGGTATCCTAATCAGCATCATAGGTATTGCACTGACTCCTTTCATGATGGAACTTTTAAAAACTCCGACTGATGTAATCGGTGATTCCATTGTTTATATGCGTATTTATTTTGCCGGAATTATTTTTGTTTTTATTTACAACATAGGCTCTGCGATTTTAAGAGCAGTAGGTGACTCCACAAGACCTTTATACTTCCTGATTGTATGCTGTTTTATCAACATTTTCCTGGACATTCTCCTGGTTGTTGGTATGGACATGGGGGTTGCCGGGGCAGCCATTGCCACGGTTGCATCTCAGGCTGTCAGTGCTGTGCTTGTTATCCTGACACTCCTGAAATCAAAAGATATGTACCGGCTGGAGCCATCTCAGATACGTTTTCACAAATTCCTGCTGGTCTCTATTATCACCATTGGTCTTCCGGCAGGGCTGCAGTCCATCATGTATAATGCGTCTAACATGATTGTGCAGTCTTCCCTAAACAGCCTTGGAACCAGCACCATGGCAGCCTACACTGCCTTTGGAAAAATCGATGCCATTTACTGGATGATCTCTGGTGCTTTCAGTGTAGCTATCACCACTTTTATCGGACAAAACTTCGGAGCAGGGAAGTACAAACGTATGAAACAGAGCATTACCACCTGCCTGTTTCTGGACTTTGCAGCCACCATTCTGGTAACTGCTGTCTTGCTGTTTTCCGGAAAGTTCCTGCTCCAGCTTTTTACCACTGACCCGGAAGTCATTAAGATTGGGCTGAAAATTATCCGCCTGATTGTTCCGTCTTATGTGCTGTTCGTATTTATCGAAATTTTGTCAAGTGCCCTGCGTGGAATCGGAAATGTCCTGGTTCCTATGATCATGACCTGCTGTGGCGTATGTATTTTGAGGATTCTCTGGATTTTCCTGGTAGTACCACATCATCCCGGTGTTACCAGCATCCTGTTATGCTATCCTATTTCCTGGGGACTGACTACGGTTCTATTCATTCTGTACTATTACAGAGAACAGAAAAAATTCTTCCGTGTTCATCAGGAAGAGTAATTATATTTTTTAACCGGAGGTATGTATTATGCTCATCACTTACACAGGAGACATTGACTCCACCCAATTAAATGCCCTGCAGCAAGGAGCTGCTATTTTGACGGATAAAAACTCTGCTGTTAAAGAAATGGCAGAACAGATAAAAATGACGATTCATTTTTCCGCTTCTGCCTCCAAACTATCACTCTCAAAAAAAGGAACTTCCTGCTCCGTGACCTGCCGGGAACCGGCACATTTTTTCAGGATCCTGAACTACCTTCTTCATCATCTGGAGGAAGATTTTGAACTGGAGGAAACTTCTTATTTTAAGAAAAACGGTTTTATGCTGGACTGCTCCAGAAATGCAGTTGCCACAGTCCAGACTGTGAAAAAACTCATTCAAATTATGGCGAAAGCCGGTATGAACCAGTTGTTCCTTTACACAGAAGATACGTATGAAGTGCCGGGATTTCCTTATTTCGGTACTTACCGGGGCAGATATTCTCAGGAAGAATTA
>USPF01000057.1 GCA_900556555.1 uncultured Blautia sp.
TAAAAATTAGACACACAATGAAAAAGTTATTTGCAATTCTTGCAGTGATGGGAGTTCTCTCATTCGGAATGACTCAGACAGCAATGGCTCAGGACGCAGCAGCTCCTGCGCAGACAGAACAAGTAGCAGCTGACGCAGCAGCTCCTGCTGTAGTTGAAGAAGGCAGCATGCACAAAGAGTTGAAGACTAAATTTATCGAAGGTGATGCAGGCTTCATGTCATTGGTTGCTATCGCATTGGTGTACTTGGTTTTGCTTTCCGTGGAACAGATGCTATGGTTATGCCTGCTTTTGACAAACCACTGGCAGCTACAGACTGTGTAAGCTGCGGCCAGTGCCGTGTATATTGTCCGACTGGTGCTATCAGCATCAAAACACACATGGATGAAGTGTGGGATGCCATTGCAGATCCAGATACCCGGGTTGTTGCTCAGATTGCCCCTGCTGTCCGTGTGGCTGTTGGTGATGCTTTCGGACTTACCAAAGGCAACAGTGTCATGGGAAAAATCGTTGCGGTACTGCACCGTATGGGCTTCGATGAGGTATATGATACTGCTTTCTCCGCAGACCTTACCATCATGGAGGAATCAAAAGAATTCCTGGAACGTGTAGGAACAGGAGAAAATCTCCCATTATTTACTTCTTGTTGTCCTGCATGGGTAAAATTCCTCTGCGACCAATATCCAGAGTACAAAGAGAACCTTTCTACCTGCCGTTCTCCACAGGGAATGTTCTCAGCAGTTGTGAAAGAATACTACCGCGGCTATGAAAAGAACCAAGGAAAGAAAACTTTTGTGGTTTCTATCATGCCTTGTACTGCTAAGAAGATGGAAATTCTCCGTCCTAACAGCTTTACCAAAGGAGAACAGGATACGGATGTAGTTATCACTACAACAGAATTAATCCGTATGATCAAAAACTCCGGCATCGAATTCCAGACTCTGGTACCGGAAGCATGTGATATGCCGTTTGGTTTCGGTTCCGGTGCAGGTGTCATCTTCGGTGTTACCGGCGGTGTTACAGAAGCTATGCTCCGCCGTTTCGCTGACAAACACGACAAAGCAACCATGGATACTGTAGCTGAATCCGGTGCAAGAGGAGAAGACGGTATCAAAGAATTCTCTGTCACCTACAAAGGTATTCCTCTGAATGTCTGTGTTGCCAGCGGACTGGCAAACGCACGTACTGTAATGGAAAACATTAAGAGCGGCAAAAAACATTATCACATTGTGGAAATCATGGCATGCCGCAGAGGATGTATCATGGGCGGCGGACAGCCTCCGAGAGCCGGAAACCGTACGAAGATGGCAAGAAGCGAAGGTCTGTATCAGGCTGATAACATCACAAGCATCCGCAAGGCAGATGAGAATCCATTGATTATGTCTCTGTATGATGGCCTGCTGAAAGGAAAAGTACATGAACTTCTTCATGTAGATGGATATTAAAAAATTAAAATTGCCCTGTGAAAAGTACCCAGAACATTCTGACATGCCTTTCACGGGGCAATTATTAGATTCTATGAATAAATAATCCGCTGCGGAGTTTTGGCTCAAACCAGGTAGATTTCGGTGGCATCAGCCTTCCTTCATCTGCTGTTTTCATCAATTCCTCCATGCTGGTAGGATAAAGAGAAAACGCCACCTGGCAGTCCTCCTGCACTCTTTTTTCCAGTTCAGAAAGTCCCCGGATTCCTCCGATAAAATCAATTCTCGGGTCTGCTCCTGGATTCTGAATCCCAAGCACCGGACTCAGAAGATGATTCTGAAGAATCGAAACATCCAGTCCCTCCACAGCATCCTTTGAAGTGTACTCTGGCTTAATCTCCAGCCGGTACCAGGTTTCTCCCAAATACATTCCGAACACACCTTTTTTGTCTGGCCTGACCTGCTCGGTACCTTTGTCTTCTACTGAAAAACACGTATTGATTTTCTGCAAAAATTCTGCTTCTGTATAACCATTTAAGTCCTTAACAACCCTGTCATAATCCAGAATCTTCAATTCATCACAGGAGAATAGTGTGCAAAGAAAATAGTTGAATTCTTCTGTTCCCTGATAATCAGGATGTTCCTTACGTTTTTTCAGTCCTGCTTTGATGGCAGAAGCTGCACGGTGATGCCCGTCTGCAATATAGATACTGTCCATCTTCTGAAATAAAACTGAAATCTTGTCTATGGTAAGGCGATCTTCTATAACCCATACCTTGTGGGAAATCCCATCGTCAGAGAAAAAACTATAAACAGGATGGTTTCTCTTCTTTATCTCTATCAGCCTGCGAAGCTCCGGCTGGGAACGGTATGCCAAAAAAATAGGGCCAGTCTGTGCCTGGCATGTCTGGACATGACGGATACGGTCCTCCTCTTTCTCTGGCTTTGTATTTTCATGACGTTTAATCACCTGATTCAAGTAGTCATCTATGGATGCACACGCTACAATTCCTGTCTGGCTGTGTCCTTCACTTCCAAGCTCATATAAGTAAAAACACTCCTTCTGCTCCTGACAGAAGATTCCTTCATCCAGCATTCCCCACATGGTTTTTGCTGCCTGTTCATAAACCTCAGGGGCATACATATCTTGATGCTCCGGGAACTGGGTCTCCGGGCGGTCAATTTTCAAAAAGGACATTGGATGCCGTTCTACTTCTTTTTTTGCTTCTGCCCTGTTATACACATCATAAGGGAGTGCTGCAACATCGGCTGCATAAGCCGCTTTTGGCCTCACTGCACGAAAGGGTTTGATATTTGCCATATCTATAACCTCCTTTTGCTTCATTTTATTCTTTTGCGGATGCTCTCCGCTGTTTTCTGGATTTTCCTGTAGTTTCGCTTTACAGAACACAGGATTTTCATGAGTTTTAAGCTCTTTTGATATCTTTTGTAAAAAGCACTTTTCTTTTTTTTCATAATTCTGCTCCGGTCTTTTTCATAAAACACTTTTGTATTATATCATACCTTTCAAAAAAACTACAGCCCTGCCGCAGGAAACCTCTGCAGCAAGGCTGTCTCTTTTTGCCTGTTATTTTACGATACGGACTTTATATACACCACTGATTTCTTTAAGACTTTTTGCAACTTCCTTTGAAATCGGGGTAGATACATCTATAATGGTATAAGCCAGATCACCTTTACTCTTATTGGTCATGTTGGAAATATTCACACCTGCATCACCTAACACCTTTGTAAACTGGCTGATCATATTTGGAATATTCTTATGGTTAATGGTCAGACGGCCTTCATCCACACAAGTTCCTGCATCACAATTTGGGTAGTTCACAGAATTTTTAATATTTCCGTTTTCCAAATAATCCATCACCTGTTTTACTGCCATCACTGCACAGTTATCCTCAGATTCTTCTGTGGATGCTCCAAGATGCGGAGTAACCAGGGTATTTGGAGCTTTTGCAACAATAGGATTTGCAAAGTCCGTCACATATTTTTTGACTTTTCCATCCTCCAGGGCAACTGCCAGAGCTTCTTCATCCACCAGAAGATCCCTTGCAAAATTCAGAAGCACGACACCGTCTTTCATCTGTGCAATCTCGTCAGAACTAATCATCTTTTTCGTACTGTCCATAAGCGGTACGTGAATGGTAATATAGTCGCAGTCTCTGTAAATCTGGCTGATATCATTAATGTGGTGAATGCTTCTGGAAAGACTCCAGGCTGCATCTACCGAAATATAAGGATCGTATCCGTAAACTTCCATGCCAAGATGCACGGCTGCATTTGCCACCCTTACTCCGATAGCTCCCAATCCGATGATTCCCAGCTTCTTTCCGCTGATTTCACAGCCTGCAAACTGTTTTTTCTTCTTTTCTGCTTTCTTTGCAATATCTTCTGTAGCTTCCTGCTGCTCCAGCCACTCGATACCGCCTACAATATCTCTGGAAGCCAGAAGCATACCAGCAATGACCATTTCTTTTACACCATTGGCATTGGCACCTGGTGTATTAAATACTACTACACCTTTCTTTCCAAGTGCCTCAATTGGAATATTATTGACCCCTGCACCGGCTCTTGCCACGGCTGCTGTTTTCTCTGGTATTTCCGTTTCATGCATATCTGCACTTCTCACCAGGACAGCATCCGCCTCTTCTAATTTCTCTGTATTTTCATATTTTCCCGGAAATCTATCTAAGCCAACTTCAGAAATTGGATTTAAGCAATGATAACGATACATATTACGCATTCTCCTTTTCAAATTTCTTCATAAAAGCAACCAGTGTTTCCACACCTTCTACTGGCATGGCATTATAGATGCTGGCTCTCATACCGCCTACACTGCGGTGTCCTTTCAGGTTCTCCAAGCCTGCCTCTTTTGCTTCTTTTACAAATTTCGCATCCAGTTCTGCATTTCCTGTCACAAAAGGAACATTCATAAGAGAACGGTCTTTTGAAACAACTGTTCCTTTAAATAGCTGGCTTTCATCCAGAAAATCATATAATATTTTTGCTTTTTTCTCATTCCGTTCCTTCATTGCACTCAATCCGCCCATGCTCTTGATCCATTTAAAAACCTTACCGCACATATAAATGCAGTAGCAGTTTGGCGTATTATAAAGAGATTTTGCGTCTGCATGTGTTTTATAGGTCAGCATGGTTGGTGTGCCCGGCAAAACGTCTTCTGTAATCAAATCCTCCCTTATAATGGAAATCACCATGCCTGCAGGACCGATGTTTTTCTGAACACCACCGTACACAATACCATATTTGCTGATATCCATAGGTTCTGATAAGAAACAGGAAGATACATCTGACACTAAAAGTTTTCCTTTTGTATTTGGCAAGGTCTTAAATTTCGTTCCATAAATGGTATTGTTTTCACAAATATACACATAATCAGCATCCGGGCTAATATCCAGATCAGAACAATCTGGTATGTAAGAAAACGTTTTGTCTTCCGAAGAAGCAATTTTATTGGCTTTTCCGTATTTCTGTGCTTCCTGCCATGCTTTTTTTGCCCACTGTCCGGTGACAATATAATCTGCCACCCTATTTTTCATCAGATTCATTGGAATCATAGCAAACTGCTGGCTTGCTCCGCCCTGTAAGAAAAGTACTTTATAATCATCAGGAATCTGGAGCAGGTCTCGAAGGTCTGACTCAGCTTCATTGATAATAGATTCAAACATTTTAGACCGGTGGCTCATCTCCATCACGGACATCCCACATCCTCTGTAATCCATCATTTCTTCTGCTGCTTCTTTTAATACTGCTTCCGGCAGAACTGCCGGGCCTGCTGAAAAGTTGTAAACTCTGCTCACGGCTCTCTCCTCCTGTCATTTTCCGTCCTGCCTTCAACGTCTTTAGCAAGACAACTTAGTATCACACAAACGTGCCCAATTTATAAAGGTGCTGCCGCATCACTGAAAAGGAATACGGCAGCCCTAGCTTTATTGTTTCATATTGTACTCTTTGGTTATATTTTTGTCAATAAAAACATTTGTCTTTTTCAGGTGGACATTTATTTTTCTTTTGCTTTTAAGTCCTCTTCGTCAAAAGCGTCCTCAATATTGGCTCCCGCTGGCACCATTGGGAATACTTTGTCATCGCTGTCAATGATACAGTCCAGAACCACCGTTGTATTTAATTCAATGGCTTTTTGGATAGCCCCGGCCAGTTCTTCTCTTTTGGTCACACGGATTCCCACTGCCCCCATGGCTTCTGCCAGTTTTACAAAATCCACTTTGTCTCTTAAAATGGTATTCGAATATCTTCCTTCATAGAACAAGGTCTGCCACTGACGCACCATGCCAAGAACCTGATTGTTTACTACCACCTGAATCAACGGCATATTATTTCTGGTAGCTGTGGCAATCTCATTCATGTTCATACGGAAACAGCCGTCTCCTGCTACATTTATTACCACTTTATCCGGATTTCCCATCTTGGCACCGATTGCAGCCCCAAGACCGTATCCCATGGTTCCTAAACCTCCGGAAGACAGGAATTTTCTTGGCATATTATATTTGTAATACTGAGCAGCCCACATCTGATGCTGTCCTACTTCTGTGACAATAATGGCATCTCCGTTGGTCTGTTTATATAATTCTTCAATAATGGCCGGTCCTGTCAGTCCTTCCTGATGATATCTCAGCGGATAAGATGCTTTCAGTCCCTGAATTTCTTCCATCCATTCTTTGTGTTCTGCAGGCTCTACCATAGCATTTAATCTGGTGAGCACTTCCTTTGCATCCCCAATCACACTACAGTCTGCCAGGACATTTTTATTAATCTCTGCCCCATCTACATCTATATGAAGTATTTTTGCATTTCTTGCAAAGTTTCTTGGATTTCCGATGACACGATCCGAAAATCTTGCACCTACAGCAATCAAAAGGTCACACTTGGTTACCCCCAGATTGGATGCCTTCGTACCGTGCATTCCCAGCATTCCTGTATAGTAAGGATCTTCTCCTGAGAAGACACCTTTTCCCATGAGGGAATCCGTGACAGGTGCCTGAATCTTATGGGCAAGTTCCCGTACTTCTTCCCATGCATTGGCAGCAACAGCACCTCCGCCCACGAAGATAAACGGCCGTTTGGACTGGCGGATCAGTTCACCTGCCAGTTCCAGATTTTCTTCTTTGATTTCTTTTACATAAGGTTTCACTGGTTTCGGCACATATGGAATAAACTCTGTAGCATTTACTGTCACATCTTTAGTAATATCCACAAGAACAGGACCCGGTCTGCCTGTTTTCGCAATCACAAACGCTCTGCGGATTGTTTTTGCCAGCTTTGTTACATCTTTTACAATAAAACTGTGTTTCGTAATTGGCATTACCACTCCGGCAATATCCACTTCCTGGAAACTATCTTTTCCAAGAAGCGGCAGGCCTACATTACAGGTAATCGCCACAATCGGAATAGAATCCATATGAGCCGTGGCAATTCCGGTAACCAGATTGGTAGCTCCTGGGCCGCTGGTAGCCAGGCACACCCCAACCTTTCCGGTGGAACGTGCATAACCGTCTGCTGCATGTGCTGCCCCCTGTTCATGAGAGGTAAGGATATGATGGATTTCATCCTGATGTTTATATAATTCATCATAAATATTTAAAATGGTTCCTCCAGGATAACCAAAAACAGTATCCACACCCTGTTCTTTTAAACATTCAATTACAATTTGTGCACCTGTAAGCTGCATAAATAGTTCCCCCATTTCTCTAATATCGGTTCTCTCGCCTTTTCTATTATTTCTGGATTTCCAGCACTGCACCTCTGTTTCCACTTGTAACCATGGCCGCATAACGTGCCAGATAACCGGTTGTAACCTTTGGCTCTCTTGGCTGCCAGTTTGCTCTTCTTCTCTCCAGTTCTTCCTCAGAAACAGCCAGCTCCAGCTTTGTCTCAGGAATATTGATCCGGATGATATCACCTTCCTCTACCAGTGCGATGGGACCTCCTACTGCTGCTTCCGGTGAGATATGACCAATGGATGCACCTCTGGATGCACCGGAGAAACGCCCGTCAGTGATCAATGCCACAGAAGATCCAAGTCCCATACCTGCAATAGCAGACGTAGGATTCAGCATCTCTCTCATACCAGGACCGCCTTTTGGTCCTTCATAACGGATTACCACCACATCTCCTGCCACGATTTTTCCGCCTTTGATCGCAGCAATGGCATCTTCCTCACAGTCAAAAACTCTGGCCGGTCCTTCGTGAACCATCATCTCCTCACAAACAGCACTGCGTTTTACCACACCGCCGTCTGGTGCCAGGTTTCCTGTAAGAACAGCAAGACCGCCTGTCTGGCTGTAAGGATTTTCAATCGTACGGATAACTTCTGGATTTTTATTTACACAATTCTTAATATTTTCACCTACGGTTTTTCCGGTAACAGTCATACAGTCAAGATTCAGCAAGTCTTTCTTGGTCAGTTCATTCATCACTGCATAGACACCGCCTGCCTCATTTAAGTCCTCCATATACGTTGGGCCTGCAGGTGCCAGATGACAGAGATTTGGAGTTTTTTCACTGATACCGTTAGCAAAAGTAATATCAAAATCAAATCCAATCTCATGTGCAATAGCCGGAAGATGCAGCATACTGTTTGTAGAGCATCCAAGGGCCATATCAACGGTCAGTGCATTCATAATGGCATCTTTTGTCATGATATCTCTTGGCCTGATATTTCTGCGGTATAATTCCATAACCTGCATACCTGCATGTTTTGCTAACTTAATACGCTCAGAATATACTGCCGGAATGGTTCCATTTCCCTGCAGCCCCATACCAAGGACTTCGGTCAGGCAGTTCATACTGTTAGCTGTGTACATACCAGAGCAGGAGCCACAGGTAGGGCACACTTTATTTTCAAATTCTTCTACCTCTTCTGCTGTCATAGTGCCCGCACTGTAGGAACCAACTGCTTCAAACATGGAAGAAAGGCTTCTCTTCTGGCCTTTTACCTTACCAGCCAGCATCGGGCCTCCGCTTACAAACACGGTTGGAACATTGATTCTGGCAGCTGCCATCAAGAGTCCAGGAACATTTTTGTCACAGTTTGGAACCATGACCAATGCGTCAAATTGATGTGCCATGGCCATGGCCTCTGTGGAATCTGCAATCAAATCTCTCGTTACAAGAGAATACTTCATCCCGGTATGCCCCATGGCAATTCCGTCGCACACAGCAATGGCCGGGAACACGATTGGCGTACCTCCTGCCATAGCAACTCCTAATTTCACTGCATCTACGATTTTATCCAGGTTCATATGGCCCGGTACAATTTCATTATAAGAACTTACGATTCCTACCAGCGGCCTCTCCATCTCTTCTTTTGTCATGCCAAGAGCATTAAATAAAGAACGGTGGGGTGCCTGCTGCATCCCTGTTTTTACTGCATCACTTCTCATAGCTGTTTCCTCCGTAAATTAAATTCTCTCTGCGATCAGATCACCCATCTGGGCTGTATTTGTCTTCGTCATACCTTCTGACATAATGTCAATGGTTCTATATCCTTCTCTTAATACCTGTGCCACTGCTGCCTCCACAGCATCTGCTTCCTTATCCAGATCAAGGGAAAAACGGAGCATCATAGCAGCGGACAGAATCGTAGCCAGCGGATTTGCAATGCCTTTTCCTGCAATATCCGGTGCAGAGCCGTGACTTGGTTCGTATAAGCCAAATTTTGTCTCATTCAGGCTGGCGGATGATAACATTCCAATGGAACCGGTAACCATGCTCGCCTCATCGGATAAAATATCTCCGAACATATTCTCGGTGAGAATCACATCAAACTGACCCGGATTATGCACAAGCTGCATAGCACAGTTGTCTACCAGCATGTGCTCCAAGTCCACCTCCGGATACTGAAGTGCCACTTCCTCCACAACCTTTCTCCAGAGTCTGGAAGAATCCAGGACATTTGCTTTGTCGACACTGGTGACTTTTTTTCTTCTCTTTTTTGCAATTTCAAAGGCTTTTACAGCAATTCTCCTGATTTCTTTTTCATCATAGGACAGGGTATCAATTGCTTTTCTCACGCCGTTTTCCTCAATAGTTCTGCGTTCTCCGAAATACAGGCCGCCTGTCAGCTCCCTGACAATAATCATATCAAAACCATCACCGATGATTTCTTCCTTCAAAGGACAGGCTCCCTTTAATTCTTCGTACAAATAGGCGGGTCTTAAATTCGCAAACAGATTTAAGGCCTTTCTGATGCCAAGAAGCCCTGCTTCCGGTCTCTTCGATGGTTCTAACTGATACCATGGGGATGTTTTCGCATCACCGCCAATAGAACCCATTAATACAGCATCTGCGTTATTTGCCGCTGCAATGGTTTCCTCTGTAAGCGGTACTCCGTGTACATCAATCGAAGCACCCCCCAACAACAGCTCTTCATATGTAAAATGATGTCCATAGACCTCACATACTTTATCCAATACTTTTTTCGCTTCTCTTACGATTTCCGGTCCAATTCCATCGCCCGGAATCAATGCTATCCTGTAGTCCATAATTCTCCCTCTTTTCACCATAAGATTATGAAATGTAATTAGTATAATGATAATCCTTTTCCCCTCATATTTCAAGTAATAACACACTTCACAGCTATGACTTTTCGTTATGTCTTCTATTCTTTTTCAAGAGTTTTACACATATTTCTCTGTTTTTAGAATTCCTTTATTTTCAGTACACAGGGAGGTCACAATTCTTCTATATACTTAAACTTGTTAAGAAAGAAGACAGCAGCCGCAGGATTCACATGTGATGTGGCTGCTGGACTTCGACTAATAATAATCCTGTTTTTACAGGCTTATATAAATTAAGAACATTTTCTCCCTCTAAAAATAGAAAAGGAGCGGTTTCGAAAAACTGCTCCTTTTCTATTGCATTTATTCAGATTATCCGAAAATACGGCAGGTTTTTTCACAGGCTGTAGGTGTTCCAGCACATCCTCCAAGTGCACTTTCCCTCAGCTCAAAAGGCAAGCTTCTCCCTACGTGATACATAGCATCTACCATTTCATCAAAGGGAATCGGCCATGTAATCCCTGCCAAAGCCTGCTCCGCACAAATCAGCGCATTGGATGCACCGATTGCATTTCTGCTCTGACAGGGAGATTCTACCAGCCCTGCAATAGGATCACAGACAAGCCCCAAAAGATTTGACAGTGCTGCGGAAGCTGCATACAGGCACATATCCGCAGTCCCGCCCATAATCTCAGTGACTGCTGCTGCTGCCATAGCAGAAGCAGCACCTACTTCTGCCTGACATCCGGCTTCTGCTCCTGCTACAGAGGCATTTCTCATAAGGAGATATCCTACCGCACCTGCGGTATAAAGCCCATTCAGAATCATCTCATCCGATAATTCAAATTCTTCTTTTAAAGCCAGAAGAACACCCGGAACCACACCGGAAGAGCCTGCTGTTGGTGCTGCAACAATTACTCCCATGGAAGCATTAACTTCCAGTACTGCCATGGCATACGTAATAGCCTTTGACACAAGGGAACCACAAACTGCCTTACCCTGCTTTCTGTGTTCATTCAGTTTTTTTGCTTCTCCGCCAATCAGACCGCCAATGGAAGCTGTTGGAGATACAAGAGGCTCACTTACAGACCGCTTCATGATCTCCAGTGCCTTCTCCATTTTCTTATCAACCTCTTCCTCTGAAATTCCAGAAAACTCTGCTTCTCTTTTTTTCATAACCTGAGAAATAGGAAGACCGGTTGCTTCACATAACTGTAATAATTCTAATCCATGATTAAATTCCATCTTGCCCTCCTACAACTGAACCAGCATAATATCAGAAACCAACGGATTCTCCCGGATCTTATCCAGGACTTCTACCGGTATCTTTTCATCTGATTCTACAATGGTAAATGCCGCAGCACCTTTCTCTTCCCGGAAAAGTCTCATAAAAGCAATATTTACCTTCTCTTCACTTAAAATTTTCGTGATATGTGCCACCACACCCGGCCGGTCTGTCTGGCTTACAATCAAGGTGCTATATTCTCCTGTAAAATCTACGTCAATTTGATTGAGTTTCACAATCTTGACCTTCCCGCCACCAACGGAAACACCACGCACGAACAACTTTTCTCCCCTGGTTCCCTCAATCTCCATATCCGCAGTGTTGGGATGCAGGTTTTCATCCTCTCCCAATTCAAAACTATACTCAATGCCAGCTTCTTTTGCCAAGTTCAGGGAATCACGAATTCTCAAATCATCTGTTTCATATCCCATGATTCCTCCAAGAAGTGCCCTGTCTGTTCCATGCCCTCTGTATGTTCTGGCAAAAGAACCATATAGGGTAAACTTTACTTTCTGAATCTCTCCCGGAAACAATTTTCTTGCCAGAAGTGCCATAGAAGCTGCCCCTGCTGTATGGGAACTGGATGGACCCACCATATTAGGGCCAATTACTTCAAACAAACTGATAAACGCCATTTTCTCTCTCCTTTCCTCTTTTTGTATTTATGTGCAGAAATCATCTGTAACATTCTGGTGAAAAAAAAGGTACTGCAGGTGATTCCTTCAGTACCTTTCTGATTTTCTTATTCTGCAAGACCGTCGCTTGCTTTTTCTACTTCAGCAATCGCTGCTTTTCTCATTGGAATTCTGCAGTTTCTGTTATTTCCGAACTCTACAATAACGTCTTCTTCTGTAATATCAATGAGAACTCCGTAAAATCCGCTGGTTGTTACCACAGTATCGCCTACTTCCATAGACGCCAGCATGCTTTTCACTCTCTGCTGCTCTTTTTTCTGAGGTCTCATAATCATAAAATACATCAAAAGAAAGAATACAACTAATGGCAAAAATAAAGTAATCATATTTCCTGCACCTGCTGCTGTTGATAAAAACATGTTACATCCTCCTGTATTTTTAACTTTGTCTCATCCAAACATTTTTGGACATTATTATAATAATACACAATTTTTTTCTTTTCTTCAAGTATTTTCAAAATTAATAACCGCATAATCACTATCAACTGTATATGCACTTATAATCT
>USPF01000058.1 GCA_900556555.1 uncultured Blautia sp.
ATAAACGCTGAAGGCATCTAAGCGTGAAGCCCCCCTCAAGATGAGATATCCCATCCGAAAGGAGTAAGACCCCTTGAAGACGACGAGGTAGATAGGGCAGAGGTGGAAGTGCAGTAATGTATGGAGCTGACTGCTACTAATCGGTCGAGGGCTTGACCAAAGGAACCGTAAGGTTCCAGCGGCAGAGTTGGAAGGTTTGAGTTTTGTATATGTGGTTTTGAAGGTATATGCATGTTGAAAAGCCTTGCTGAGGAGAGTATCAGCAAGGCTTTTTTGTTGTTTTATGATTTAAAATATTGATTTTTCAATATAGGAGTTCAATTTTGGATGCAGGAAGTTTGAGTTAATTATAAGAAAAATAAATTATAAATTCAACAGATCTCTGGGCTGAAATTTACCAGAGAAGTCTGTTTTTTTTATATATATTTTCTGGTATAATTTTAAATAATGTCTGCAAAGGATAGGTGGTAAATAGATGAAAAAGTATATATATTCCGCTATGTTTTTTTTGGTGGCCGGTTTGTCGTGTTGTTCTTTTTCTGCATGTAAGAAGCAGGAGGAGAGGGATAAAAAAGAAATAGTGCGTTTGGAGTTTTATAACAGAAAACGGGAAGTATATGCGGTATTAGAAGAAATTATTGAGAAGTTTAACGAATCTCAAGATGAAATCGAAGTTTATCAGAATACAAATACAAATGCAGATACAGCACTTCGAATTGCTGCGGTGGATGGAGATTTTCCGGATATTGTAGAACTTGGTGGATTGCAGAGTGTGGAAACCTTTGAATACGTCATGGGAAATTGTTTAATTCCGCTTGATGATATGGAATGTGCATCCAGGATTAAAAAAGAATATTTGCCGTATTTGCGATATGACTCACATATTTATCAGATGCCGTTGGCTATGAGTTTTGAGGGGATTTATGTGAATCTGGATTTGTTTAAAGAAGAAGGATTGGAAATACCAACGACATATGAGGAATTATGTCAGGTGTCTGAGGAAATTTTAGATAGAGGAAAAATCCCATTTTTATTTGCAGATAAAGAGAGCTGGACAGTACATCAAAACTGGGAGTGTATAGAAGGTGCCGCAAGGGGAAATTTCGAAGAGTTTTGGACTGAAGTAGCAGAAGGAAAAACTACATTTACGGAAGATGACATCAGCAAAGGCTCTTTAGAGAAATTAATCAAACTGCATCAATATACAACAGAAGAATATTCTAATTTTAACTATGATGAAGCTATGACCAGATTTGCGGCAGAAGAAAGTTTTATGTTTATGCAGGGAAGCTGGGCTTACAGAAATATTATGGAGAGGAATCCACAAATGAATTTGGAATTAATCCCATTTCCTGTGGATAAGGGACAAAAACAATTTGTTACTTTGTGGATAGACAGCAGTGTAGGGATTTCCAGGGACTGTAAGCATCCCGAAGAGGCACAAAAATTTATTGAATTTTTGATGAAACCAGAAAATCTTCAGATATATCTGGATGAAGAGTGTTCACTTGGAAGTATGGAAGGCAGTATAGACCGGGCAGAATATGCACCCAGGGTACATAGATTACTGTCAGAGGGAAATGCAGTGATGGATGCATCCTGGCTACCTTTACAGACCAGTGTGATTCGTGATACAGATATTGGAGCGTTAATGCCAAATGCAGGTGGGGAAGAAGTGAGAGATTATTTAGAGAAATATACCAAAAGCCTGCAAAAACATAAAGATTTATATCTGGAAGCAAAGGAGAAACGAAAATGAGAAAGAAAGGGGAAGGAAAATCTATACAGCAGAAAGTCATGTCTGGTTTTTGTATTTTATTCGGTGTTTCTTTGTTGGCATTTTTGATTTTGTTTATCAGAAGTTACAGGCGGGAAGTAAGGACAGAACTGGAACATATGGAAGATTATAATCAGCAGTTAAGTGTGAACTTGGATGGAATGATTGAAACCATAGCTTCTTTTCGCTATATTCATTTTTCGGACAATAAAATAAGAAATTTGTTATGTAGTGATGATTGTGATATTGATTCGAGGAGTCATAAAGAAACTGAGTATAAGCTGGAAGAATATTTAAAACTTTTAGTGGATATGGGGCAGGGGGTACTCAGAGCAGTCATTGTAACAGAAGACGGAAGAGTTTATAAAAACGTAGAAGAAATAGAAGATGACTATATTCAGAGGATGAATGAGCAGCTTGATAAAGGTTGGAAAAAAAAGTTACCCGGTTTTTTCAGCCCCGTGCATAAAGAAATCATCAACTTAGTAAATTATCGTGTTGTGTCTATTGTAAGTCCTATATGGAATCTTGGTCAGGATAGTCCGATTGCAACAGTTTATTTGGATGTGGATTTCGATAAACTATCCAATCAGTGGTATAATTTGGAGAAGAGAAATCAAAGTTTTGATTTTATGATTTTTTCGGAAAATCAGATGCTGTTTGATTCTCAAAAGGGAGAAGAAATTAAAGAATTTCAGAAGTTTATAGAACAATGCAAAACAGTGCTGCAAACAAAGGAGAATGGAAAAGTTTTAAACATCCATGGAAAACTTTGTGCGGTTGCTGTGGACCAAAATGAAAAGACAGGATGGTATTTGATACAGTACATGCCGGTTTCGAAACTAGCAGGACGTATCTTAAATAATATGTCGGTATTGCTTCTTATTTTGGTATCCGTGATTTTCATTATGTTAATTGGGAGTTTTATTCTGGCGAAAAAGGTCAGTCATCCAGTAAAAGAGTTGTCGGAGTTTATGGGGAAAGTTGCCGGTGTATCTGAGGATGGACAGGAGATTTCCTTGTTTTCGCCTGAGAAAACAGAGGGAATAGAAGAAATTCAGCAGATGATTAATAGTTATAATGCTATGGCGAAACGAATCAACGATAACATCATTAAAGATTATATTTATAAACTGAATCAGAAACAGGCAGAGTTGAAAATGCTGCAGTTTCAAATTAATCCGCATTTTCTGTATAATGCGTTGAATACCATCAGTTCTATTGCACAGTTGCAGGATGTGGACTATATACCAGAAATTGCGTCTGGGTTGTCAGATATGTTTCGGTATAATATTGATGGAAGAGAAGTGGTATCTTTACAAGAAGAAATTACTCAGACCGAAAATTATATGAGTATTCAAAAAATCCGCTTTCCAGAGCGTTTTGTTATAGAAATTTCTGTGGAGCAAGAACTTTTAGAGTGTCAGGTTTTGAAATTTATTTTACAGCCTATTGTAGAAAATTCTTATAAGTATGGATTTAAGAAGAAGCAGAAGAAAGATATTCTGCGTATTAGCGGTTACAGGGAAAAAGGCGGGGATATTTTGTTAATGATTGAAGATAACGGTGTGGGAATAGAGGAAGAAAAAGTAAAATGCATAAACGAGACTTTGGCAGGGGAAGATGGTTTTGAAACTGCCTCAGGAATCGGTCTTCGTAATGTAAATGCCAGAATCAGAAATTATTATGGAGACAATTACGGTATTTGGTTGGAAAGTAAACTTGACAGCTTTACTAGAGTGTATTTGAAAGTACGGGAGATATCCGGTTCAGAGAAGAGGGAGGATAGGAAGTATGAGGATAATCGTAGCAGATGATGAGTTTTTTGCCAGAAAAGCACTGGTAAAGAGAATCGGAGAGCTTACAGAAGAAATTGAAGTCTGTGAAGAAGCCGAGGATGGAAGTGAGGTCATGCGGCTTTTGGAGGAATATGGTGCAGACCTGGTGGTGACAGACATCAGAATGCCGGATATGGATGGCTTGGAAGTGGCAAGACAAGTGCAGGAACGATTTCCTGATACCAGTGTGATCATCGAAAGCGGATATGCAGATTTTGACTATGCAGCTACAGCGATTCGCTATGGAGTGAAGGACTATCTGACGAAACCGGTCAAAAAAGAAGAATTAGAAAAGGCAATACAAAGAGTAAAAGAAGAGAGAAAAAAGCTGAAACAGAAGATAGAGGAACAGATTGCAGCTCATAGAGGCCAGTTTATGGATTTTTCTCATGTTTTGGAAAATGAGGCAGCAGCAAAAGAGATTCTCAGGGATATGTTTTTAAAGATGGAAGAAGAATCATGGTATCTGCTGGCTGTACAGAGTGGAAAAGAATCGTTGTCAAAAGAACAGATTCATTATATTTTAGAGATTTTCACACAGGGAGAGGAAGCTATCTGTGGATATTATTTCTATCCTAAAAATGAATTTATACTACTTCTTCCAGTAAGACAGCAGGAGCGGTTTCCGGAGGAGTTTTTCAGAAAGAAACTGGTGGAATGTTGGAATAAGACGCAATGTAAGATTCATTTGGGTGTAAGTCAATGTCATAAAAAGACAGCGGGATTTGTAAAAGAAGCGGCTGGGGCATACAGGGAAGCTGTATATGCCATGAATCAGAGACTTTTACAGCCGGAGGAACAGATTTATTTTTATGAAGCAGAAGTAAATGTGGTACAGTTGTTCTCCCAGGCAGAAGAGAGGGAGCTGGAGAAATGTCTTACAGAACATAGGATACAGGAGGCTCAGTATATTGTAAAACGACTTTTTAAACAGTGTGAAAATAATGAGGAAGTCAGCATTTATTCCCTGTTTACCTCATTAATCCAGATTATGAATGTAATCAATAGAGTTTACACTATGAAACGGGGACAGGAGAGTGCAGAGTCAGATAAAAGTTCCTATCTGTTGTTTAATTTTAAGGCAGATTTGTATGCCTTTCATTCCTTGGAAGAACTACAGAGTTATATTCTTGATTTGCTTTCTGATGTGTCCGAGGAGGAAGGGCAGAAGTCTTCTATTATTCAGGATTTGTTGAAATACCTGGAATGGAATTATCAACATGATATTACGGTGAATGAATTGGCTGCTCATAAATATTTTGTGAATCCCAGTTATTTAAGTCGTTTATTCAAGGCACAGACAGGAAAAACATTTTCCAAATATTTAATTGAACTTCGAATGAAAAAGGCATCTGAGTTTCTAAAAGAAAGCAGATTGAACATCAGTGATGTAGCTTTATGTGTAGGATATAATGACGTTTCTTATTTTATACAGACTTTTAAGAAGCATTATGGTATGACGCCCGAGCAATACAAGAATCAGTAAGAAAATTCTTATTGGTCACATCAGATAAATTATACCGAAAAAAACAGGTTCTCCTTATAATAAAGAACAGCAAGAAGGCGAAAGCCACTGGAATGTTATTTATTATAAGGAGGATTTTTTATGAAAGGGAAGAAATTAACAGCACTTGGACTTGCTGCTATGATGGGTATGAGTTTACTGGCAGGATGCAGCGGTGGAAGTGCAGAGACAGAAAAAGAAGCAAAGAAAACAGCAGACGGAAAGACAGAACTGGAACTTTTTAGTACAAAGCCAGAGAACAAAGAAACATTACAGAAACTGGTAGACAGTTATAATGAATCTCAGGATAAAGTGAAAGTTACTTTAACACAGCCTGCAGATGCGGGTACGGTTTTAAAGACACGTATGACAAAGAATGATCTTCCGGATATGGTTGCCATGGGCGGTGATTTCAATTATGCAGAATTGCAGTCAGCAGGTGTTCTGGAAAACCTGTCAGGAGAAGCATTTTTAGATAATATCAATGAATCTTACATGGATATGCTGTATCAGTTAAACACAGATCAGGAAGAAGCATGTTACGGTGTGCCATATGCAACCAACTCTTCCGGTATTATTTACAACAAAGATATTTTTGCAGAAAACAGCATTGAAGTTCCAACAACATTCTCAGAATTAGTGGAGGCTTGCGAAAAACTTCAGGCAGCAGGGGTAACACCATTTGAATTAACTTTTAAAGATGCATGGACCATTCTTCCTGCATGGAACTCCATGGCACCCGTCATGCAGCCAGAAAACTTCTATATGGACAAAAAGGAAGGAAAGGCTACTTTTGAAGGTACACATGAGGAAATCCTGGAAAATTACCTGACTCTGGTTCAGTATGCGCAGAAGGATTACATGGGAACTTCCTATGATGACGGAAATAAGAAATTTGCAGCCGGTGAAGCAGCTATGATGATCAACGGAAGCTGGGCTATTACAGAGATTAAAAAAGCGAATGCAGAGGCGAATGTAGACCAGTTTAAATTCCCTGCTACAGATGATGCAGAGAAAAATAAAGTGACTTCCGGTGTAGATGTGCTTCTTGGTGTTACTACAAGCTGCGGCGATGTAGAAGGCGCAAAAGACTTTATTAACTTTATGGTACAGAAAGAAAATGCACAGATTTATGCAGAAGAACAGTTTGCATTTTCAGCAGTAAAAGGAGTAGAGCAGAACGATCCGACTGTTGCAGGTGTAAAAGAAGATATTGAATCTGGAAATGTAGTAGACTTCCCAGACCACTATTATCCAAGTGGTTATGATTTAAGTGCAGCATTATCCAACTTCTTCCTGGAAAAAGCAAACGGAAAAGAAGATGCAGCAAATATTACAGATACATTAAAGAAACTGGATACTGATTATGATGCATTAAATATTAACTAAGAGGCAGAGGAATGAAGAAAAAACACGGAAATAAACCGGTTGTCAATCGGGCATTTTATCTTATGGTAATTCCGTTTATGATTCTGTTCTTTGTATTCCATACCATACCGTTTCTTCAGGGTATTTTCTACAGCTTTACTGACTGGAAAGGGTATGGAATCTGGCATACAGTTGGGCTTAGGAATTACATTCAGTTTTTTAAAGATCCGGCCATGGGACAGACCTATGGATTCACCATTAAATTTGCACTGTGTGCAACTGTTTTAGTAAATGTATTGAGTCTTGCACTGGCGTGTGGGCTCAATGCGAAGATTAAATTTAAGAATACGATTAAGGCAATTTATTTCCTGCCGTATATGCTGGGAACCTTGATCATTGGTTTTGTATTTAACTTTATTTTTGGCAATGTAATCCCTCTTTGGGGACAGAAGCTTGGGATTGAAGCACTGAGCACCAATATTCTGGGAACGAACCAGGCGTGGCTTGGAATCTTGTTCGTGACAGTATGGCAGGCAATGGCCTTTAATACATTGATTTATCTGTCAGGGCTTCAGACCGTAGACCGCAGTGTGTACGAAGCAGCAGATTTGGACGGAGCCACAGGGCTGAAGCGGTTTATCAAGATTACTTTCCCGCTGATTGCACCATTTTTCACTATCAATATGGTATTAAGTGTAAAGAACTTCCTCATGGCTTTCGATCAGATTATGGCTATGACAGGAGGAGGTCCTGGTACTTCTACCACATCCATCTCTGTTTTGATCTATAAACGTGGATTTGATGGCGGACAGTTTGCATATCAGTCAGCTAACGCAGTTATTCTGTTTTTGATTATTGCCGGAATTTCAATCTTCCAGCTAAAAGTACTTGAAAAGAGGGAGGCGAAGATGAACTAATGGGAAAAAGTAAAAGTAGTGTAAAAGTAAAATACAACTGGCCCATGACCATACTGTTGATTGCTTTGGCAGTTGTGTTCATCCTTGGTCCTTTATACATTGCAGTTCTCATTGCAATAAAAGATCCATCAGAGATGGCAAATGTGCTGTCCTTTCCAAAAAAACTGCGTCTGCAGAATTTCGCAGACGCATGGGTAATGACAGATTATCCGAGAAAATTTATGAACACGCTGTTTATCACAGTGGTGAACCTGATTTTTACAATTTTAACAAACTCTATGGTAGCATATGCAATTACAAGAAATAAGGATAAGAATAAACTGTTCAGTTTGGCGTACTACTATTTTGTAAGTGCCATGTTTATTCCTTTTAATGTTATTATGCTTCCATTGGTAAAACAGGCATCTACCTTCCATATGGACAATATTGTGGGAATTACGTTCCTGTACATTATTTTTGGATTGCCGATGAACATATTCCTGTATTCAGGTTTTGTAAAATCCGTACCTGTGGCACTTGATGAAGCTGCCTATATTGATGGGGCAACTCCTTTTCAAACATTTTACAGGATTATCTTTCCATTGATGAAACCGATGAGTGCGACAGTTGCGATTCTCTCCTTTATGTGGACATGGAATGACTTCTCTATGCCGCTGGTACTGTTAAGTGAAGAGAAATATCAGACCCTGCAGCTTGCACAGTATGTCTTCAAGGGACAGTTCAACACAGAATATAACCTTGCTTTTGCTTCCTACCTTCTGGTATTGCTTCCGATTCTTCTGGTTTATGTTTTCTGCCAGAAATGGATTATCGAAGGGGTAACAAACGGTGCAGTAAAAGCGTAAATATTAATGTAGTATCTCCATAAGATATTTTTCCATATACGGGCGGATTCCATAACGGATTTCGCCCGTATATCCTTTTACAGTGTCTGCGGCAACCATAGAGTTTAGCACAGCTTCCTCTTCCGCTTCGATTGCTGCCCGGAAAGCCAGATCCATTTTATTTTCATTTAGAATTGTAATATCCTGAAAATCAGAAGATGCATCTATTACATTAGCAGTGGAAAAGCCAATCATCACATCGCCGCTGCCATGCCCGACTCTGGAACCTGTCCGGCCAAGCCCAATGCCGAGCCTTTTTAAGATGCGGTGAATCTGGCGGCTGGATAGGGGAAGATCCGTAGCGAGAACAGACATAATAGAGCCTTTATCCTGTGAAGCAGCTTCTATTTCTTTTGCTATTTTTTCTCCAAGAGGGAATCCGTTGATTTCCAAGTCTTGAGTTCTTCCAAAGTTTGACTGTACCAGAATACCTATTGTATAGAGAGAATCTCCTACCTTTATCTGTCTTGAGGCAGAACCAATTCCACCCTTTAAACCAAAACAAATGGTTCCTTTTCCAGCACCCACATCACCTTGCTGGAAGTCTTCGGATGCATTGGAAATTGCTTTTAATACGTGTTCCGGCTTTACGGCACGTTTTTTGATGTCATTTAGATGGCAGTCATTACATTCGCCTACAACGGGATTAAAAGAGTGGATGGGTATCTGCTCTTTTTCACATCTGGAAACCATATATTCTACCAGTCCTTCCTGAACCAAACCCACATTTAGAGTATTTGTCAATGCAATGGGAGATTCGAGAGTCCCCAGTTCTGAAATTTGTAATAATCCGGTGGTTTTTCCAAAACCGTTTAAGACATAACAAGATGCAGTTCGCTTTTTTTGAAATATATTTTCTTGGGAGGGCATAATAACAGTAACGCCGGTTTTTGAGCTTTCTGTGTCAATGGTGCAATGGCCTACACTTACTCCGGGGACATCTGTGATAGCGTTATTTTTTCCGCAAGGAAAATGACCGATGACAATTCCGTAATCACGGAGACGAGATTCATTCATAATAATAGTAATCCTTTCTATCTGTCTTTCGCTGTAAAATAATTATATTGTATGGAAAATAGTAACATAAAGAAGGAAAAGAGGCAAATAGAGAAATGAGATTATAGAAAAAAAGTAAATTAGATTGAAAATAGCTTGTAAAATGATTGAGAATTAGGTACAATGAAATTTGTTTTTTAAAATTAACCATAATGGAGGAGAAAAAATGTTAGAAAAGATGTTTAAGCTGCGTGAGAACAACACGGATGTGAAAACAGAAGTGCTGGCCGGCATCACAACCTTTATGACTATGGCCTATATTCTTGCAGTAAACCCAAGTATTCTTGCAGCAACAGGAATGGATCAGGGGGCTGTATTTACAGCAACAGCACTGGCCGCATTACTTGGTACGTTATTTATGGCATTGTTTGCAAATTACCCATTTGCATTAGCACCGGGTATGGGATTGAATGCTTACTTTGCATACACAGTAGTTTTGGGAATGGGATATTCCTGGGAGACAGCACTTACGGCTGTATTTGTAGAAGGTATTGTATTTATTTTACTGTCTTTAACAAATGTAAGAGAAGCTATCTTTAATTCTATACCAAAGAATTTGAAGGCAGCAGTTAGTGTTGGTATTGGTCTTTTTATTGCTTTTATCGGTCTGCAGAATGCGAAGATCGTAATTGGCGGCTCCACTTTACTGCAGTTGTTTTCCGTAGAAGAATATAATAAGGTAAATGGGGTAGAGGCTTCTTTTAATGATGTGGGAATTACCGTGCTTCTGGCAATCATTGGAATTCTTGTTACAGGTTATCTTGTGATTAAACAGGTAAAAGGAAATATTCTGTGGGGAATTTTGATTACTTGGGGATTAGGAATCATCTGCCAGTTTGCGGGGATTTATGTGCCAAATCCTGAATTGGGATTTTATGGTTTACTTCCTGATTTCAGCAATGGTTTATCCGTACCAAGCATTGCACCTGTTTTTGGGAAACTTGATTTTTCTGGTGTTTTCTCATTGAATTTTGTTGTTGTAATTTTTGCTTTCTTATTTGTTGATATGTTTGATACCATTGGTACATTGATTGGTGTATCTTCCAAGGCAAATATGCTGGATGAAGAGGGAAGACTGCCTCGCATCAAAGGTGCATTGATGGCGGATGCTGTGGCAACTACTTTAGGTGCTGTTATGGGTACCTCTACTACAACAACATTCGTGGAAAGTGCATCCGGTGTTTCAGAAGGCGGAAGAACAGGTTTGACAGCCGTGACAACAGCCATCCTTTTTGGATTATCCCTGTTTCTGTCACCAATTTTTCTGGCAATTCCTTCCTTTGCAACAGCACCTGCACTGGTGGTCGTAGGATTTTATATGCTTACCAATGTTACTAACATTGACTTCAATGATATTTCAGAAGCTCTGCCATGTTATATCTGTATCGGTGCAATGCCGTTCTTTTATAGTATTTCAGAAGGTATCTCCATGGGTGTTATTTCCTATGTAGTGCTGAATCTTCTGACTGGTAAAGCAAAAGAAAAGAAAGTCAGTGTGCTGATGTATGTGCTGGCAATCTTGTTTGTGTTGAAATATATATTCTTGTAAAAATAGATAAAATAAAGGAACTGCTGTACGAAATGGTAGAAATATATTTCGTACAGCAGTTTTTTGTGGTTATACAACAGTGGTTATTTCATCTTTGATTTTTTGTAATTCTTCTAGAGAAATACAGGCAGCCTGCAGAATTTCCTCGTCACTGATTGATTTCAGCTTTAAAAGATTTATGATCGGCTCTTTTTTTGTTTGATTTCTGCCCTCGGTTAATATAAGATAAATTTCTGGCTAATTCATTCATCATATGCAAGTTCTCCTTTACACATTTATTATAAAAGAGAGGGAGGGGAATTGCAATCTTTCATAAATAATAAATGTGAAATATCACAGGAAAGTGTTCAAAATATGCAATAATCTCAATAGAAAAAGCAATATAAAAAAATTTATAAATGTTATAATGAAAGTATCTAAAAGAGAAATGTTTGAATACGGAGGAATGTAACATGAGAATTGCGTTAATGAACGAAAACAGCCAGGGTGCAAAAAACCCAATGATTGAAAAATCCTTGAGAAAAGTAGTAGAACCAATGGGATTTACTGTGGACAACTATGGTATGTATTCAGCAGACGATGAAGCTCAGCTTACCTATGTACAGGTAGGAATTCTGGCAGCGGTACTTCTGAACTCCGGTGCAGCAGATTATGTTATCACAGGATGCGGTACAGGCGAAGGTGCGATGCTTGCTTGTAACTCTTTCCCAGGTGTAATCTGCGGTCATGTAGAAGATGCACTGGATGCTTACACTTTTGCACAGATTAATGATGGAAATGCTATTTCTCTTCCATTTGCAAAAGGCTTCGGATGGGGTGGAGACTTGAATCTGGAGTACATCTTTGAAAAATTGTTCTGTGAGGAAAGTGGACAGGGATATCCTAGAGAAAGAGCTGTTCCGGAACAGAGAAATAAGAAAATTCTGGATGAAGTGAAGAAAGTAACTTACCGTGATTTTACAGATATTTTAATGGAAATGGACAGAGAACTGGTGAAAGGAGCTCTTGCAGGAGAACATTTCCAGGAACTGTTTTTCGCAAACTGCAAATGTGAAAAAATCGCTGCTTGTGTGAAAGAAATTCTGGCATAAGAGCAAAAATAAGAATAAGCTGGTAAAGACAGCCGGAGATACGGTATAATGATATGCCCCTTGTCAAGTAGACAGGTGAAATATCTAAAGTTAAGCGGCAAAAA
>USPF01000059.1 GCA_900556555.1 uncultured Blautia sp.
TCATAATAGTTGCAAGTGTAGTTCCAATATCATCCGGTTCTACATATCCAAGACTTGCAGTTAGGCTTCCCTGTGGATCCGCATCAATCAACAATACCTTCTTTCCCTGTCTCGCCAATCCAACTCCAAGATTTAAAGTCGGAAAATACAGCCTCTGATATGCAATTTTTTTGGCTTTAGAGAAAAATTATGTATTATCGTTCAAATTGTAGCACAGGTACAACATATCTATAATTTTTTGTTTATCCGTCCCTCTAATGCCTAATGATTTTAAATCCACTGTTTCATCAACTATTTCAGATAAGAACTTTTTCATATCCTCTGCTATTTCCGAACTGAGAACTTGCCTTGTATTGGCTGTGATTAACTGTGCTAATCGGAACACATCGTTTTTATGTTTCTTTATATTTTTGCTGTCAACCTGCTCTCCATTTAGCTTGCGTTCTTTTAAATCCAGCCACGCTTTCGCCTTAAATGGTATCAGGCAATCAGACCTGTAACAGTAGGCCGGAAAAACTAGCTGTTCTGCGATACAACTGATGGTGCAGATGCAAGCATGATGGTATTCTCATTATTAGAAACAGCAAGGGCTAATGGAATTAATCCATACAAATATCTTGAATTCTTATTGGAGTCAAGACCGGATGAAAAGATGACAGATGAACAATTGGAAAGTCTTTCGCCATGAAACGAAAATGTAAAGCAAATTTGCAAGATCAACTCATAGTAAAACAGTCGGGTTAATGCAAAAATGTCATAGCAAAAATTCGCGTTATGGCAAATAACTCATAGTAAAAATACGATAAAAATGCAATCTGTAAAAATCGCAGATTGCATTTTTGTTTAATATACTATTTTATTTAGCGCTTACATATGATCTCCATAAAAACACTTTCATTTGTGTACAGAACAAAGTTTCCTATAACATAAAAATCCCCGGCAGACTGTTTCTGATATGCTCATACTCAAGTCCGTCAGGGATTGATTCATTTCTGACAAAATTTGTGCTTATTTACTTTCCATCCATTATCATTATAATAGAAATTTTATTTCCTGATCTGATTCAGCCTGTCATTTATTGCAAGCAATTGTTCTTTACTCACTTCGTTTATTTTCTCTGCTTCTCCGGCCTTGCTTGTCATCTGACTGGTAATCCCCATCATATTGATCATTCGGAGTACCGTGAATCCACTCAGCATCTTCATCATGCCACTGTTCATTCCACCGCCTTGTGCCTTTGCCTGTCCAAAGCTCTGAAACAATTCCTGCATGACTTTATTTCCATCCTCATTCGACATAATATCGCCCACCGTATCATTTAACGAGAAGAAACCATCCGGTGCCGTGATATCAAACCAATTTAAAACAGCACCTTTTTCTTTCAGACGGTACGCTTCATTAAACTTCTCAACTTTTTTGATAAAGCTTTCATCCCGGCATTCGCCTGCCACTGCTAGAAGCTTTGTCTCACCCTGATTCGGTACTTCAAAGTAAAAGAAATGATCAGAAGCTTCTTTTTTGCCAAGACTCTCCCCATTTGTAAAAAGTTCCACTGTCTTCTGGTTCGAATATACGGTGACTTTTGTCACATTCTCCACACGGTCAACGTAACGTTTTCCACAAATATGAACGAATGGTTCGTCCGACAGCCATGCTTTATATGCATAAAAGGCATCTTTCTTATATTTGCGGTCAAATGTCACCAGCCCTTTATGATTCATGCCATTTTCACCGCCTTCGTTTCTGGCATCTGCTGCGAAATCAAACATATTCCATACGTGCGTTGCCCAGATATATGGTCTTGTATACAATTGTTTGATCAATTCCTCATGATAATGTGCCTGATATTCCTCTGTATAATCTCCCTGCTTCGGATCTGAGGTATGCCAATTCAGTGCTTCACATCCATATTCACTCATGCCGATCGGGATCTTTGGAAACTCTTTGTGGAATTCATCCATCCACGGGCCATTCATTGAAGTGTCTCCACCATACCATCCATAATAATGATTATAAGAAACTACATCCGGGATCTGAATATACGGATTATGCATGTCACACATCGAAACTACCGCCATAGTTGTCAGCCTTGTAGGATCCATCTCATGTGCAAGGTCATTTAATATGTGATGGTTTTCCATAAGGTCTTCGTCTGCTTCACCTGACATCGTAATTTCATTGGATAATCCCCATACGACAATACTTGGATGGTTGTAATTCTGAACAATCAGCTCCTTCATCTGACTGATCGTATTTTCACGTCCGTTTTTCATGTGCTGGGAAATATACGGAATTTCTGCCCATAATACAAGCCCCTTTTCATCACACAGATCATAGAAATATTGTGCATGCTGATAATGTGCCAGACGGATCGTTGTAGCGCCCATTTCACAGATTAAATCAATATCTTCTCTGTGATGTTCCGGAAGAAGCGCATTTCCATTTCCTGCCCGATCCTGATGTCTGGACACACCACGCAGTGGATAGCTATTCCCATTTAAGAAAAATCCCTTATCAGGATCAATTGTGAAGGTACGGCATCCAAATCGTGTACTGACACTGTCTATGCATACGCCGTCTTCCATTAAGCATACAGTCGCTGTATACAAATATGGATCTTTGCGTCCATTCCAAAGATGTACATCTGTTATTTCCAGATTGACCTGTTTATCCGAAATCCCTGTTTTGGTTTCTGCTGCAAGAACACCTTCAGCATCTGTAATCTGATATACCAGCTGCTGACCTGCTTTTTCCCCGCTTAAAAATACTTCCACGTCAATTTTTGCATTTTTGTCTGCTACCTCTGGTGTCACTTTCAATCCATTTCCACCATAATAGTCCAGATCAAAATGAGACTTATTTACAGCAATGATATTTACATCCCTGTACATTCCACCATAAAAAGTAAAATCCGCTTTCTGTGGATATACCCTGTCATTTACATTATTGTCAACGGCAACCACGATCAGATTCTTTCCATCTGTAAGTGCGTCCGTCATATTCACCCGCCAGGTTGAGTATCCACCATCGTGATGAGCAAGGTGATTTCCATTCACATAAACATCAGCAGATGCATTCACTCCCAGAAATTCCAGATAATACTGTTCTCCCTCCGGAAGTTCCTCTTTCTGGACTTCTTTCGCATAAAAACAAGTTCCACGGTAGTAATCGTTTCCACCATCCTGTCCGTCAATCGCATTCCAGGTATGAGGCAGATTCACCCAATACCAATTTTGTGGCACAGCAACCGGAGGCTTTATCGCTTCCTTGCTAAATGCCCACTTTTCGTTTAAGTTGAAAATTTCTCTCATTTATTCCTCTCTTTCTCAGACTCATTCGTTCTTTTCTTCATAATTCATTTTCTTTAAAAATGTCATTGGCGACATATGATAATATTTTTTAAAAGCACGATAAAAGTTACTGTACTGTCCAAAACCACATAATGAAAAAATATCCGTTGGTTTTTCCCCACTGATCAATAATTGTCTTGCCATGATCATCCGTTTTTCCAGAACATACTGATATATGCTCTTTCCTGTTGCATTTTCGAAACTTCTGGACAAATAAAACTTGCTGATATAAAAACGGTTACACAAAAAATCCAGTGTCAGATTCTCTGTATAATGTAAATTGATATACCGGATTACCTGCTGGATATTCGCATTTCCTGCCATTGTATTCAGATTTAAATGTCTCTCCAGTAAGATAAGCAGATGTTCTACCAGCGAATCACACATAATGTCATGGCCAAATTCTTTCTCATGCATTTCATAGCGTAATTCCAAAAGCATATTTATGATTTTTTTCCGCATTGCCGGTTCTTCCCGGAGCAGATATCCTTTCTTCTCTGCCGAAACAAAACACTGGTTCAGATTAGTTTTCCTGCTTGAAATGCGGTTCAGATACCATGGATTCAGCCAAAGGATCACTCTGTCTGCTTCCCTCTCTGAAATCATTTCCTGATGTTCTGTCATAGGAGGAAGCAGCACAATATCTTCTTTCTCTAATTCAATTTTTTTGCCATCGACTGTAAATGTTATGTTTCCGTCTAATGCACAGTAGATTTCAAAAAAATCATGCAGTTCCACTCCTGCATTTTGTATCGCTGTGGTACAAAAACGATGCACTTCCATGCTGGAACTGATCATGGCTTGATACCCTAAGTATTCATCATATAGTTCATTATTTTTCATCTCTGTATATTATTATAACGCCTTCTTTTCTGTTTAACGTAATCTCAATGACACCTTCTTCGCGTTCTATAAATTCTGCCTTTTTACCATCTATTTCAACATCATAGTGATATAACGAATTCATGACAATCAGAAGCGCGCCTGTATGTGTTCCTGTGGTACTGTATACAATTTCTGCATGATCCACATCCTCAGAAATTTCTTTCTTTTCAATCCAGGTATCATATCCGGTTGTTAAAGTTCCTCTCTTATAGTATGCATTATACCATATAGAAATTGGAGTAGAAAGTCCGCTAAACTGGTGAAACCAGCCGCCACGTTCCGTTTCAATCTGTATCAGTTCAAATGTATTATAACTGAATTCAATCTCCTGCTTCCAGGAATTCAGTCCTCTGTGTGCAATATCAAATGCAAATTGTCCCTCTCCTATATCAAGCATTGCTTTCCATAAGAAATACTGATACGGACACCAGACACTTCCGTTCCAATAGCCGTTATCGTAATAATAGCTGGCAGACATATCAACCGTAGAAATTCCAACCGGGGACCACAGTTCCTCTGGAGATTTCAGGTGCTTTAACAACTGTTTTTCCTGCTCTTTTGAGCAAATTCCTGCGATCAACGGCGTAACACCATCTACTCCCTTGTTATAATTTTCTCCTGCCTCAGTCCGCAAAATATGGACTCCCTCCTGCCCCTGCACAGCATAGCCAAAATATCCGCTCTCTTCATCCCATGCATATGCCAGCAATGCGTTCTTTACACGTTCAATATCCTGCTCAAATTCCGGCAGATTCTCCTCATATCCAAATGCCATTGAAATCTGTTTCATAAATTTTGCAATACGGATAAAATGTACATTACTGCAGACCGGTGATACTACCTGTTCTATATTCTTTCGATGTAACTCCACCTGCGGTGGATAATCGTCCATTCCACTTGCATTGTAAAAATAGTCATATACTGTCAGAAGACCATTTCCAAGTCTTGACATTGTAGATTCTTCCGTCCTGCCAGCCATATAACGATAGTAACGTAAAAACATCGGATAGTATTTCTTCAAATTTTCCCGTTCTTTTGCATCCGCCCGATTTAATATCTCGTAATACAAATAAAACTGTGTTGGGACAAGTGAACCATGTGCCACAAATGCGAAATCTGTATTATCTGGTTCGGATAAGTAAGTGTCCATTACATATTCTGCAAGTTTTGAGGAATAATCTAGCATTCCAAGTCCAATAAATCCGGAATCCCACGTATACAGACTGTCCCATCTTTTTCCCGGTGTATAATGCGCAATGTATTCACCATGCCGCCTGATTGGATACACAATATTACTATATAATGCAGATTTCATCATCCGTCCTGTAAATTCAAATGGATTTCCCTCTTCATTGGCACAATTTTCTTTTTTTACAATGCTTCTGCATTGTTTCCAGAAAATTTCTAATTCAGCTTTTGAATAATTACGTTCTTTTGTACTGATGTATGCATATTCCGTTCTGACACTTTTTCCGGGAACAAATAACGCTTCTGCAACATTAATATGATAAAAGCCTTCATCCGAATGTTTATCCTGAAATGCACCCGAAAAACTTCTCGTCAGATTATCATAAGTGGCATCTGAATTTGCAAGGCGTGATACTAATGCATCCTCAATACAGCCCGAATACAATTTTCTGCTTCTGACACGCTTGCTTAAAATGCTAAGATATATTGGATTTTCCTTATAGTTGTACTGATATTTTATATGATCATTCTCGCACTCAACTTTTGGGATTACATTACGAACCTCTTCTGTTATTCCGACTTCCTTTTTGTCTGATTTTTCACAAACACATAAAAAATCAAGCATTATTCCATTACTCTGTTCGCTGAAAGCTTCCATTTTAAAGATGAACTCTTTATCTGAAATCTTTCCGATTGGAACATAGCAGATTCCACTCTCTTTTGTTGCAGCAAAATGGATTGTTCCAATATTGCTTTGAAAAATTACATCTCCCTCATCCTGCAATGTACGATATCTTATCGCTAACACTGCGTCCTGATACGATTCCTTTAATTTTACCTGATAAGAAACTTTGTCGCCCTGATTGCCGCCAAACGCTTTCAATCCAAGATAACGCATAAAGAGTGCATAGTAGGACATTCCCAATCCATTGTCATCCGTAAATCCATCGACCAGAATCTCTCCCTTTTTCATGGCATCCAGATTCAGGTGTTCCCATGGAACGGCTTTTCCAAACTCCAAATTTTCATAATCGACAGCATTCCACGCATCACTTTTTTCCGGTACTTTTTTCGTGTATACTCTGCTTTTCGGATATTCCTCTGCGGCAAAATAATTGATAAGGCAATTCTGGTTTTTATCCGTATTATTATGGAAGGAAACCCGGATTCCCCAGGTTTCCTCCTCAATCTCAAAGAAATCTACGTCTGCATATAACTGATCTTTCCAAAGAAGCTCATAGCGATATCTATAATATTTTCCATTACTATCACAATCCCACGGATGATACTCAGATGGGATTGTAACGTTTGGAGCCGGTACATTGCTGTTCGCATATGTCGGATGTATCACAAAATCAAATCTTGCTCCTGGAACAGCACTCTCCTTCATAATTCTTGAAATACCCATATACTTTTTCGAATATGGTCCCCACAATGGAATTATATTTTTATTTTCATCTCTCATAATTATGCCTTTACAGCATTTTTCTGCTGTGTTTCAGCAATGCTGTCCTCAATCTCCTTCATTTTTTCACCAGTCAATGGATAGAACTTCATTGCAATAATAGAAGCAATCCATCCCAAAATCGGCATGCCACAGAATAATAAAATTGTGATCATCAGAATTTCAGGTGTGCTTGCATCTCCCACCTGTGGCACTGAATTTTTATATCCTATGACAGCTACAAATGCTCCAACAGCTGTAGTTGCAAATGATGAAATAAGTTTATCAATAAAGGAGTATACGGTTGCAATTAGTCCCGGCACATAATGTCCACTTCTATACACTTCATAATCGGTGCAGTCTGCCATCATTGGAATCATCATATTACTTCCGATATTACGAATTCTATTCAATGCAATAATAAGAACTACAAATGCAATATTCATAAATCCAAAGGACTTCAAATCAATCTTGGTTGGATCACCAAAAATCAGAAGCAGTGTAATTGCGAGCTGAACAGCAATACATCCATATACAGTCGCTACATACGTCTTTTTCTGTCCGGCTTGTCTTGCTCCCATAATACCTATTACAAGTAAAATAATGTTTGGAATCATTGTGATAGCAGACAATCTTCCCATTACTGCATAGTCACCAATAATAATTCCATAAAGCATAACACCTACGATGGAATTTCCTGCAATACTTGATGCAAGTTTATCTGTAGACTCGGAAATAACTAACATCTGAAGTGCTCTGTTGTGTTTTAATACTTCCCAATAAGTTTTGAAGCTGACTTTTTCTTCTTTATTTTTTACCATGCTGTTGTAGTATACCGGTTTATCTTTTGGAGCAATGGCAATCAGGGAGCAGATCATTAATACAAAAGCAATTGCAATTACCCAGACAATGATCTCACTGAAGAATTCAAGTGTCATTCCGCCATATTTCGGAACAAGGTAATTGGAAACAAGCATTATAATTCCGGTCTGTAAGAACAGCATAAAAAAACCTGTAAAGAAACCGTAAATCGGTCTCTGTTTTGGATCGTTTGTAAGTAAAGTCTGTGCAGAAGTTGTGACTGTTCCCTGAACGGTATAACCAATAATGTAAAGTGCATACACAACAATAAAATATGGGATCTGGAGTGCTTCCGGAACTAAATGCGTGGTCTTATATAATAAGATCATGCTTAATGCAAGAAGCGCATTGCCGACAACAAGGAATGGGCGGAATTTTCCAAAACGTCCATTGGTATGATCGATCAGCCATCCAATGATCGGATCTGTAAATCCATCAAAAATTCGCATAGAAGTTGCCAGTGTAGATACAAATACTACAGACATTCCTAAAATTCCATTTGCATAGTAAGATACATACATCATTAAAAACAGATACATATTTGTTGACATCATATTTAATGCAAACAATGCGATCTGCCATGTTTTCGCACGGTTATATTTCGTTGCTTCGTTCATTGTAATTCCTCCTAAAAACATTGTTTAACATTTTCAAATCATGATTTTAAGTGGATTTTAGCATTGAACTTTTTCAGTGTACATTGCATATATTTTCTATAACATTGCGATTATTGCCTTGACTCTCCAAGAATTTACTCCACCTGCACCTGACACATTCTCATTGTAGTCAATGCTGCTTCATGGCTTTCCGGTGTGACACCTGCGCAGCAGGAAGCAATGACTTTGACCGGGATCTCCGACAGATATGCCTTAATTAAAATTGCATTGGAGACAACACAGATGTCGGTGCAAAGTCCGACCAATGTAACGGTGATATCTTCTTTCTCTGCGATTACGTTATCCACGATAGCCACTGCCTCTTTTGTTCCGAGTGAGCCATCGATAAAATCATTCTGCATATCTACCACTACTAATAAATTTCTCATTATGTAAACCTGTCTCCAATTTTCTTTTTTAATTATAAAATATCCAAAATATTTTTTACTCCATGACACTAATTGTATCAAATATCCTTTTTCTTATAATTGCACTTCTTCCTAGTCTTTCAGTGAAAAATACAGCTTCTTGTACCCAAGCTGCTGGCACAATTTTGTCAGATACGGCTGGTCAATCCTTGCCTGCTCCAAAACATCCTTCTGTGCAAACACTTCCTCTTTTGTGCCATCTGCGAGCACTTTTCCGTGCGCCATAACGATCACACGCTCGAAACTCTCTGCCACAAAATCCATATCGTGTAAAATCGCAATAACCGTTTTTCCCTGACTGCTCAGATTCCGGATCATTTTCTGAATGATCTTTCTGCCCTTCCAGTTCTGTGCGATCGTCGGTTCATCCAGAATGAGCACTTTTGTATCCATCGCAAGAACGGAAGCGATCGCAACCAGTTTCCGCTCTGACAATTCCAGATCATAAGGATTTTCGTCTGCAAGCTGTTCCAGCCCGACCAGCTTTAATGCTGCAACAGCTTTTTCCTTTGCCTGCTCTTTTGTCATTCCGATATTCTACGGTCCGAACATGACTTCATCGATCACATGATATTTGAAAATCTGGTCATCCAGATTCTGGAATACGTAACCGGTCTCCCCTGCCAACATTGCAACGGTCTTTTCTGCCATGTCGCTACCACCGTAGTAGATGCTGCCGCCCACCGGCTTTAACAGACCTTTTAACAGCTTTACAAGAGTCGTTTTTCCTGCGCCGTTCTGACCGATGATCGCAGTTGGTCTGTGGTCAATTGTAAGGTTTATGTCCTGCAGAACCGGAACATTTTCGAGATATTGAAATTCCAGATGTTCAATGTCAAAAACATTTTTCTTACAACTTATAGTCAGTTTCATGCTTTCATCTGTAGTTACAGAATCTTCAATCTGCCCATTCTTATTTTTCATATCTTTATAAAGTGCGTGAGCTGAAACAGAAACAGGAAAATCTCAATCAGTATCTCGGACGGACGCAGCCCGATCCGGCACAGGAACAACAGGAGAAGAAGATACTCCGAACCTGTAAATTGGCAAAAAATAAAGGTGCGCAAGGCGCCCCTATCCTAAACCTCTTGCAAAATCCGCAAGGCTGGTTTATAATCAGATTAGAAAACCGAAGGATATTGGAGTGTCCAACGGTTGCACAATCGGAAACTTATAAAGCGTTAAGTTTATTAACGGATTACAGGCTATCTGATGTTAGAATATAAATAGTACAAAATAAACATGACCATTTTCGATAAATAGTATATGATAGTCATAGATCAAGGAGGAGAATGGTTATGGCAAAAGGTACAAAATATTCCCAACAGTTTAAAGAGGATGCAGTACAGTATCGCTTGGATCATCCGGGGCTGCCACTTCGCAAAGCTGCGGAGAATCTTGGAGTCAGCGAATCTGCACTGAAAAACTGGATGAAAGCAGCAAAGGAACATAAAGGAGAAGTTCCTACCCGTGGTTCTGGAAATTATGCAAGTGAGGAAGCAAAAGAGATTGCCAGATTGCAGCGTGAATTACGAGATACGAAGGATGCTCTTGAAGTGTTAAAAAAAGCAATCGGTATTCTGGGAAACTGACAAAAGCTCTTTACACGGCTACTTCTGAGTACGTGAAAGAAATCAAATTCCTGCCCGTGAAACGTCAGGTTTCTGTCAGCGGAATACTGAAAAAATTAGGCGTTTCACGTTCGGGTTACAATGCATGGAAGAAACGGGTTCCTTCGGACACGTCTGTTCGCCGTGCAGTTTTAAAAGAAAAAATTCAAAAGATCTACGAGGAATCCCATCAAAACTACGGTGCTCCTAAAATTACTGCAGAATTGCGAAAATCCGGGGAGTATGTTTCCGAAAAAACAGTTGGAAATTATATGCGTCAAATGGGAATCAAAGCCCATTGGGTGAAACCATATATCCAGACAACCATAGATTCTGATTTCAGCCAGAAGCTCAAAAATATCCTCAACGAGGAATTCAATCCTGCTCATCCAGATGCTGTCTGGTGTTCAGATATTACTTATATTTGGACATTTGAAGGATTTGTGTATCTTACCAGTGTGATGGATCTGTATTCAAGAAAAATCATTTCCTGGGTGTTGAGTGAGACGCTGGAGGCATCCCACGTAGTGGAATGTGTTGAAAAAGCAAAACGTGTCAGAAATGTTGAAAAACCGTTGATCTTCCACTGCGACAGAGGATGCCAGTACGTATCGGAAGCATTTCAAAAAGCAACCAAAGGTATGATTCACAGTTATTCAAAGAAAGCATATCCATGGGATAACGCCTGTATAGAATCTTTCCATGCACTTTTGAAGAGAGAATGGATCAACCGGTTTAAAATCTTTAATTATGCACATGCACATAAATTGATTTTTGAATACATCGAAACATTTTACAATACCGTGCGCATTCACAGTCATTGTGGATATTTGTCTCCAAATGAATATGAGGAACAATATCTTGAAAACATCGAGGAGAATGCAATAAAAATAGCAAGTTAAACTTCGCTCAGAACAGAGAAAATTGGTTACATTTAATTTGTACTTTTTCTTGACATAGGACCATCTGCATTTTTCTCTGTGCAATAAATGCTGGATGGTATTTCATTATACCGTTTTTCATTTTAGCACCTTTCCATACTTTTTCTTTTAGTCTTTCATATTCACTTTCACTCATATCACGATAATAGGCTATCATCTCATCTGCGGTTCTGGTTTCTTGTGCAATCCCACCTATCATCTTCGCACCTATTCCCATAATAAAAGGAACTTTCAATGTCGTTTCATTGCAATATTCTAATATATTCTGTAGTGCCTGCTTCTGTTCCAGAGTCTTCAACCTTACATTAAGAAATGGTTTGAAATGACTTTTAAAATAATCTCCCCATTCTTTTCCCGGTAGCAAAGACTCAATTGCATTTTCAACGGTTTGATAATCAAGTGCCTCATTTGCTTTGTCTGCGTCACCATCATCTATAAATTGCTTCAAAGCTTCAAGTTCTGAGTCTTTTAAAACTTTTTCCTGCACTTTTTCTTGATAAATACGAAGAAGAATACTTTTGTCGCCAGTTTCCAAAAGGCTCTGTATGTCTTTAATACTAATACCAAGTTTTCTATATACTGAAATCTTTTTTAAAGTTTCAACATCTTGTGCAGTATAGTTACGATACCGGAACTTCTGCTACCAGACATTCATTCCAGTCTTTCTTCACCGGTTCTAAT
>USPF01000060.1 GCA_900556555.1 uncultured Blautia sp.
CCTGTGTGGCAATGTCCGCGGACAGAATTACAAAATCAGGATTTACCGCCAGAATTTGCTCAGATAATGGTAATTTCCAGAGTCCAGAAAATGGATTCCACGATAATCATAGTCCCAAATCCGCTTCCTGATTTCTTCCTGAGCATCATCTGAACAGTATCCGTTGACCCCGGACATATCTCTGCAGTCAATCCAGCAGACCTCTCTGTCTTTATAAAAGGTTTCTTCTTCATAGATTCCTGAAAAATTCATGATCACTGTTTTTTTCTTCATTTTTTTGCTCCTGTTTCTTCATACTATGGCTATTCTACCATACATATTCCCGAAGAAAAAGGATACACTGTATTTTAGAATATTTTCAAGTAAAAGGAGGATGTCACATGAGTGAAAGAAAAGAAGCTGCATCTGATAAGCAGGAAAAATGTCCTTGTGCCTTTAAAATCGCAGAACTTCCTGAATCTTGTAAGGAGAAAATCCATGGTTTTGAACAGGAGTTGAATAAGCAAGGATTTTGGAACATCGCTCTGGTAGCATATCAAAAGATGGAGTAATCCTGAAATAAAAAAAGCCGGTGGCAGAAGGCTCTATTTTCCACCTTTTGCCCACCGGTCCATGGTCTGCTCCAGACACCAGGAATAATCAATTTCTTCCACTGATTCTCCTGCTACCACTTCTTCTGTCTTCCAGGTTTCACCATTGATCTGGTACTGGATTTCTCCTATTTTTTCTCCTTTTGTTACTGGTGCTGTCAGGGATTTTTTTCCACGGTAGATGGTTTTCACCTGGTCTTTGGCACCAAGAAGGAGCTTCACATCTTCTGATGGAATATGTATGACAGAAACATCTGCCTGCTGTCCCAGATTTTTTCCCTGTCCGTTTTCCACAGGTACGGTCTTGGGAATCCCGGGCAGTCTTGCCTCGGAAAGTGCATGAAGACTATAATGCTCCAGCCCGTATTCCATAAGTTTCCTGGTGTCCTGCCATTTGTAACTTTTGTTATTTGGCCATCCGCAGCCTAGCAGTGCTACAATCAGAGTTTTCCCATCCCGCTCTAAAGCCCCTATGTAACAATATCCGGCCTCAGAGGTAAACCCGGTTTTCCCACTTAGTGCTCCATCCATCATAGAGAGAAAGGCATTGTGATTATTGCAGGAAAAGTTTCTTTTCCCTTCTGCGTCGCAGAAGCTGTAGCTGGGTGTCCTGGTGATTTCCAAAAATGTTTCTTTTTCAGGGGATTGCGAAATACAGTACCGCATGATTTTTCCCAGGTCCTCGGCTGTGGTATGGTGCTTTTTTACTTCTCCCTCCACCTCCTCCTGGGCATCTAATCCGTTTGGGGTGATAAACCATGTATCGGTACAGCCGATTTCACTTGCTTTTTCATTCATTTTTGCTGCAAAGCCGGAGACATTTCCCCCAAGATATTCTGCCAGAATCACAGCAGAATCATTGTGGCTTTCCAGCATGAGGGAATATAGCAGATCTTTCACATAAAATGTTTCTCCTTCGGCTGCACCCAAATGGACTTTTGGCATGGAAGCTGCATAACCGGAAGCCGTGGCTATGTCCTCCAGGTTTCCCTGCTCCAAAATCAGGATACACGTCATAATCTTCGTGGTGCTGGCCATGGCCCTTGGCTCTGTTGCGTTTTTTCCGTACAATACCCTGCCAGATGTTCCGTCCATGAGCACGGCAGACAATGCATAGAGATTCCCCGGGTCTGTGGTTTCTGTATCATTTCCCGCATAAGAAAGAAATGGATTGATTAAAATTCCTGTGACAAGTAGGAAGATTGCCAGAATTATTTTGCATGTTTTCTTCATATTTTGCACGCTCCTTTTTAAACCTTATGTGGAGGTGGGAGAAAACATGCATGGTTTTTACTTCAAAAAAAGCCACCACACGAAACCTTTTCGCATGCCAGCTTTCTTCTTATCCTTATAAATTTAACTGTAATTGAATCTCTTCTTCTGCTTCTGCCTTGAAGTCTTCCATCTGTACGGGATCGATTTCCGGCAGCTCATCCAAGCCTTGCACACCGAAGTTTCGCAGGAATTCTTCTGTGGTTCCCAAAAGGATTGGTTTTCCCGGGGCATCCAGCCGCCCTACTTCCTGCACCAGATTGTATTCCATCAGCTTTGACACTGCATGGTCGCATTTTACACCTCTGATTTTTTCGATTTCGATTTTTGTCACCGGCTGTTTGTAAGCGATGATGGACAGGGTCTCCAGCATCACATCAGAGAGGACTGCTTTCTTGGGCTGTAGTGCCATATTTACCAGATATTCATAATATTCTTCTTTGGTACACATCTGAAAGGAGTTTTCCAATTCTATGATTTTGATCCCCCGGCCCTCTTCCTGGTAGTTCAGCATCATATTCCGCACGATTTTCCTGGTTGTCTCCTGGTCATGACCAATGGCTTTTGCCAATGCGGAAAGCTCTACGGAGCTGCCCATGGCAAAGAGAAGTGCTTCGATGGCACCTTCTATTTTTTTCTGATTTGTTTCCATATTTTATCCTCTCTCCTGCAGAGATTCTATCTCAATTTCATCAAAAAGCTGCTTCTGGCTGATACGGATTTTCCCTGTTTTCATCAGTTCCAGGATTGCCAGAAAGGTGACTATAATCTGGACTTTGCTGGCCTGTTTCTGTAACAGCTGACGGAAACGGAAGGTTTTATGTTCCAGAGCATAAGCTTCAATTTCCTCCATCTTTTCCGGAAGGCTGACTTCTTCTTTTTCGATTTTTCCGAATTTACTCCGAATGGGGTCAATTTTGTCTTCCTGTCTTTTCATCACACTTTGAAAAATCTGATTGAGTTTTTCTAAGGTCAGTCCATCCAGCAAGTCTTCTGTGTCCACTGGTTCCCGGTAGGACAGAACTTCCTTGGGAATAGTTGGCAGCTTATATACATTTTTGGCTGCCTCAGCCATACGGTCACGAAGTTCGTAAGACATATATTTGTACATCTTGTATTCCAGAAGCTGACGCACCAATTCCTCTCTTGGGTCTTCCTCTTCCCCTTCTTCTGTGACTTCTCTTGGAAGAAGCATCCGGCATTTAATGGAAATCAAGGTAGCTGCCATGACCATGAACTCACTCATGATATTTAAGTCTTCCCTCTCCATTTGATGGATGTAGTCCATATACTGATTGGTGATTTCCACAATGGGAATATCGTAGATATTTACTTTGTTTTTTTCAATCAGGTGCAAAAGCAAATCTAACGGGCCTTCAAATACCTGAAGCTTTACTGGGATTCCCATGGTTTCTCTCATCCTTTTTCTGGAATTTTGTCGCTGAAAGTCATTCTACACTATTTTATCTGAAAAGTCTAGCATGTCCGTTTTTTCCTCATAACGTTTTGTACTTACAGGGTTCGGAATTTTATCAGTCAGGCCATGAATAGGCCAAATTTCGTAATTCCTTGATTCCAACCTACTTTTTTGTGACCACAATAGGTGGGATTACATGTTTTTCTCATATAAGCCTACTTTTCTGTGACCTCGATAGGCTAAATTCCAAGATTTCTACTTTTCAACTTATTCTTCTAGAGGAAAGCATAGGCCAAATTTAGAAAATCTTGCTCAGCACCCTATTTGCCTTTAAAAATAAGTAGGTGTAATTTCAAAATTCATTAAAACACACCTATTCATGTCCGAAAAAGATAGGTTAAAAATTACAAAATAGCATTTTCAACTGAAAAATATTGGAACAGGAGTTCGTCTGCTGCCGCACTGCTTATTCCGGCACACAGTGAATCAGCACCAGTTCCCTGGGATTGAAAATCCGGATGGGCAGGGTGTGTTCCCCAAGTCCTGCACTGACGATCAGATGCCTGTCCTGTCTATGAAAGTCTCCCCTGCAATATTTAGGGAACAGTTTAAAGTCCGGGCTGATGACACCGCCAAGAATTGGCAGACGCATCATTCCTCCATGATAATGCCCTGCAAGAATCAAATCCCCACCCCAGTCCAGGTAAGTATCTCCATATCTTGGCGTATGTGCCAGAAGGATATGAAACCTTTCTTTGGATGCTTTTTCTGCCAGGCGGTTCATTGTTTTTAAGGACAGTTGGATTTTTTTCCCTTTTTGGTAGTATTCTTCCGGCAGAGCCAGCCCGGTAATCTGAACTTGTTCACCCTTTATTTCCAGAGAACTGCTGCTGTTTTCCAGCATAACAACTCCCAGTTTCTGAATCTTTTTTTCAAATACCAGGTATTCTTTTCCATAAACTTCTGGATATTTTTTCATCCGTTGCTCATGGTTTCCCAATCCGTAATAAACAGGTGCTATCTTAATTGCTTTTTTGATGAACTCATAAGCCGGTTTTACTGATTTTGCTTTTTTACCAAGCACCAGGTCTCCTGCAATGCAGATGATATCAGGATGTGCAGCCTCTATGGCATGAAGGAGATTGACATTGCCTGCTCCCAGCTCCACGTTGTGCAGGTCACTGATCATGGCAATGGTAAAGCCCTGGTTATGCAATTTATGAGAATGTATCGTATAAGTTATTGTTTTAAATTTTTTCACGGTATCACCTAAACTCTTTCTTTTTTAAAAAAGAAAATAGCCTGGGCGGCTAGGCTCAGGCTGCACTTTTCTTCTTCATGTATGTTTCTTATAAGATCTACAAACACAGGTTTCATTATCGCCATGTCCATTATCATACCACAAAACATGAAACACATATCCCGTCATATAGCCATAAAGCCTATGGGTACCTGTCATACGCAGGGAAATCAAAGCCTCTGCTTCAATATATCTTTCCTCTAATCTCTCTTGTGCGGCTTTATTTAAATCATAAACGTTTATTGCATGGTTCTGTTTCTTATCTTTTACAAGGATTTCACTCCATGTCTGTGTTTCAAGTGCTTTTAACCTGGGAAGAATTTCTTCCCAAATCAAATCACCAATGTGTTCCTGTGTAAAAGACCATTTTTCCTGATCTGAGCTCGAAAAACTCCAAACAGGATTTTGGGTATAGTACTGTTCTGGATTTCCACCCATAACAATACTTCTCCCTTTTGGAGTCTCTTTTTGCTTAATCTGTTTTTTTCTTTTAGAGGCCGCCATAATACAATGCCATACTTTCTTTTGTAATAATCTGATTACATCCTGCTCCAGACGGAACTCCCTCTCTGGCCTTTATCCAAGGTTCTTCCATATGAGTAAGCTGGCTCAACCATTGTGCATCATGTTTGCCATAGTAATCCAGCACACGGTTAATCGTGTCTTTCTGTTCTTCTGATAAGTCTCCTATACCGCCTGTTTCATCAGATGCATTTACAGAATAACTTCCTTTGGTCTTAAAAAACAGTTCTGGGCATACCGGTCCATTTGCCCACGCCTGGAATTCTTCCTGAAACAAAGGAGAATCATCCCAAACAAGTGCCCATGCCTGAGAATAATAGCACAACTTCTGAAGTTTCATCGTTGACATGGAACCTGATTGTTCCAGAATATATCTTGCCGTATCAAATACATTTGCCATTTTCTTTCCCCCTTTTCTTCTACTACATTTATACTATAACATGCCTCACAAAAATTGAACAGTTATTAATTATTAATTTTTTCTAATGCAAACCTTACCGTTTACTCCTGTCTTTCTACAAACCTCTTCTCCTGCTCCTTCACTACTTTAAAGTACATGAAAATCAGCAGTCCTCCTGCCAGAATCCACGCAGCAGGACTGGCAAGGCAGGCACCTACAAAGCTGCGTTTCCATCCGGCCACCATAGCCACTGCACCTCTTCCCACAAGCTCTGCCACTCCTGCCATCATAGGCAGGATACCGTAACCCATTCCCTGAATTCCATTTCGGTAAATATTGACAATGGCCAGTGGAATCATGAAGATAAAGGTCCACTTCAGATAAACATCTGCCTGCCCCATAATCTGAACCACATTGTCAGATACAAACAGGTTTACCAGATATTTTCCCACGGTCATCATTGGGATTGCCAGAAGCACCCCATAAATGCTGCCCATAATGGTCGCACTGCGGAATCCCTGGCGGATTCTCTTAATCTGTCCTGCCCCCATGTTTTGAGCACAATAGGTTGCCATGGTAGTGCCAAGTGCCACATAAGCCTGTGTTCCAATCTGTTCGATTTTATTTGCCGCAGTATAGGCAGCCACGGACATAGAGCCCAGAAGATTTAAGGAAGACTGTACCATCATGGTTCCAATGGCAGTAATGGAATACTGCAAAGCCATAGGAAGCCCTACACTAAGCTGCATCTTTGCCAGATAACCTTCTGGCCGGAAATCCTCTTTTTCAAGCTTTAATAACGGCACTTTTTTCCAGATATAGAACAGGCAGCCCACACCAGATACCCCCTGTGCAATGACGGTTGCATAAGCCGCTCCTGCTGCACCCATGTCAAAAACAATAATCAGGAGCAAATCCAGGCCGATATTTAAACCTGCCGATAAAATCAGAAAATACAGCGGTGTCTTGCTGTCACCCAGTGCCCGCAAAATACTGGACAGCAGGTTATAGAGCACGGTGGCAATAATCCCTGCACAAATGATCATAATATAGGTATAGGCATCCTGAAAGATATCCTCTGGTGTATGCATAAAAGTCAGAAGTGGCTTCATAAACAACATACTGCCTGCCGTCATAACCACCACACTGATTCCGGAAAGCACAGTAGCAGTCCCCACTGTTTTTCTCATCCCCTTCATATCTCCTGCCCCGAATCTCTGAGCTGTCAGCACAGTAAATCCTGCTGTGAGCCCCTGGAGAAAACCAAGAATCAAGAACATGATGGTTCCCACGCTTCCAACTGCTGCCAGTGCCTTGGTCCCCACAAATTTTCCTACAATGACCGTATCTGCCATGCTGTAAAACTGCTGAAATAAGTTTCCTATAAAAATGGGAATCGTAAAGTTTAAAATAATTCTGGCCGGATTCCCTGCGGTCATGTCTGTCTGTATTTGTCTTTTTGCCACGATGTACCCTCTTTTCTTTCCGCACAATAAAACTTTTTTAACGTGGCTTATTATAATCGAAAGAATAACCGGTTTCAATCCCTTTTTTCTCAGTTTTTTATTCTTATGCAGTCTGGTGCCCGCCCAGGAATTTTTTCCAGATTTTCTCTACATAATCACCATATCCTGCCTTCCTGACTCCTTCTAAAAAGACAATCTTGACGCTTCCGATTTTCTTTCCGTCCAGATAATATTCTGCCTCTCCAGCCTGCTCTCCCTTCTTCACCGGTGCATGGATTTTACTTTTCCACTTCAGTTTTTTCTCAATATTATCCAGGTTTGCCCCCTGGGTATCCAGATAATGAAATTCCCCTTCATAACAGCAGGATAATTTTTCCTTTACTCCGCCCTCCACCGGCACTTTTTTCAATTTTTCCTTATTTTCATCTACATACATCTTACAGGTTCCAAACCCAAGGTTCAGCATTGCTGCGGCATCTTTAAACCGTACTTTGTAATCCGGTGCAGTCATCACCACACTGATTAGAGTAATGCCGTCCCGCACTGCCACGGTGGATACACAGTATTTTGCCACGCTGGTGCTTCCGGTCTTCAGTCCCACACATCCATCATAGCTGCGGATTAGTTTATTGGTATTGGTCAGTCCGAATTCGCTGGTACCTTTTGGGGTAACATGGGTGATGGTGTCCATCCAGACAGAAGAATAATCCAGGATTTTCGGATACCGGGTCACCAGTTCCCTGGACATGATTGCCACATCATGAGCACTGGTATAATGATTGTCAGATTCCGTCAGCCCGCAGCAGTCCTCGAAATTCGTATTTTCCATCCCAAGGCTTTTGGCTCTCTCATTCATCCGGGCGACAAACTCTCCTTCGCTTCCTGCAATATGTTCTGCCATAGCCACGCTGGCATCATTTCCTGATGCGATGACAATGCATTTAATCATGGTCTCAACGGTCTGCTTCTCTCCTTCTTCCAGAAACACCTGGGAACCGCCCATGGACTTGGCATATGCACTGGTGATCACCTCATCCTCCATATGTATATTTCCTTTTTCCAGCTCATCAAAAATCAGGATCAATGTCATGATTTTTGTGATACTGGCCGGCTTCACCCTGTTATCCATATCTTTTTCATAAATAATAGTTCCTGTGGAAGCCTCCATTAAAACTCCGTGGGGAGCTGTGATCAAATCCTCTCCTTCTGCCCGGACTGTCACTGCTCCGGCATTCAGCAAGAAAACTCCTGCCAGTATCCATACAAGACAGACTGCCCAAATTTTTTTCTTCATGCTTCACACTCCAAAAACTGCTCTTATGGTATTGTAAGCATTCCCAAAAAGAATTAGAACGTGAAAAAGTGTTTTCAGGGCATTTTTGCTGCAAAGGCAAAGAAAAAAGACCACCGGATATCTCTCTGCATCCTTTGCAGATGATATCCGGCAGTCCCGGCAACCCTTAAAACACTTTCCGAATTCTTTTTTTGATGGAGTCCAGTGCATCTGGAAGGCTGTCTTTCTTCTGTTCATACAATGCATAACCAAAATCCACAGCAAAAACCAGAAGCAAAATGCTGCTCATCCAGATACCTGTACTGTAGGAATATTTGCTCACAATAAACTCTACCCCTTTGTGCAGGAATAAGAACAGCCCAAGTGTATAAAATCCCCATGCAATGGTACTTTCCAGGCACAGGATTCCCTTGTAATTAAAAGGCTTATCGGAATAATCCCACCATACTTCCCCGAAGATGCAAATCATCAGCTTTGCTGTGGCAAACTCCAGCAAGGTGGGAATCAGGCATCCCATAAAATACAGCAGATAGATATTATGGCACACCGGCTGTAAAAGAAAATACACCGTCAATGCTCCAACACCATAAATTGGGCACATAGGTCCCCGCATGAACCCGCGGTTCGTCAGCTTCTTGTTACAGATTGACATATAAATCGATTCTACCAGCCATCCAAGCATACTGTATATCAAAAACCACTGAATAATGTGGTACAAATCTGTACCTAAGATTCCTCTTGTCCAAAACATTAGCATTCTCCTTCTACTTCTTACAGCATAGGTGCAAACAACCTGAGAATACTCTGCATTCCCCTGCGGAAGATATTCTGCCTGCGGCACATATCCAGAGTGATTTCCCTGGAATCCCCGAAAGTGTCCGTCATATCTTCTTTCACCTGTCCGACTGCCTGGCATTTATACATCCAGGTAGCACATTCAAAATGGAGATACAGGCTTCTGTAATCCAGATTGATGGTTCCTACAACTGCAATTTCATCATCACATACAAAGTTTTTCGCATGAATGAAGCCCGGGGTGTATTCAAAAATCCTTACCCCTGCTTCCAGAAGCTGCTGATAGTAAGACTGGGTGAGCAAGAACACCAGCTTCTTATCCGGAATACCCGGTGTAATGATCCGCACATCCACGCCTTTTTTCGATGCCAGGCACAGTGCGGTCATCATTTCATTGTCAATGATCAGGTACGGTGTTGCTATATACACATACCGTTTTGCCTGATTGATAATATTCAGGTAAACATTTTCTCCCACGACCTCATCATCCAATGGGGAATCCCCGTATGGCTGGACAAATCCGTCATTTTCAAATTCTTCCTGATGAAAAATATAGGGTCCGTAAGCAGGCAGATGAGTCTTGGTTCTGGTGATCACAGTCCACATCTGTAAAAACATGACCGTAAGATTCCATACCCCTTCTCCGTGAAGGCGGACTCCCGTGTCTTTCCAGTGGCCAAACCGCATCTGCTCGTTGATATATTCATCTGCCAGATTGATTCCCCCATTGTATCCCGTATGCCCGTCAATGATCAGAATCTTTCTGTGGTCACGGTTGTTGAGGACAATATTTAAAATAGGCCTGACAGGGTTAAAGGCTGCACATTTAATCCCTTTTGCCTGAAGGCGTTTGTAGTATCTTGGCGGAAGGGTATTGACACATCCCACATCATCATAGATGAGCCTGACATCCACGCCCTGGCTTGCCTTTTCTTCCAGCACATCCAAGATAGCGCCCCACATACGGCCTTCATGAATAATAAAATATTCCAGAAAGATAAAATGTTCTGCCTTTTTCAAATCTTCCAGCATATCAATGAACATGTCATCTCCTACCCCGTAATATTGGGTAGTGGTATTTCTGTGTACCGGAAACCCTGCATAATCACGGATATAGGCAGATTGATTAGAAACGCCTTCATTTTCTTCTTTCAGTGCCTTTCTGGTCTCTTTTGTCTCTTTGAAGAAATTAGAGATTTCTTTTACTACTTTTTCGGACTCCTGAGTCATCTTTTTCGCAACCCTGGACTGTCCCAACAGCAGATAAATCATAACACCAAAAACAGGAAAGGCAAGAATCAAAATTGTCCACGCAAGCTTATAGGATGGATTGATTCTTTTATTTACAACCCAGAGAACCATAATGACACTAAGGGCATTCAGGACTGTCAGCACATGTCCGGAAAAAGCTCCAAGCCCCCAGAGCATGGCGAAAATCCATATCAGCTGCAGCAATACCGCTGCAATGGTGACAAACAGTCTACTGGATATTAATTCAATAATTTTTTTCATATTTTCGTTTCATACCTTGTAAAAAAGCCTCTGGTATTGTCCAGAGGCCTTTACTGCACATTAATTATATTTACGTTTTCTAGCTGCTTCAGATTTTTTCTTACGACGAACGCTTGGTTTTTCGTAATGCTCTCTTTTACGGATTTCCTGCTGAATACCTGCTTTTGCACAGCTACGCTTGAAACGACGCAAAGCCCTATCTAAAGTCTCGTTTTCTTTTACGATTACATTTG
>USPF01000061.1 GCA_900556555.1 uncultured Blautia sp.
TCTTTTCTAATCCCCATAAGGACCCTTAACTCAGCAGGTTAGAGCAGCTGCCTCATAAGCAGCCTGTCCTGGGTTCGAATCCCAGAGGGTCCATTTACTACACACACACAAGGAGCAGATAGAGATGCCAATATACAAACACTGCAGCAGATGTGGGAAGAGAATAGAAGCTGGAACAACATGCCAATGTCTGAAGGACAGACACAAGGAATATGACAAGTACAGCAGAGATAGACGGAGTAAGCAATACTATAACAGCAGAGAATGGGAAGCTGTAAGAGAACATGTATTGCAATTGGATGAAGGAATAGATGTATATGTCTACATGACACAAGGCATTGTGATCAGAGCAGACACAGTCCATCACATTGTGCCATTAAAAGAAAACTGGAACCTGAGGAGCAACGAAGATAACCTGATAAGCCTGAACCATGATACGCATAGCATGATAGAGCAGCAGTACAGGAAAAATAAAAATGAGATGCAAGAGGCACTGAAAGCTATGGTGCAGCAGTACCGAAGTAAGAAAGGGTAGGGGCGGTCGAAAAAGTTTTTATGATTTTTGCCCTGACCGCATGTCCAGGCTTCTTCACGAAAAACTCCGAATAAAAAAGAAAAGTTGGCATTTGGGAAGGAGGGAAAGAATTGGGAAAGACCAGAAAACCAATAGATATGCAGAAAGCACACCTTACTCTGGTGGAAAAACAGAACAGAAAAATGGAAGAGGAAAGCGTTACAACAGGGAATAACCAATTGAAAACACCTCCAAAATGGCTGATTGATGATACAGCAAAGAAAGAATGGAGAAGAATTGTAAAAGAATTAAATAAAATAAGTATTGTTGGGAATTTGGACTACGCAAACTTGGGTGGCTATTGTAATGCTTATGCAAACTATATAAAAGCAACCGATATTTTGAAGGAACAGACATATTACATTGATAGAGAAACAAGAAACGGTGTCATTGTAGTGAAAAATCCTATGGTAGATATCCAGACAAATTATGCAAATGAAATGAGAAAATTTGCTTCCTTATGTGGATTGACCATAGATTCCAGGCTGAAGGCAGCAGTTACCAAGACGGAAAAAACAGAGGAAATGATACAGGAACGATTTGGAAATATATAATACAGAGAGGGAACAAGATGATTTATGACGATTCTTAGTGAACTGGTCACTTATGCAGAAAGGTGCATAGGTGATGTCCGGATATCAGAAGACGAAGATTATATAAGTGGAAAAAAACATAAATGGGCTTGCATTCGCTTTTTAGAAGATATCAAGAAAAGTGAAGCGTCAAATGTGCTTAGTTCCAAATTTCCGTATATATGGGATGAAGAAGAAGCAGAAAAGATTGTAGATTGGTTTGCACTTCTGAGACACAGCAAAGGAGAGCTGGCCGGACAACCTATCATACTGACACCTTGGCAGAAATTTGTGCTCTGCCAGATATACGGTTGGAGATATGAAGAGACGGGAAAAAAGAGATTCAAACGAAGTTTCATAGAGGTTGGGAGAAAAAATGCAAAATCCCAAATGGAGGCAGGGGTTGCACTATATGAAATTTCCACACAGGCAACGAGAAATCAGGAATCCTATGAATATTACACTGCCGGTGTAAAGCGTGACCAGTCAAAGATTATACCGAATGAAGCCAGGCTGATGTTAAGGGGTTCACCACTCCGCAATAAGTTTAAAATTACAAAAGACCTGATAGAGCATATTAAAACAGACAGTTTCATCAAAGCCTTATGCAAAGAAGACGGTAAAAATGGTGATGGAACAAACCCGGCCGGCCTGATCATAGATGAGTATCACGAACATAAGACAACGGAATTTTATGATTTAGGACTTGGCTCCAATACAAAAGAACCACTCCTGATGATTATCACTACTGCAGGAATGGATTTGACGTATCCATGTTTTGTGCAGGAATACACCTATTGTTCAAAAATATTGGATCCTGACGTTGATGCAGAAAATGACGAATATTTTATTGATATCCTGGAAGTTGACCAGGAAGATTACGAAGATATTGAGAATATAGGAAACGAAAGGCTTTGGTGGAAGGCGAACCCAATCCGTATGAGCTACGAAGACGGAAGGGATAAAATTAGGGGTGCCTATCAGATAGCAAAAGAAATACCGGAGAAAATGACAGCTTTTCTTACAAAGATGTTAAATATCTGGGTACAGGCAAAAGAAAACGGATACATGGACATGGCGAAATGGAAAGCCTGCCAGGTAGACAAAATTCCAATAGACACCCGGGGAATGAGTGTTTATGTGGGATTTGATATGTCTGCAAAGATTGACCTCACATCCGTAGCGTTTATGTTACCATACCAATCAGGAGAGTGCGATTCTACAGGGCAGGAAATCATAAAGTATATCGTGTATTCGCATTCTTTTATACCAAACAGGGAGAAGCTGACCGAAAGAAAAGCAAAGGATAAAGTAGATTATGACGCATGGGAACGAATGGGTTATCTGACGGTTACAGATACACCTATTGTAGACCAGAATGCAGTCATGAAATATGTGATAGACTTTTGCAAAGAAAATGAATGGAAAATTGAATGTCTGTGTTTTGATCCGGCAAATGCAAGCAAACTTATGATGGACCTTTCAGAAGACGGGTATGATGTGGAAGAAGTCTTCCAAAGCTATAAATCCCTGAATGAATCCACACAAGGATTTAGGGAACAGGTTTATAGCAAGCATGTAATTTATACATACAATCCACTTTTAAATTATGCAATGAGCAATGCTGTAATCAGGCAGAATAAAGGGCTTATTAAAATTGATAAAGACGCAACTACAAAAAGGATTGACCCTGTGGATGCAAGCCTATGTGCCTATAAACTTGCTCTGTATCATGAGTTTACAAAATCGTATGAAAAATATATAGATGAATTCTTGGAAGGTGACTGATAAATGGGAATCATAGAAAAAATAAAAAATCGAATAGGAAAAGAGCCGGTCGCAGGAGTAAGCTTGCAAGACCAGGAACTGCTCTGGTGGCTCGGCATCCATCCAGGAAGCAAAAAAGCGGTGGCTGAGGTTACTTATTTCACCTGTTTAAAAATGATGTCGGAAACCATTGGGAAAATGCCATTGAAATACTACCAGCAGACGGAAAAAGGAAGAATCCGGGCAGAGCCGACCACTGCCGGGATTTTAATGTCTGTAAGGCCAAATCCTTTTATGACACCAACAACCTTGTGGACAACAACAGAAATGAACTGCCAGCACTATGGGAATGGATATATCTGGATACGGACAAAGTTTAATCCAAAGAAATACGGGGGAGAATATGAAATACTGGATCTGTGGCCAATGCAGAGCAACTATGTGACTCCTATCATGGATGATATAGGATTGTTCGGAGGAAAAGGAGAACTGTATTACAGGTACAATGACCCTAAGACCGGAAAGGAGTACATGTTCCGAAATAGCGAAATCATGCATTTTAAGACATGGTACACATTTGATGGTTTCATGGGTGCACCAGTAAGGGAGATATTAAAAGCAACTGTAGACGGGGCAGGGGAAAGCCAGGAATATTTAAACAACCTATACAAAAACGGATTAACGGCAAGCATGGCCATGCAATACCTTGGGGATTTAGAAGATGATAAAATCAGAAAACTTCAGAAAAAATTCGCAGACAAATTGACAGGGTCTGCAAATGCAGGAAAGGTAGTCCCGGTTCCTTTGGGGCTTACACTTACTCCTTTAAATATGAGCATGGCAGACGCACAATTTTTTGAACTTAGGAAATACAGTGCGTTGCAGATTGCCGGAGCATTCGGAATTAAACCAAACCAGATCAATGATTATGAGAAAGCCAGCTATGCGAACAGTGAGACGCAGCAACTGGCTTTTTATGTGGACACGATGTCCTATCGGCTGAAAAGCTATGAAGAGGAGATTAATGCAAAGATACTGACCCCGGAAGAACTGAAAAGCCAGTGTTTTTATAAATTCAATGAAAAAGCAATCTTGAGGACAGACAGCAAGACGCAGATGGAAATGTTAAAAAATGCGGTAAACAATGGAATTTACATGCCGAATGAGGCAAGAGAATATCTTGACCTGCCAAGTAAAGAGGGTGGAGACATTCTGATGGTAAACGGAAATTATATACCGATTACAGACGTAGGGCAGCAGTACAGAAAAGGAGGTGAAAACGGTGGTAGTAATTGACGTGAAAGGAGATATCATAAGCAATGATGACAAATGGGTTTATGATTGGTTTGAATGGGACTCTACATGCCCAAATGATGTAAAAAATGCACTGATCAACGCAGAGCCAGGAGAGGAAATAGAAGTACATGTAAATTCCGGAGGCGGCTCTGTAATGGCAGGACAAGAGATGTATAGCTTGTTGAGAGGAAACCCGAATGTGACCATTGTAATCCAGAGCATGGCCGGAAGTGCTGCTGGAGTTGTTGCCATGGCCGGGAAAAATAAAATCAGTCCAGTCGCAATGGTGATGATCCATAATGTTTCCATGCACGGTGCATCTGGTGATTATCATGACATGCAGAAGAATGCAGAGATTTTGAAACAGATGAATGCATCTATGGCAGCAGCTTACACAGAAAAGTCCGGGAAGAGCCAGGAAGAGATTTTAAGGCTTATGGACAAGGAAACATGGCTGACAGCAAATCAGTGCTTAGAATATGGTTTCGTGGATGAAATCATGAAAGAAGAAAAAAATGAAAGCTACTTCACAAATAGTTACAGCGGCATGAGGCTTACGGATGAATTAAGAGAAAGAGCAGTGCAAGAAAAAGCAAAACAAGAGTTATTGAAGGATTTAGACTTCTATGGAGTTTAAGTCCTTTTATTATGCAAAAAAAGGAGAAGAAAGACATGAATAAAAAGTTATTAGAATTGCTGGATAAAATCAATGCGAAAAAAGTAGAAGTAAAGAATCTTGCGGAAGCAGGGAATCTGGATGCGGCTACAAAGGCGAAGGAAGAGTTAAAGAACATGCAGCAGCAGTTTGATATCTTAAAAGACCTGGATGATACAGGTGTACAGAACATTGCGACACCTGGGGCTGGGAAACCTTTAGTAGACAAAGATCCAATCAAAGAATTTGCTAATGCGGCTAGAACTGGTTTTCGAAATCAGATGAAGGAAGGAACACCGGCAGACGGTGGTTATACTGTGCCGGAAGACATTCAGACAAAAATCGAGGAAAGACGAGCAGCAAAGGCATCCTTGATTGATCTGGTAGATGTAGAAAATGTAACAACCAATAAAGGTGCCAGGACATATAAAAAACGTTCCAGCCAGACCGGATTTAGCAAAGTAGGAGAGGGAGCTAAGATTCAGGGAGGAGCAACACCGCAGTTTGAAAGAATGGAATATGAAATTTCCAAATATGCCGGATATTTCCCTGCAACAAATGAATTGCTTGAAGATTCAGATGCTAATGTTGCTGCAACCTTAATCAATTGGATTGGGGATGAATCCAGGGTAACAAGAAATAAAATCATCTTGGCAGCAGTCGAAACAAAAGAAAAAACAGAATTAAAAAACCTGGATGATATCAAAAAGGCATTGAACGTCACTTTAGGACAGGCATTTAAACCGACATCCAAAATCATTACCAATGATGATGGGCTGCAGTATTTAGACACCTTAAAAGACACAGATGGAAAATACCTTCTCCAGCCAAACCCTGCAAGTCCAATGGAAATGGTGCTGTGTGCAGGTGCAACCAGGGTGCCGGTAGTGGTAATTCCAAACGCAGACATTGCATCTGATACAACAGAGTCACAGAAAAGAAAAATTCCGGTTATCATCGGAGATTTAAAAGAAGGAATTAAATTCTTTGACAGGAAAAAGACAACTATTACAATCTCAAATGTAGCGGTAGCTGGGAACCTGAATGCTTTTGAAGAAGACTTGACTTTGTACCGTGCTATTGAAAGGGAAGACTGCAAAGTGAAGGATGAGGAAGCGTTTGTAAACGGACAGATCATCATTGAGGACACTTCTGTAGCGTAGGAAGAACGGGATGAACATAAAAGAAGAAAAATTTAATCTGATCAAAAAAAGATGCGGAATAGCAGGCGGGATAACTGCTTATGACGAAGATTTAAAAGGATACATCCAGGACAGCATAGACGACATGCTGTCCTCCGGGGTCCCGGAACTGGTACTGGAAAACGAAGAAGTGCGTGGGCACGAAGGGGCTATCACGGCAATCGTACTCTATGTAAAAGCGTACCTGGGAAATGACAGGACAGATACGGAAAAATATTTAGACCTATACAGAAAGAAAGTATCCAGGCTTGCCCTGGAAGGACCGGCAGATGGAGGGTGATGGAAGATGTGGACAGGAAGCATTGCGTTGCCGAGGAAAATTGTTTCCGGCCAGGATAAAGAAGGTTTCCAGACAAAAGAAACGATACAATGGGAAAGTGGAATCCAGGCGAATTACACAGATGTAACGAGAAGTGACGAAACCCTTGCATCACAGAAAGGATATACAGCAGATCAGAATATAGAGGTAATGGCATGCAATTACCTAGAAGAAGCATTCTTGAAGGATGAGAGCAGCAACCTGCTGTACGACATAAAAAGAACGTACAGGAAGGATAAATCAGGAACTATTATCCTCACATGCCAGAGGAGGGAAGATGGCAAATTTTAAATTTGATGGGATTGACGAGTTTATCAAAGACCTGGAACGGCTAGGGATGGATGCTGACAATATTGCCATGAAAGCGGTGAATGAAGCAGCAAATATCATGGACAAGGAATTGAAAGCCACTATCCGGAAAAGCACAAAAAAGTATGGAACGGGGACTTTGGCTAACAGCATCCATCACAACAAGCCAAGGAAGAATGCAATGGGGGTTTTCACAGTATCCACCGCAAGGGGGAAAGACGACAAAAAAGGCCGGTATGCAAAGAAATCCCACGCTGCATATTCAAAAAACGGGAAGTATGTTGGGCACAGAAAAAGCTATGGCTCTGGAGCTGTCAGGAATCAGGATAAATTATTTTACCTTGAATATGGAAACAGCAGACAGTCGCCAAAACCAGTCATACAGAAAAGTATCAACAATGCAGAGCCGGAGGCTTTAAAGAAAATGCAGGAAGTGTTTGACAAGGAGGTGAAGTTTTGACAGCATTTGAAAACATTGTAGAAGCAATCCGGGGATTTCATTATCCATACAGCCCGGATACCTACAAAGGAGCAGGAGAGAAGTATTTTACATACAATTATGCTGACCAAAGAGGGACATCCTTTGCGGATGATGAACCAGAGGCTGTCATTGCTTATGTGCAGGTACACTTCTTCCTTCCGGAAAAAGAAAATTTCTTAAAAGAACAAAACCAGATCCGCATGGCCCTGTTCCGGCAGGGGTTTACCTTCCCCCAGGTAACCGTTGACGTGGAAAACCAGAAAAGACACCTGATATTTGAATGCGAAATTGAAGAAAAAATGGAGGAATAGATTATGGCATTTATAGGACTTAGAAAACCAATTGTAGCACCAAGAACAGGACTTGGAGTTTATGAAACACCGTTTGTATTCGGAAAAGCAATTGGGATCACTGTTAATCCGTCTTATGCGGAAGGAAGCTTAAATGCAGATGATGTCCAGATTGAGTATGACAAAGAATTTGTGAGTGCAGAAGTCGGTTTGAACACAAACACCATACCAAAGGAATCAAGAACTTCTGTGTTCGGGCACAAAATAGAGGAAGATGGAGAAATCCTGTTTAATGCAGATGATGAAAATGGTTATGTTGGAATGGGATGGGTGAGCGTAGAAAAAGTAGACGGAAAGAAGATGTTCACAGGAAACTTCCTGCATAAAGTAAAATTCTCTGAGCCAAACGAGGATTATGCAACAAAAGGAGAAAATATCGAATATAAGACCCCATCTATCACAGGCCGTGCTGTTGCAGAAGACACAGGAGACTGGAAGAGCACAAAAACTTTTGAAAAAGTGGTTGATGCGTTCAACTACATCTATAAAAAAATGGGATATACGCTGGAAAAATTGGATGTAAAAAGCGCCATTGGTTTAACGAATGGAAAGACTAAAATAACAGTGACACCTACAAAAACAGGGGAAAATACATATGTTTACAAAAGTGGTGTAGACCCACAGATGCCTTACTTTGATGCAGTATGTAGTTCTGGTTATACAGCGTGGGATGGAACGGAAGAAATTGCTGCTAAAACCGGTGAAAAAATTCTGATTGTAGAAATTACAAAGGAGAAAAAAGCAAGAAAAGCAGGACTGGCAAGCGTTACCGCAAAAGGAGAGTAAAGTATGTTTGAAAAATTAAATGAAATTGAATTACAGGGAAAAAAATACCCAATAAAATGCGACCTCCTTGTGCTGGAAGAAATTCAAAATGAATTCGATTCTTTGAACGAGTTTGAAAAAGGACTCATTACGGTAGAGAAAATCGAAGAAAAAAAAGATGAAATCGAAGAAGCGTTGGAAGAAGAACTGGGAGAAGGAAGCGAAGAAGATCCAGTGGAAAAACTAGGAGAAGAACTCGAAAAAGTACAGTACAAGGTAAAATTCCCGGATATGAAAAAGGTAAGTGCTGCACTTTTCTTCATGGTCAACGAAGGGGAAGAGATTACAGCGGAATTAGAAGGCAGAACTCCTATGAAATATACAAGGAAAGAACTTGCAAGAAAGGTTGGGGACTCTGTGATCCGTGTTGCGAACCAGCTCCATGATGAGTTTTACCGCTGTTTTTTTACCATAAATCCGAAGAGCCAGACCGAGCAGAATCCGGAGACCAAGAAGACCCAGGAATAGATTTTTCGTGGATTGTCTTCATCGGGATGCAGATTGGATATACAGAAAAAGAGATATCCCGTATGTATTATGGAAAATGGTTTGAAATGTACCGGCACTTCAAGTGGTATCATAATTTTAAGACAAAGAAATGCCTGTTTATAGAACAGGAAAAAGAAGTTTCCCTTATGGACTTATAAACGTCAAGGTAGTATAATAAAAGAAAAAGGAGGTCATGGGGATATGGCAAAACTAAAAATACTCTTACAGCTTATTGTCTGGGTCATAGTGCTTGGCTTGGTTCTGTGGCTTCCGGAATTGTTATTTATTATACTACCTATTTATTTAGGGTGGTGCGTATGGAAGAAAATTAGGAATAAACCATTCCTGACATTTGAAATTAAAAGAAAATAACGTTGAAAGAGCATCTATCATTAGAACGGTAGGTGCTCTTTTTATGTTATTTATTGCAGAAGGAAGGTGAGAAAATGGCGGCAAAGAAGATAGGTGCAATTATCGCACTGGATGGAGAGCGGGAATTTAAAGAGAATGTTACCAATTGTAACAAAGCATTAAACACACTAAAATCTGAAATGAAATTAGTGGAAGCACAAAGCGAAGGGCAACAGAATTCCCTGGAATCTCTAACAAAGAAGCATGATGTTCTTTCGAAAATCCTAGAGGAACATAAAAATAAAGAAAAAGAGACAGCGAAAGCACTGGATCATGCTAGGGAGAGTTACGATAGTGTTGGAAAAGGAATTGAAACCCTGAACAGAATGCAGGACACTCACCAGAAAAAACTGCAGGAACTACAGGAAGAATATAAGTCTGCAACAGAGCGAATGGAAGCCATGAAAAAGGCTGGAAATTCTTCAGAACAGGCAATGAAAAGCCAGGAGGCGGTTGTAAGTGCCCTGGAAAAAGAGCTTCAGAAGGAAGAAAAGGCTCTGGAAGATGTAGCGAAAGCAATCGAAAAAGGGAACAGAAATTACCAAACAGCTGGAAACCGGGTAAAGGACTGGGAAGCTAAGCTAAACACTGCGGAAACACAGGTCATAAAGGCAACCAGAGAGGTAAGTAAAAACGCTAAATATATGGAGGAAGCTGCTTCCTCAACAGACAAATGTGCAAAATCCATAGATGAGTATGGAAAAGAAGTAAAAGAAGCGGAAAAGGTTACAATTAGCTTTGGTACCATGATAAAAGAAAATCTGGTGGATTCCATGATGGATGCGGCAAAAGAAGGTGCTGCTTCCATGGGAAAGGCTACCATGGACATTGAATCAGCTCAGAGGCAATTACAGGCCAGCACAGGGGCTACCGCAGCAGAGATGAGGCAATATAAGACTGTGATGGACGACCTAAACAAAAACAATTACGGAGAAGATATCAATGATGTAGCAAAGTCAATGGCTCTGGTAAAACAGTACACCGGAGAGCTCGACCCATCAAAACTAAAATCCATGACAGAGAACGGCATTGCTATGAGAGATGTGTTTGATATGGATTTAAGCGAGACCATCCGTGGCGTAGACGTTTTGATTGGAGAAATGGGTGCATCTTCCGAAGAAGCCTTTGACCTTATGGCGAAAGGTGCTCAAAATGGATTGGATAAATCAGGGGAACTTGCTGACAACATTGCAGAATACGGTTCTTTGTATCACCAGGCGGGATTCAGTGCAAAAGAAATGTTCACAATCATGCAAAACGGACTTGATTCCGGTGCCTATAGCTTAGACAAGGTAAATGATTTTGTAAAAGAGTTTACAATTTCCCTGGCAGACGGAAGAATCGAAGATAACCTAGAAAAGTTTTCAGATGGCACGCAGACGGAAAAGAACCTGCAGGCCGCCTTCGCAGGCGAATCGCAGGCCC